>NZ_VFNL01000001.1:3000000-3300000 GCF_006715565.1 Microbacterium sp. SLBN-154
TTGCCCGACCCGGACGGGCCGAACAGCACGACGTGCTGACCCCGCTCGATCGTGAGGTCGATGTCGAACAGCACCTGCGTCTTGCCGAAGGATTTGTTGATCTTCTGGAGTTGGATGATCGGGAGAGCGTGCGACGTGACCTCGTCCACCGTGGCTGTGCGCGTGCTCACGCCCGCACCTCCGTGACCGACACGTAGAGGTCGTCCGGGTCGCGGAAGTAGGCGTAGCGCCACGAGCGATGGTCATCGAGGGCGATCTCCGCGGGTTCGCCGACGAGCTCGACGCCGATCGATCCGAGATGGTCGACGGCGAGGTCGAGGTTGCGCGCACCGATCGCGAATTCGAAGGTGCCGAGGTGCCCCCACTCCCCCCGCATGTCCGGACCGGCGGGGGTCTGCTCGACGGGCTCGAGCGAGCCGCCGTGCGGGCTCATCAGCATCATCATCCGCTGGCTGGGCGGCTGGCGGCCGACGTCGAGGAACCACTGATTCATCGGCTCGTTGATGCCGGCCATGTCGAAGAGCTTCGCGGTGAAGCCGAGCTTGCGGTAGAACTCCTCGGTCCGGTCGGCGCTGCCGACGCCGAAGGCGACGTGATTGACCCCTTGGGGGCCGTCGGGGTAGGGCCAGCCCGCTTCGAGGGATCGCCACTCGATGAACTCGAGTTTGGCCCCGTCGGGGTCTTCGACGTACGACAGGCCGCAGTGGGTGTCGTAGGGCTCGAGGACCTGGTCGTTCGGCTCCATCAGGACGCGGTGCCCCGCGGCCACGAGCTTGTCGTGGAACTCCTCGTAGGACTGGACGTGGATGCAGACCTCGCAGATGCCCGGCTCGCCATACGCGAATCCATCCGGAAGCGGGGGCTGGGGGCGGTCGAGGATCTGGACCAGCTTGATCCCCGATCGACCCAGCACGGTCGGCTGGCTCGAGCGCAGATAGGCCACGCGCGCGCGTGTGCTCGCGTGCCCGGTGAGAGGAGACATCCCGGGGAGCTCGCCGGTGTAGTCGAAGGCCACGTCGATGAAGCCGAGCTGGGCGTAGAAGGCCAGCGACGCCGCCATGTCGGAGACCCCGACCCCGATGTGGTCGACCCCCAGCAGCGTTCCGAATCGGAAATCTGTCCCGTGCATCTCTTCTTCCCCGACTGTCGTTGTGGAGTGATGTTTGCACAACGAACACTTGTCCGCAATACGCACAGAACTGTTCGGATTGCGATACTTCGTTCGCATAACGTACGTTACTGACAACGAAACAAAGGCAGACAGGTGGCACAGGACGATCTCTCCTCCGGCGCATCGCCCGCAGCGGCGATGGCGCCGACCTTGCTTTCCGGCCGCCGATTCCTCGTGACGGGCGGAGCGCGTGGCCTGGGCGCCGCCGTGGTCGAGGCGTTGGCGGCGGCGGGCGCCACCGGTGCGGTCGTCGATCTGCTCGCCCCGGAACCAGACGTCGTCTCCACCTGGCCCTCAGCGCAGGCCGACCTGACCGACGAGCGCGGGACGCGTGAGGCGATCCGGGCCCTCGCCGAGGAATGCGGACCCTTCGACGGTCTCGTCGCCGCCGCGGGGATCGTCCCGTCCTGGCACACCCCCGATCAGGTGGATCTGAAGGACTTCGACCGGGTGATGGCCGTCAACGTCACAGGCGTCGTCACCACGATCGCCGCGGTCTCGCCCGACATGCCGCCGGGATCGACGATCGTCGCGATCGGATCCCTCAACTCCTGGCGCGGCGATCCCCACCTGCTGTCCTATGTTGCGAGCAAGCACGCCGTGCTGGGCGTCGTGCGGTCGGCGGCGATGGCGCTCGGCCCCCGCGGCATCAGAGTCAATGCGATCGCACCCGGCCCCGTGGCCACCGCCGCCCTCCTCTCCCGCGTCGACGGCCGCGCGGCGACCACGGGCCTCTCCCGCACCGAGGCGCTGGCCAAGGCGGCGGAGCTGACCGCGCTGGGTCGGCTCGCAGAGGAGCAGGATGTCGCTGACGCGGCCGTCTTCCTCTCTTCCCCGCTCTCGCGGGCCATCACGGGGCACCTCCTCCCCGTCGACGGCGGAATGCTCTGAGAACGCCATGACGACGCTCGCGGGACGCACCGCCCTCATCACCGGAGTATCCGGGGCTCTCGGAGCCGCCACCGCCACGACGTTCGGCCGCGAGGGCGCCCGGCTCATCGGCACCTACCGCAGTCGGCCCTCCGAGGCCGAGGCCGCCCTCGCCGGGATTCCTGCGTCGCGTCGCGCTCTGCTCCACGCCGATCTCGACACCGCCGAGGCCGCCCGCTCCCTCTGGCGGCGCGCATGCGAGGTGTCGACCATCGACACCGTCGTCGTCAACGCCGCGGCCCTCACTCCCACGCCCCTCGACGGCGAGGACGGGATCTGGGACCGAGGCTGGCACCTGTCGCTCCAGGTCAACGTCGTGGCCGCGGCCACGCTCATGCGGGAAGCAGCGGCGACGATGTCCGCCCGCGGTTCGGGAACCATCATCGCGATCTCCAGCTGGGCGGCACTGCAGGGCAGCCGCATCCCCGATCTCGGCGCCTACGCCGCCTCGAAGGCGGCCCTGCGCAATTTCGCCCAGACACTCGCTCGCGCCCATGCGCGGTCGGGTGTGCGGGTCTACACGATCGCGCCCGGCGTCGTGGGTGCCGGGATGGGCACCGCCGACCTGGACGCCGCGCAGATCGACGCCGTCGCCGACGGCCTGGCGATGGGTGACCACGTCCACCCCTCGGAGGTCGCCGAGCTCGCCGCTTTCCTCGCCTCGGATCGATGCCCGAGCCTCACCGGCTCGACGATCGACCTCAACGGAGCCTCGTACATCCGGTGACCGTCTTCGATCACCGCCTAGAACGCCACCTCGGATCGGATGCCGATATGACCTCACCCCCGCCCGCTCGACCCGACGCCGCGGCGTCCGTCGCCGACACCGTGGCGGTGATCGGCGCCGGCAGCATCGGCATCGCCTGGACGATCATCTTCGCCTCCGCAGGAATCCGTGTGCGCATCTTCGAAGCCGCGCCCGGGGTGCGCAGAGCCGCGATGGACGAGGTGGCGCACATGCTCGGCGAGCTGTCGGGAGCAGGGCTCCTGGATGAGCCGGTCGCCACGGTGCTGAAGCGGGTGGAGGTGCTCGAGAGCCTCGAGGCCGCGGTGAGCGGGGCCCATTTCGTGCAGGAATGCGTGATCGAAGACCTCGGCGTCAAACAGAGCCTCTTCGCCCAGCTCGATGCGCTGACCGATCCCCGAGTGGTGCTGGCGAGCTCGACCTCGACGATCACGGCCTCGGCCTTCGCCGCGGGCCTGGCCAGACGAGAGCGGTGTCTCGTCGTCCATCCCGCCAATCCCCCGTACTTCCTCCGCGTGGCCGAGGTCGTCCCCGCGCCCTTCACCGCCGCGAGCACCGTCGCCACCGCACGGGCGCTCCTGCTGCGCGCACGGCTGACACCGATCGTGCTCGGCCGCGAGATCGAGGGGTTCGCCTTCAATCGCCTGCAGGCCGCGATGCTCCGCGAGGCCTACTGCCTCGTCCGTGACGGCGTGGTGTCGGCGGAAGACATCGACACCCTCGTGCGGGAAGGCCTGGGCCTTCGCTGGTCGGTGATCGGCCCCTTCACGACGAGTGAGCTCAACACGCGGGGCGGGCTGCGCCGCCACGCCGAGGTCCTCGGGCCGGTGTACGCCCGTATCGCGGTCGAGCGCGGCGGCGACAACCCCTGGAACCCCGACACCATCGAACACGTGGCCTCGACCATCGAGCAGCGCCTGCCGCATCCGGCATGGGAGGACAACGTGCGCGAGCGCGACCGCGCCATGATGCGTCTGGCCTCCCTGCTGCAGCATTTCGACAACCCCCTCGCCGATGTCCGCCCCCGCCGGGAGGATCTGGCCGGCGTGACGCCGATGACGGCGCCTCAGTAGAGTCGGCCCGTGACCTCCTCCCCCTCCCCGGTGCGCCTCGCCGCCTGGTCGATGCTCGGCGTCCCCGCCGCGGCATCCCTCCTCGCCGGGATCGGCGCCGATCTGCTCGTGCTCGACGGGCAGCACGGCCTGTACGACGACGCCACCCTGATCGCGGCCATCCCCGGCGCCGCACGGGTTCCGGTGCATGTCCGCGTTTCGCACAACTCCCCCGCTCTCATCGGTCGCGCCCTCGACGCCGGGGCGCGCGGGGTGATCGTGCCGATGGTCCAGAGCGGCGACGAGGCGATCGCGGCGGCTCGCGCCAGTCGGTATCCCCCGCTCGGAGAGCGCTCGTGGGGTCCCCTCGCGGCCTACCGGGGCGAACCGACGATCGACCCGGTGACGGCGAATGAAGCCGTCTGGTGTGCCGTCATGGTCGAGACCGCCCGCGCCGTGGCCGACGTGGAGGTGATCGCCGCCGCCCCCGGGGTGGATGAGGTGTTCGTCGGCCCGTTCGACCTCGCCCTGGCCCTGGGCACCACGGTCGGCGATCTCCTCGCCGACCGGTCGCCCGGCAATCCGCTCGACACCGTCGTTGCTGCATGCCGCCGGGCGGGCACGGTGGCGGGCGCTTTCGCGGGGAGTCTGGCAGCCGCCGAGAACCTCATCGGCCGGGGGTACACCAGCGTCGCCGTGGCCGTGGACACCCAGGTGATCGCCGCCGCCGGCGCCGAGCTCATCAGCGCCGCGCGCTTGCTTCCGGTTCCCGCGAATCCGCCGCCCGCGGCGTGAGGTGAGCGGCGGCTCCGTCATCCGCGACGGTCGCGACCACTCCCTCGACGACCACACCGACCCGATCACCGGGACCGAGGTCGGCTGTCGTCACGGCCTCGATCTCGCCCCCGCCCGGAAGGGCGATCCGCACCAGTCGGTCGGCCCCCCGGAATGAGACGCGGACGACCGTTGCGCCGAGACCGGCGGCCGGATCGGTGAGCGACACCGACTCGGGCCGGAGCACCGCCAGACGCGCGCCCGGCGGTGTCTCGGGGTCGACGGCGACGTGGCCGAGCGGGGTGACGGCGACGCCCGGCCGTGTCACCCGCGCAGGCAGAAGGGTGGATCGTCCGACGAACTCGGCGGTGAAACGGTCGGCCGGGCGCCGGTAGACCTCGGCGGGATGCCCTGCCTGGTGGACCCGGCCGGCCCCCATCACCACCACGCGATCGGCGACGGCGAGCGCCTCGCCCTGATCGTGGGTGACCATGAGCGCAGACGTCCCGGTGCGGCGCAGCGCCGCGACGGTCTCGTCGCGAACGTGTTCGCGCAGGCTCGCATCGAGGTGCGAGAAGGGCTCGTCCAGAAGCACCAGCGCGGGCCGCGCCGCCAGAGTCCTCGCCAGGGCCACCCGCTGCTGCTCGCCGCCGCTGATCTCCGACGGCATCCTCGCCGCCAGGTGCGCGATGCCCAGGAGGTCGAGGATGCGACCCGCCTGCGCCATGCGATCAGCCCCACGCAGTCCGAACGCGGCGTTGCCGGCGACGTCGAGGTGAGGGAAGAGGACGCTGTCCTGAAAGACCAGCCCGACCCCGCGCGCCTCGGGCGGCACGAACCGCGCACCCCCGCTCATGCGCACCCCGGCGATGTCGACAGTCCCCTCTCCGCGGTCGAGGCCGGCGACCAGGCGCAGGATCGAGGTCTTCCCGCAACCCGACGGTCCCAGAAGGGCGACCAGCTCGCCCTGCCGGACCGTGAGATCGACGTGATCGACGGCGACGACGTCGCCGAAGCGGCGGACCAGTGCGCGCGCGTCGAGCGCTGCGACGCTCACGACGCCACGCTCACACGCACCTGCGACCGCGCGTGCAGCGCGAGGAGGGGGACACTGATGACGACCATGAGGAGTGCGGCGATGCTGGCAGTGGTGTACTGCCCCTCGATCATCGCACCCCACAGGCGCACCGCGAGCGTCTCCGACCCCGTCGGACGCAGCAGCAGCGTCACGGGCAGCTCGTGCAGCGTCGCGAAGAACACCAGCGCCGCCCCGGTCAGGATCGCAGGTCGGACCAGTGGCAGGACGACGCCGACGAGGGTGCGCATCTCACTCCGTCCGAGAGACCGGGAGACGTCGAGGAGCCGTTCGTCGATGCCGCGCAGCGCCTCGGAGAGCGGAGCGATCGCCAGGGGGAGGAACAGGGCGGCGTACGCGAGGACCAGCGTGGTGCGGGACTGGTAGAGCGCCGCCGGACCGGCGATGGAGAGGACCAGGATCGCCAGGCCCACCGCAAGGTGCGGCAGGGAATGGGTGATCCACGGCACGCCCTCCACCACCCGTGTGAATCTGCTGCGCCTTCGCGCCGCCAGGGCGATCGGGAACGCCAGGAGCGTCGTGACCGCACCCGCCAGAACCGCCAGACCGAAAGCGTTCACCGCCTCCTCCAAGACCGGGCCGGGCCGCGCCCCCGCCGCGAGTCCCCGCAGCGCCCAGGTTGCCAGCGTCGTCACGGGGAGCACGGTCGAGAAGAGCACGAGCAGTCCGAGGAGCGTCGACGCGATCGCCGTGCCGAGCGACCCGAGCTGCGAGACGGCGGCCGGCCGGGAGTGGGCGGCTCCGGCGCCGTGCCGGCCGCGCAGCAGCACCTGACCGGCGATGAGCACGCCCGAGACCAGAACCAGGGTGAGGCACAGCGCGAAGGCCGGGCCGACCTCGACGCGCCCGCGGAATTGAGCGTAGATCGCCCGGGTGAAGGTCTCGTAGCGCAGCATCGACACCGCGCCGAAGTCGGAGATGACGTACAGCGCGACCACGCAGGCGGCGAGGGCGAGAGTGCCGCGCAGTTGCGGGAGGATGACGCGGAGGAACAGCCTCGGGCCACTCTGGCCGAGGAGGCGAGCGGTCTCTTCTAGCGCCGGGTCCATTCTCGAGAGCGCGACGGTGGCCAGGGTGTGGACGACCGGCACCGCCACGATCGTGAGGCACAGTGTCGCCGCCCAGAGCCCCGCGGCGGGCGGCAGGCGGGAGATCCCCCAGGGGCGGAGAAGGTCGGTGAGAAGCCCGTCTCCGCCGAACATGCCCGACAGGGCGACCGCGACGACGTAGGCGGGAAGCACGAGGGGGATCGTGATCACCGTCGCCCACACCCGCCGGCCCGCGAGGGTCGTGCGCACCGTCAGCCACGCCGTGGCCGTGCCGACGGGCAGGGAGAGGACGACGACGAGGGCGGCGAGCAGGAGGGTGTTCCCCAGGAGCACCAGCAGGCGTGCCGGAGGGACGGTCTCAGCTCCCATTCCCACCACGCCCTGGACCACGAGGACGACGAGCGGCGGAACGCTGAGTCCGAGGACCACGAGCACAGCGATGATCATCGCGACTCGGCCCCTGCTCGTCGCCGTGCCGCCGCGCTCCACCGGGCTCGACGTCGCCGGTCTCACACCGGTCAGATCAGGCCCGCCCGTGCGATCAGGTCGGTGGCGGCATCCAGGTTGCCGGCCACCTCGGCGAGGTTCATGGCGGCGATGAGCTCCGGATCGAGCGGCCGCTCGCCCTCGGGCGTTCCGATGCCGGGCACGAGCGGGTACTCGCCGACCTCCGCGAGGAAGTGGCGCTGCGCCTGGTCTCCGAGGAGGAACCGGATGAACTCCACGGCAGCATCGGGATGCGCTCCGCCGGTCAGGCGGCCGATCGCGGTCGGCATCAGCACGTCGCCGGCGTCGCCCGCGGCGAAGGAGTGGTTCCGCACCGAGAAGGCGGGGTCCTCGGCCCGCAGCCGGTGGACGTAGTAGTGGTTCACCAGACCCACATCCAGATCTCCCGCCGCGATCGCTCGCAGCTGCTCCTCGTTGCCGTCGAAGATCTGGGGATCGTTGGCGGCGATGCCCTCGAGCCAGGCGAGCGCCTCGCCCTCGCCGCGGATCGCCACAAGAGCCGCCACGAACGAGACGAAGGAGCTGTGGGTGGGCGCGAGCCCCACCCGCCCCCGCCACGGCTCTTCCACGAGCTCCGAGATCGTGTCCGGAAGCCGATCGGCCGACGTCGTCGCGGGGTCGTAGGCCAGGACCCGCCGTCGAGCCGTCACGCCGACCCAGTCGCCGCCGCTCCCCGCGATCCCGGGGACGACGGCCTCAAGAACATCGTCGGGCAGGCGGCTCAGCAGCCCTGCCTCCGAGATCGCGCCGATGTAGGCGGGGTCCTGCGTGAAGAAGAGGTCGGCCGGAGACGACGCCCCCTCCTGCAGGATGGTCGTCGCGAGCTCGCCGGTGCTGCCGTACCGCGCGTCGACGTCGAGCCCGGTTCGCCGCTCGAACTCCTCCACGAGCGGCCGCACGTGGTCTTCGTTGCGCCCGACATAGACGACGAGGTCGGCTCCCCCCATCGCCGACGCCCCATCCGTCGACGAGGAGCCCCCGGGGGCACCGGTACCCGTTGCGCAGCCGGTGAGGGCGAGCACGGCGGCGAGCGCCAGGACGACGGAGCGGGGGGCACGCATGCGCAGAAGTCTCCTACAGACTCAGTCCGAGCAAGGGGACGGTGGTGTCCGCACGCAGGGCTGCATCGAGCTGCGGCAGTCCGTCCGCGCGCAGGGCGGCCAGGCGCCGGAGCGCCTCGTCGGCCTCGGCCTCGAAGCGGTCGAGCACCTGGTACACCCCCGGGACAGGCCGGGTGTCGGAGAGCTCGACGACGATCTCGGGCAGGAGCACGATCTTCTGCTCGAGGCCCGCCGCCATCTTCAGCGCGTCGTTGTGATCCTTCATGTCGGGATTGGTGAGGATCCGACGCACCGCGTCGGCCTCCTCGGCGATCTCGGCGATGCGTGCCGTGAGCGGATGATCCCCGAGGCGGCGTGTGAGCCCCGAGAGCACGTCGTGCACGGCCGTCGATGTGCCGATGCCGTCGGCGACCCGCTGCAGCAAGTCCCGGATGCGCAGAAGCAGGCGGTACTGCTCGCGCAGATCGTCGTCGTCGGCCACGCCGCGGGGGTCGCGGTGCACCACCACGACCTGCGCACGGCTGTCGCCGTCGGCCGTGATCGTGACGGTGTAGCGCCCTGGCGCCACACGGGGACCGGGGTAGACCACGCCGCGTCGCCCGTCCTCACCCGGCGCGGTGAGGGCCGGCTCCACGCGCAGATCCCACAGGAAGGCGTGCGCGCCGGCGTCGGTGGACGGCACTTCGGCGGGCGGGAGTTTCCGGTCTTCCGGCACGGAGGAGCGGAAGGTGCGCAGCGTCTGGCCCTCGGCGTCGGCGATGGCGATCGTGACCGAAGAGACGTCGGCGGGCAGGCGATAGATGAGCTGTGCGCCGTTCGGCGGGTTCTTCCCCCCGTCCAGCCACACCGTCTCGGCACTGCCGTCCGGCAGGTGGCGACGGGTGAAGGTCGCACCGCCCAGGGGAACCCCCGGGAAGCCGCCCACCCAGGTGCCCTCGCCGGGCATGTCGAAGCCGTCCGGAGTGGGATAGCGGTAGACCGTCGGCGGGGTGAAGAGGTGAAGCCCGTCGGATGCGAGCGCGGCGATCTCGCGCAGCGGCGCCAGATCGTCGAGGATCCAGAACGCCCGCCCGTGCGTGCCCGCGATGAGTTCGTGGTCGCGCACCTTGATGTCGTAGACCGGCACCGAGGGCATGTTCCCGCGCAGGCTCGCCCAGGTGCTCCCACGGTCGACCGAGAACCACACCCGCCGTTCGGTGGCCAGGAACAGCAGGTCGGGCTGCGTGGGATCCTCGCGGATGCTGCGCGCCCACTCCGACTCGGGGATGCCGGTGGCGATCGCCTCCCACGTCGCGCCGAAGTCATCCGTCCGATAGACCAGCGGCCGCAGGTCTTGCAGCCGGTAGGCATGCGCAGTGAGGTAGGCACGCCCGGCGCGGTGGTGGGAGGGCTCGATCCGGGTGACCGTCGCCCACTCCGGCAGACCCGTCGGGAACAGCTCCGTCCATTCGCCGCCGCCGTCGCGGGAGAGGTGGACGCGTCCGTCATCGGTCCCGACCCACAGTTCGCCCGGCGTGATCGGCGACTCGGCGAAGGCGTGGATCGTGCAGTAGACCTCGGCTCCGGTGGAATCCCCCGAGATCGGCCCGCCCGTCGGCTGCTGCTTGGCGGGGTCGTCACGGGTGAGGTCGCCGCTGATGCTCTGCCAGGTGATCCCGCCGTCGGGCGAGCGGAAGACCCGCTCACCGCCGACGTAGAGCACCTTCGGCTCGTGCGGCGAGAACTCGATCGGATACGTCCATCCGAAGCGGTGCTTCATCTCGCTCGCGCCGATGCCCATGAAGTACTCCGGCCACACGGCCACGTCGCGGGCCTGCTCGGTGACCTGATCGAAGCGCAGCAGCGGACCGGGGTGGCCGAAGCCGGCCCCGCCCAGCATGACGAAACGAGGGTCGGAGCGATCCAGAGCGACATCGCCGGCCTCGGCCTCGCCGAGCTCGAGGCAATCGGGCCAGCGCAAGGCCCCCTTCCACGACCGCGAGGGCGCGCGGATGCCGGAGTTGTCCTGCTGGGTGGCGTAGAGGTCGAACGGGAACCGGTGGTCGACGTCGAACCGGTAGAACTGCGCGGTGGGCTGATTGTAGATCGACGACCAGGTCATCCCGCCGTTGACGCTCACGCACGCGCCACCGTCGTTGCCGTTGATCATCCGCTGCGGGTCGCTCGGGTCGATCCACAGATCGTGGTTGTCGCCGTGCGGGGTCTGGACCTGCTGGAAAGTCCGGCCGCCGTCGCGCGAACGCCAGGCCCAGGTGTTCATGCACCACACGGTGTCGGCCTCGGTGGGGTGCGCGATGATGTGGCTGTAGTACCAAGGTCGGCCCTGCACCGACCGCTCGGTGGACACCTGCGACCAGGTCTGGCCCGCGTCATCCGATCGATAGACGCCGCCCTGTTCCCCGATCGCCTCGACCAGCGCCCACACCCGACCGGGGCGCGCCGGGCTGGCCGCGATGCCGATCCGCCCGAGCAGGCCCGAGGCGAAGCCGGGGTGGTCAGAGATCAGCTCCCAGGTGTCGCCGCCGTCTCGCGATCGCCACAGGCCCGAGTCCTCCCCACCCGAGACGATGTCCCAGGGGTGGCGGACCATCTGCCAGATGGAGGCGTACACGACCCGTGGATTCGTCGGGTCCAGAACGAGATCGGCGGCCCCGGCGCGTTCGGAGACGTGCAGCACGAGATCCCAGCTGTCACCGCCGTCGCGCGTGCGGTACACGCCGCGCTCGGCGGAGGGGCCGAACACGTCTCCGAGCGCCGCGACGAACGCAACGTCGGCGTCACGCGGGTCGACCCGGACCTTGGAGATGTGCTTGGTGGCATCCAGCCCCCGGTGCTGCCAGGTCTGGCCGCCGTCGACGGTGCGGTACACCCCGTCACCGGGCACGACGTTGTTGCGGGCGAAGGACTCGCCCGTTCCCACCCAGACCACCTGCGGATCGGCGTCGGCGACGGCGATCGCCCCGACCGAGGCGGACTCGAGGAAGCCGTCGGACATGGGCTTCCAGTACTGGCCGGCATCGTCGGTCATCCAGACCCCGCCCGAGCACGCGCCCATCCAGAAACGGGAGCGGTCGGAAGGATCGCCCGCGACGGCGACGACGCGGCCGCCACGGGAGGGTCCGACGCTGCGCCAGCGGATGACGTCGGGGCCGAGTTCGGCTGCCAGGTCCTCGCTCGAACGGGTCATGCCTTCTCCTTCGCGCTCACGCATAGGGCCGGATCTTGCAGATGACGCGTTCGCTCTCGATCTGCTCGGCGATGTAGGGGCGCCCGAAATACCGTTCGGACAGCTCGTCGATGTGGGCCCGCGCCCGGTCGCCGAGGATGAACTCGACCACCTCGCCGCGCACCTCGGCGTAGCTGTAGGGGTTCGCGTGATCGATGATCAGCACCGCCACCCGAGGATCGCGTCTCATATGACGGTACTTCAGACGGTGCACCTCGGTGTTGATGAGGATGTGCTCGTCGTCGCAGTCGACCCACATCACCTGCGCGGTGGGCGATCCGTCTTTGCGCAGGGTCGTCAGGGAGGCGAAGTTCTTCCCCTTGGCGAGGGCGCGCGTGTGCTCATCGAGCATGATGACCTTTCTTCGATCTCACTTCACGCGGACGCGCGAATCGAGCAGCGCGTACACGATGTCGACCAGGATCGACGAGATCACCACAAACAGCGAGGCCAGCAGCATCGTTCCGATGATGACCGGCTGGTCACCGCGGGTGACCGACTGGATCGCCAGACGACCGATGCCGTTGATCCCGAAGATCTGCTCGGTCACGACGAGGCCGCCCATGAGCACCGCGATGTCCAGGCTCACCTGGGTGACCACAGGGGTCAGCGCGCTGCGCATACCGTGCCGGTAGACCACGGCGCCCTCGCTCAGGCCCTTGGCGCGGGCGGTGCGGATGTAGTCCTCGCCGAGCACCCCCGCCAGCTGGCTGCGCGTGAGGCGGGCGTAGGTCGCCGCCGAGACGAAGCCCACCGTGATCCACGGGAGGATCAGGTGCCGCGCCCACTCCCAGGGGTTCTCGGTGAGGGGAACGTACCCCGCAGCGGGGAAGAGCGGCAGCCCCAGCACGGTGAGCTGGAAGAAGAAGACGTACAGCAGAAGCAGACCGACGACGAAGGTGGGGACGCTCAGGCCGCTGAGGACGAACACGGTGCTCACCCGGTCGCGGAACGATCCGGGACGCCGGGCGGCGCCGATGCCGATGCTGATGCCGATCAGCAGCGCCATCGCAAGTCCGCCGATCGCGATGGAGGCGGTCTCGGGAAGGCGCGCGACGATCGAGTCGAGGACCGGCTGCTGGTTGAAGAACGAATACCCGAGGTCGCCTCTGAGCAGTCCGCCCATGTAGATCGCGTAGCGCTCGAGGATCGGTAGATCCAGTCCCAGGCGCTCGCGCACCTGGTCGACCTGGGCGTTCGTCGCCTGCACGCCCGCGATGGTGCGTGCCGGGTCGTTGGGCGCGACATAGAACAGGAGGAACATGATCGCGCTGATCGCGAACAGGGTGAGGATGCCGGAGACCACCCGGCGGCTGAGGAACCGGATCATGCGTGCGCGGCCTTCCGTGCGGCGCGCTTGGCGGCGCGGCGGCGGGCGAGACCTCGGCGTCCGGCGAAGAGCGTCTGCCGCGGGTCCAGCGCGTCGCGGATCGAGTCGCCGAGGAGGTTGAAGGCGAGGGTCACCGACAGCAGCGCCGCCGAGGGGAAGATGACCAGCCATGGAGCGATCGTGTAGAGCGATCCCTGGGAGGCGATCGAGAGCATGTTCCCCCAGGTCGCCGTCGGAGGCAGGACGCCGAGGCCGAGGAACGACAGGGTCGCCTCGAAGACGATCGCCTGCGGGATCAGGAGGGTGCCGTAGACGAGGATCGGCACGAGCAGGTTCGGCAGGACGTCCACGCGCATGATGCGCCAGTTCGACGCGCCGAGCGAACGGGCGGCTTCGACGAACTCGCGTTCGCGCAGCGACAGCACCTGTCCGCGCACCACTCGGGCGATCGGCGCCCAGGAGAACAGCACGATCACCACGACGGTCGTCGTCAGCGACGGTCCGACGAGCGCAACGAGGGAGATGGCGAAGAGCAGCTGCGGAAGGCTGAGGGTCGTGTCCATCAGCCACGTCAGGACGGTGTCGACCCAGCCGCGGAGGAACCCGGCGATGAGTCCGACCAGCGTGCCGATCCCCAGCGCCCCGATGGTCGCCGCGAAGGCGACGATGAGGCTGACCTGGGCGCCGTAGACGAGGCGGACCAGCACGTCGCGACCAAGGTTGTCGGTGCCGAGGAGGAACTGCGGCCCCGGGGGGACGGGAGCCCCGAACTCCGAGAGTCCTTCCTGCCGGAATTGCTCGTTCGGACCGTGGCCCACCCACGCGGCGACCAGCGGCGCCGCGAAGGCCGCGACGATGACGAGGAGGATGACGACGGCTGAGATCATCGCCGTGCGGTCGCGCCGCAGGCGGCTCCAGACCAGCTGAAGGGGGCTGCGCGCGACGACCGCGGTCTGGCGGGTCTGGCCCGGGACCGCCTGCGCCTCGATGGCCTCGGCCTCTTCCTCACGTTCTGCTTCGACGCGCGCATCTGTGGGTCCGGGCCCGCTCATCGCTCTCCACCTTTCGCGAACATCCCGCCGCCGTCCAGAGCGGCATCCACATGCGGTGCGGCCTCGAGAAGCGCACGGGTGTAGGCCTCCTTCGGTGAACGGTAGATCTCGTCCACCGTCCCCTTCTCGACCACGACACCGCGATACATGACGGCCACCACATCGGCGATGTGCTCCACGACGGCGAGGTCATGGGCGATGAAGACGTAGGTGAGTCCGAGCTCGTCCTGCAGCGAGCTCAGGAGGTTCAGGATCTGCGCCTGGATCGAGACGTCCAGCGCTGAGACGGGCTCGTCGCAGACGATCAGCTTCGGATTGAGCGCGAGCGCCCGGGCGATGCCGATGCGCTGACGCTGTCCGCCCGAGAATTCGGCCGGGAAGCGGTTGTAGTGCTCGGGGTTCAGGCCGACCAACTCCATCAGCTCCTGCACGCGAGGGCGCAGTCCCCTGCCGTCGGTCTGATCGTGGATGACGAGCGGGTCGGCGATGATCGATCCGACCCGTCGCTGCTGGTTCAGAGATCCGTACGGGTCCTGGAAGACCATCTGCACTTCCCGACGAAGCGCGCGCCGCTCGGCGCGTCGCATCGTGGAGATGTCCTGACCTTCGAACTCGACGCGGCCGCTGGTGAGCGGGATGAGCCCGGTCAGCGCGCGGGCGAGGGTCGATTTGCCGCTTCCGGACTCTCCGACGATGCCGAGGGTCCCACCGCGCGGGATGTCGAGGCTGACACCGTCGACGGCGACGACCGTGTCGGACTTCAGGCCCAGGACACCCTTCCGAGCACCGGGGAAGGTGATCCGGACGTCCTCGATCCTGGCGAGGATCTCCCGGTCGGCACTCGCGGCGGCGTGGACCTCTTCGATGACGGGGAGGACCACGGGGCCGGCGTTCTCGACCGGCAGGACGCAGGCCGATCCGTGCCCCGGCGCGATCCGCTTCTCCTCGGGGAATCTCGGGAGGCACTCGGCGTGCGCGAACGCGCACCGCGAGGCGAAGGGACAGCCGGGCTCATCGATCAACAGGCTCGGCGGGTTGCCGGGGATGGCCTGGAGCACCGTGCGCTGCGAGCCGACCCGGGGGACGGAGCCGAGCAGACCCCGCGTATAAGGGTGGTGGGGCTGGGCGAGGACATCGGTGCGCGAGCCGCGCTCGACGATCCGCCCGCCGTACATCGTGATGACGCGGTCGGCGATGCCGGCGACCACCCCGAGGTCGTGGGTGATCATCAGGATGGCCGTGCCGTGCTCGCGCTGGAGACGGTTCATCAGCTCGAGCAGCTGAGCCTGCACCGTGACATCCAGCGCCGTGGTCGGCTCGTCCGCGATCAGCAGCGACGGGCGCAGCGCGAGGGCGAGACCGATCATGACGCGCTGGCGCATGCCGCCCGAGAACTGGTGCGGGTAGTCGTCCACGCGTTTGTCGGGATTCGGGATCCCGACCTCGTCGAGGACGTCGATCACCCGCGAGCGCAGCGCCTTCGGCGAGGTGCGCTCATGAACCCGGATCGCCTCGGCGATCTGGGCACCCACTCGGAACTGCGGATGCAGCGACGACAGCGGGTCCTGGAAGACCATGCCGATCTCGCGCCCTCGGATCGAGCGCAGGTCGGCGTCACCCATCGTCAGCAGGTCGCGTCCCTCGAACAGCGCGCGTCCGGAGACGATCGCGCCGCTGGAGAGTCCGACCATCGCCTGGGTACTGACGGACTTGCCCGAACCGGACTCTCCGACCACACCGAGGGTCTCCCCCCGGTCGAGATCGAAGGAGATGCCACGCACCGCGTGTAGTCGACCGTCTCCCGTGTCGAACGACACATCAAGATCCTCGACGCTCAGCAACACGTGGCACCTCCTTCTCTCTCATTTCGTGATTCTCAGGGCTCCTCGACGATCACTCGTTGAGGAACACCTTCGTCATGTCGCCGTTGTTGGTCCACGCGTTCCACTCGAACCCGCCGACCCGCTCCGAGTGGAAGACGGGAGTGCGAGCGAAGGCGATCGGCACCCAGGCCGCATCCTCGGTCGCGACCGCGTCGGCCTCGATCCACAGCTCGTTCGCCTCTTCGGGGCTCTCGGCTGCGAGGGCCTCGTCGACGAGGGCGTTGAACTCCTCGTTGTTCCAGCCGCCGAAGTTCGGCGAGCCGTCGACGTAGCCGCGGCCGTCGAGCATGGGAACGAGGTAGGGGCGCCCACCGAAGTAGTCCGCACTCCACGCCGCGATGGCGATGTCCCACTCGCCGGCCTCGGTGATGTCCTGGTTGAGCAGGAACTCGCCGTAGAAGGCGTTCTGGGTGGTGACCTTCATCTCGACCTGGAAGCCTGCGGCCTCGAGGTCCTGCTGCATCGCCGTGGCGAGCGAGGCGTAGGGCTCGGTCTCGCGGTAGAGCAGCTTGACGGGAAGACCGTCGGCGTAACCGGCTTCCTCCAGCAGCTCCTGCGCACGCTCGGTGTCACCCTCGGCGGGCACGTCGAGAACGTTGGCCTGCTCGGTGCCCAGAACCTCGGGCGGAAGGATCTGCGTGGCGACCTCGGCGAGGCCCGGGCCACCCAGGATCTGCTGCGACGCGGCGCGGTCGATGGCGAAGTTCAGCGCCTGACGCACCGTGGTGTCGCCGTACGCGCCGTCAGCGTTCGGGCTGAGGGTGTTGATCACCACGTAGGGACGGATCGCGCCGTCGCTGCCGATGACCAGACGCTCGTCGTTCGCACCGATCAGCGCCGGGACCGAGGCGGTCGGGGTGACCGTGTCGGCCCACTGCATGTCGACGGTGCCGGCTTCCAGCTGCTGCTGCACGGCGGCGGCGTCCTGACCCATCGAGATCTCGATCGCGTCGACGTTGGCGTCGCGGATCGGGTCGAGCTCGGCGTTCCACACCGGGTTGCGCTCGAGGGTGAAGCTCTCCTCGGGGACGTACTCGGCGATGCGGTACGGGCCGGTGGAGATGATGTTCTGGCGCAGCTCCGGGGAGTCGGGCAGGTACTCCAGGTACTCGACCGGCTGCGGCGCGAGGAAGACGCCGAGGGCCATGATGTCGATGAAGTCGGCGGCCGGCTGCGTGATGGTGAACTCGACCGTGCGCTCGTCGACGGCGCGCACGCCCTCGACGTCGTTGCCCTCGATGTACTCGCGGATCGCCTCGACGGTCGGCTCCACCTCGGCGAACCCGTCGCAGTACGCGTCGAGGCCGACGATGGTGTCGGTGAAATAGCCGAGGGCGTTGGACGGCGACACCGGGTTGCAGATGCGCTTCGCGGCGAGCACGACGTCTTCGGCGACGATCTCGCGCGCACCGTCCGGTGCGTCGAACTCGACACCCTCCTGGAGTTCGACGGTGTAGACGGTGCCGTCCTCGGAGATGCCGCCGTTCTCGACGGTCGGGATCTCCAGGGCCAGGTCGGGCACGATCTCGGTGTTGCCGGTGTCGTTGCCGGCGGGGACGTGCGCGAAGAGCGTCCGGGTGAGGGTGCGGTGGATCTGATAGTCCGGCGCGGAGTAGGCCGCCGCGGGATCCAGGTAGAGCACGTCGGAGTTCCCCGCGAGGCGGAGGGTGCCTCCCGTTGCGGCGTCGTCGCCGCCGGATGCGTCAGTCTCGCCTCCCCCGGGGTTGGAGCACGCGCTCAGAACGAGCGCGGGCAACGCGAGGGCTGCGGCGATGACCGCCAGCCGTGATCTTTTGTGCATGGTGTTTCCTCTCATGCGTTTCGTCGGCTTTCCCTCCGCACGGGCGCCGAAGGGGGTTGTGAACACCGTGCCGCGACTGTGTTTCGATGCACGGCCACATGTGTTTCAGTTTTGCAAACAATCACTCTTCATTGCGTGAAGTTTGGCTTTGACAAGCCTAATGCCAAATCCACCTTACATTCGATACCAATTCGATCACGCCCGCGCGGGGGTCGCCTCGATCGCGTCGAGGTCGCTGCGATCTCCGAGGATCTCCCAGCGCTGCAGCGAGAAGGGCACGTTGCCGTTCTGCCAGACCCGGTCGTGAAGGCGCTGCAGCGAGAAGCTCTCACCCTCGGCGACCATCGCGTCGGTGACGAGGCGCAGCAGCTGCTGCTTGCCCACGTGGTACGACATCGCGAGCCCGGGGGTCGCCAGATACATGGCGCACTCCTCGCGCGCGGTCTCGACGTCCATGGGAACGAGGCGGACGAAGAAGTCGATCGCCTCGTCGAGGGAGAAGACCCCGGTGGCGAGGTTCACATCGACCACGACACGCAGACTGCGAAGGCGGTTGAAGTTGTGGACGACCTCCTGCGAATGAGGGGCGTCGTCGAACAGCCCGGCGAGCAGCATCAGCTCCTCGTTGTAGAAGGCGATGCCCTCGTTCGCCACGGAATCGACGTAGCGACGGCGTACCGGATCCGGGTTCGCCCATGACAGCGCGAGCTGCTTGTAGTGGGCCCCCTCGTGGATGATCCCCAGACGCGGGTCGCGGGCGTTGGCGGCGTAGAAGTAGGGCAGGTCCGGTCGAGGCGGCGGCATGTACGACACGCCGTCCTGGTCGAGCCGGTCCTGGTCGGTGAGGTCGTCGGTGACGCCGAGGAATCGAATCGGCTCGAGGTAGGCCGGCATCGGCGCCACGTGATATCGCTGCAGGCCGTCGGGCTGCGAGAGCAGACCCTCGCGCTCCGAGAAGGCGCGCACCTCGGCTTCCTGAGCGACCTGGCGCTGCACCTGATCGTCGATGGTCGCGGCGATCGGATCGGGCGCAAGGTCTCGGAAGCGGTTGCGGGTGACGGTCTCGGCGAGCACCGCGCGACGGTAGTCCTGCAGAGCGGCGCGGACCAGCTCTTCGGGCTCCTCGGCGATGAAGGCGATGTTGCGCAGGAACCAGACGAACTTCTCGCGCCCCACCGGCACCGACGGGGCGAAGCCCGAGGCCTCGGCGTCCAGCCAGTCGCCGAACATCTCCAGCGCGCCCCCGGCGGCCGGCGCGAGCAAGCGCAGCTCGCGGAGCATGTCGTCGGCGACGACACCGTCGAGGGCCTCGACCGAGGCGCGGAAGCGCTCGCGCATGCCGCGGAGCTCGAGGGCGGCCACGCGCGCCAGGTCGGCCACTCCGGCGCGCCGGAGGTTCTCCTCGGCGAGTGAGACCCGCTCGGGGATCGACCGGGCGACCTCGATGAGCCCCGCCTGGACCTCGGCGGAGAAGGGAGGCCTGGGAAGGAGAAGGTCGAACCAAGGTCCCAGGATCTGACCGACCAGGAAGACCGCATCGCGTTCCCAGTTGCGGAGCACGTCGGTGTCCCACTCCATCCTGTTCAGCACCGAGCGGAGGAGCCGGAGATCGACCTGCCCGGCGACGTCGTCGTCGGCGATCCGAAGGTCGTCCAACCGCCCGCGGAACGCCGACACCGCGTGACACCGTTCCTCGATGGAGGCGGGCGTGAAGTCGGGCAGCCACCGGGGGTCGCGCCGCAGGCGTGGGATGTCGTCGGCTGAGCGGAAGGCCGCGCGGCGCGCCCACTCCTCGATGTCGTTCGAGAGCGCGATCAGGGCATCGTTCATGGGGTGCTCCTCAGGGCGGGAAGGACGCGGCGACCGAGCAGCTCGATCGCGGCGACGGGATCGGGACCGAGCGGTGGTCCGAAGGAGAGATGGTCGACCCCGCGCGCCATCAGCTCCCGGCACCGCTGGATGACCGTGTCGGGATCTCCGGAGATGCCGAGAGACAGCATCTGCGGAGTGATGGTGTCGATCGCCGCCTCCTCGTCACCCTCGCGCAGCGCGTCCGACGCCGGGGCGAAGTCCTCCGTGCGAAGGCCCGCGCGTTCCAAGAGGTAGGGCGAGAACGCCCCGCCGTAATAGGCGAGCTTGCGGGCGAGGGCGCGATCTGCCGATCGACGGTCCTCGTCGATCGAGAGCCAGATGCAGGCGGGCATGTCGACCTCGGCCATCGTGCGGCCGGCGCGCTGTGCGCCGTCAGCGACCAGGGCCGACGCGGTCGTGAAGTGCTCCGGAGGGAACAGCAGCGCCAGGACGCCGTCGGCCTCTTCGCCCGCCAGCCCCAGCATCCGGGGGCTCATCGCCCCGATGTAGATGGGGACCGACGTCGACGCGAGGCGCAGGTAGGCGTCCCGGGTCCACCCCTCCCCCGCTCCGGCGACGTCCATCGGCCGCTGGCCGGACAGGAGCGCGCGCACGGCCCGGAGGGCTTCGCGGGTGGCGGTGAGGGGCTTCGGCTGGTCGATCCCGATCCACGACAGGAATTCGCCCGAGCCCGCTGCGAGGCCGAGCAGGAATCGTCCGCCGGAGATCTCCTGCAGGGTCGCTGCCGTCATCGCCAGCTCAGCGGGATGGACGGAGTACGGATTCATGATGCCGATGCCGAGGTGGATCCGTGTCGTGCGCGTGAACAGCGCTCCCAGCAGCACGGGGGCCGAACGCAGCATCAGATCGTGGGAGACCCACAGCTGGTCGATCCCCGCCTCCTCCGCGGCGAGCGCCATGGCGCTCAGCGCCTCGAGGTCGAGGTCGTTGTTGACGCGCAGGCTGAAGCGAAGAGGCTTCTCGGGCGCTCTGACGGCCGGCGCTTCGGACATCGTCAGGCTCCTCGGACCGAGAGACCGGAGCCGGTCGGCAGCGCGAGACGTGCGTCCCGCCACGCGAGGAAGCGGCCGAGCCCCTCCCGGATGGTTTCGTCGGCGGCCGCGAGCGACACCCGGAGATGGTGCGGGGTCTGCCGACCGAACGCCGTGCCCGGAGCGAACGAGACACCGTGAGCGACGAGCTCGAGCGCCGCGCTGCGCGCATCGGTGTCGTCGGGGAGCGGGAGCATCAGATAGAAGGCACCGTGCGGCCGCACGATCTCGATGCCCGCACCGGCGAGGATCCCGGCCGCCAGATCGCGACGCCGGCGGTAGGCGTCGCGCATCTCGCCGACGATCTCCTGCGGACCGGTGATCGCCGCGAGCGCGGCAGCCTGGGTCACGCTGGACACGCACGAGGACTGCAGCTCGAGGATGCGCACGACGGTGTCGGCGAGCCAGCTCGGCACGAGCGCGTAACCCACGCGCCATCCGGTCATGGCGTAGGTCTTGGAGAAGCTGAAGACGGACACGACGTTCTCTTCGGCCAGGGCCGCAGCCGCGCTGTGCCCCCCGTCGAAGACCATCTCGTCGTAGACCTCGTCGCTGATGACGAGGATGTCGCGGGAGACGGCGAACTCCACGATCGCCGCCACGGTCTCGGCCGGCATGACCGCGCCGGTGGGGTTGCTGGGCGAGTTGATCACGATCACCCGCGTCCGGGGCGTCACGAGCGCGCGGATCTCGGCGAGGTCCGGCTGGAAGGCGTCTTCGGGGCGCAGACCGTAGCGCACGGGAACGGCGCCGAGCAGCGTCGCCTGCATCTCGTAGTTCGGCCAGGCGGGGTCGGGGATGAGGACCTCATCCCCCGCCGCGACCACCGCCGCCATCACGGCGTCGACGGCCTGGACGGCGCCGTGGGAGATGAGAACGCGTTCGATCGGTGCCCGGAGGCCGTAATCACCCGCCAGACGCTCGGAGATCGCCTCACGCAGCACGGGGATGCCGGCGGTCTGGACGTAGGAGGTCTTCTTCCGCGCCGCCTCGAAGGCGGCATCGATGACGTGCGCCGGTGTCGGGAAGTCCGGTTCACCGATCTCCAGACGGATCATCGGCGATGACGAACCCAGTGCCAGGTCCACGATCTCGCGGATGCCCGAGTGCGGCAGGTGCGACGCCGGAACGGCGGTGCGTGGCATCTCAGGTCCTTTCTGACGGGGGTGGCGCGGCGCACGGCGTTGTGCCCCTGCGAAATCATTCGTAAACACTGTGGCGCTTTGGAACTTCCTATCGCCAAGAATTCTACGTGAAACTCCGAACAAATGAATGACATTCCGGGCGCGCGGTAGCGCGAGGCTGTCGACGGTGGAGCCGGGGTCGGAAAACGTCAGGCGGCGTCGTCGCCGGAGTGGTCCTCGACGTCGTCCGCGGCGTCGTCGACAGAGCCCTCGAGCAGTTCGCGCACGGCGCGTTCGCGGATGACTTCGCCGAGACTCAGGAAGGTCTCGATGCGCTGGAGGCCGCGAATCGGCCAGATCCGATCCAGCAGCAGTGCCTGCAGGTGGGCGTGGTCGCGGATTCGGAACCGAGCGATCATGTCGAAGCTGCCGGTGACGACGACCAGCTCGGTGAGCTCGGAGATCGACCGGAGCTCGGTCAGGATCTCACCGAGATCGGCGTCGGTCGCGAGCGTCATCGGGATGTAGACCAGCCCCGGGTAGCCGAGCGCCGACCAGTCCACGACGGTCGTGTATCCCCTGATGACCTGCTGCCGCTCCAGACGCGCGATGCGCTCGCCGACCGCCGGAGGCGACATCCCCACCGCACGGGCCAGCTGGCGCTGGGACACCCGGGGGTCGTCGCTGAGCAGGAAGAGGATCCTCCGGTCGATCTCGTCGAGTTCGACGACCGGGTGCGGCTTCTCGACCTCGCGCGTCATGTTCGACATGGGCGAGCGCTTCGCGCGGACCTCCGGCGGTTCCTCCGGCGAGGATGATCGGGCCATGCCGTTCCTTGTCTGGTCGTGATGATGGTCTTCGTCGATCACTGTCGGATCGAGCATACGGTCGGCGTCCGCCGGGGTGACAGCGGCACGCGAGGGGCTGCGGGGGTGCCACAAGAGGGAAGCACCCCCGCAGGTCAGTTGACGACGGGCGCGTTGGGGTGGTCGTTGATCGACGCGCAGCCGTCGTCGGAGAGCAGGAACACGTCCTCGACGCGGACCCCCACCCGGCCCGGCCAGAAGACCGATGGCTCGATGGTGAAGAGCATTCCCGCTTCCAGAGGCGTCTCATCCTCTTCCGAGATGTACGGCAGCTCATGGACATCGAGTCCGATGCAGTGGCCGGTGCGGTGACGGAACCACTCTCCGTATCCGGCGTCCTCGATGACCGCGCGGGTCGCGCGGTGGACATCGCCGCCTGTCGCCCCGACGACCGCGGCTCGGCGCCCGGCCTCCTGTGCGGCGATGACGATGTCATACACCTCGAGGTACTCCTCGTTCGGATCGCCGATGTGCACCGTGCGCCCGAAGTCGGAGCAGTAGCCCCGGGTGATGGCACCGAAGTCGAAGCTGACGCCCGAACCCGGGCCGAGCGTGTTCGTCGACACCCGCACCGAGGCATCGCGACCCAGCGCCGGCCCCATCGCCCAGACGCCTGTGTCGAACGAGGCACCGGGAGACCCCAGGCGCCGCATCTGCAGATCCACCTCGGCGGCGAGATCGAGCTCGGTCACCCCCGACACGACCAGAGGAGCCACCGCCTGCATCACGTGGTCCACAATGGCGGCCGATCGCCGCATGAGGGCGATCTCCTGGTCATCCTTGATCCGTCGGATCTCGTTGATGAGACCATCGGCGACGACGAACTCGGCCTCCGGCCGGTGGTTGCGCAGCTCGACGGCGGTCTCGGCCCAGGTGCGACCGGCTAGCGCGATCCGCTCCGAGCTCACGCCCTCGTGAGCGCAGTGCTCATCGGTCGGGCGCCCGCCGATCGCCACCGCACCCGTACGCGCGCGGTAGCTGTCGAAGGCGCGGCGGAAAACCTCGCGGCCGTCATCGCTTTCGGTGGCGGTGACCACTTCGCCCGAGACACCCTCGGGGAGGTCGAACTCCTGGAAGTGGCGCGTCAGGACGAACAGCGGCTCTTCGCCGGGGCTGACGAAGGCCCCCGAGATCCAGTGGTTGGTGTAGCCGATGTTCCCGAACGACGGTGCGCGTCGCGGAACCCCGGTGAAGTACTCCAGGTCGGACTGCGACGCGGGGAGGAACAGCACATCGACGCCGGTGGCGTCCATCTTCTCCCAGAGCCGGCGTTGCCGCGCAGCGTGGTCGAAGGGGGTCGAGAGGGTGTCAGTGCCCGACGCGGGATCAGTGGTGAGCATGGGAACAGTCTGCCTCATCTCACCGCCGTTTGGCTAGCGATTGTCACGTCTATGGAGCTCAAGCTTTGAAATTGAAAAGCGCGAGCGGCCCTTCACATTACTTTCGTGACGTCCTGTTCCATGGCCTCGGCGGCGACGAAGTGCCCGGGTCCGCATTCCACGAGCCGGGCGTCCTCGTCGCTCACCTCTCGCAGGACGCGCCGGTCGGGTTCGCTCGGCAGGGGAGCTCCCCGGCCCATCCGCGGGATGGCGCCGATGAGCGTGCGTGTATAGGGGTGACGCGGCTGTGTCCAGATCGCCTCGGTCGGCCCCGTCTCCACGATGCGTCCGAAGTACATCACCGCCAGACGGTGGGCGATGGTCCGCAATCCCGACAGGTCGTGCGAGATCATCAGCAGTGCGACCCCCCGGGCGGTCGCGGTGTCCGAGAGGAGACCTGCCACCTGCTGCCGGGTCGAGGCGTCCAGGGCCGACACCGGTTCGTCCGCGACGATCACGGTCGGGTCGGATGCCAGGGCGCGGGCGATCGCGATGCGCTGTCGCTGCCCCCCGGAGAACTGGTGGGGAAAGCGCTGGAGCGCCGACGCCGGCAACCCGACGGATTCGAGCAGCTCCCCGGCACGCGCCGAACCGCCGCGGGCGGAGATCGCATCCTGAATCTGACGACCGATCCGCCGCCGCGGGTTGAGGGAGGAGTACGGGTCCTGGAAGACCATCTGCACGGCACGGTCGGCCACCGGCCGGGCGCGGCGGCGGAGGGGCGCGAGTTCGCGCCCCTCGACGAGGATGTGTCCGGAGCTGAGCGGGTTCAACCCCACGATGGCCTTGCCGAGCGATGACTTGCCGCAGCCGGATTCGCCGACCAGGCCCAGGACCTCGCCCGCCTCGACCCGGAGGGAGACCCCCGAGACCGCCCGAACGGTCTTCGCGCCGGGAACGCGGTACTCCACGACGGCGTCCTGCACCTCCAGTGCGCTCATGCGGTGGCCTCCGTGTCGGGCAGGGCGTCCACGAGCGCCCGGGTGTAGTCATCGGTGGGGGCGGCGAGCACCTCTCGCGTGGAACCCGACTCGACCACGCGACCGGAGCGCATGACGTACAGGCGATCGGTCAGCACGTTCATCACCGCCAGGTCGTGCGTGATGAACAGCATCGCCATGCCCAGCTCCTGTCGAAGTCCTTCGAGAAGCCGGAGGATACCCGCCTGCACGGTGACATCGAGTGCGGTGGTCACTTCGTCGGCGATCAGCAGCTCGGGCTCGCAGGCCAGCGCTGACGCGATCGCGATGCGCTGCCGCATCCCCCCGGAGAACCGGTGCGGATACGAGCGGATCGCGAGGTGCGGGTCGGGGATGCGGACGCGATCCAGCAGCTCGATGCCGCGCTGGCGCGCCTGCTTGCGGGTCACCGACCGATGGACGAGCTGGTGCTCGGTCAGCTGTCGTTCGATGGTCAGCATCGGATGCAGGGCCGTCATCGGATCTTGGAACACCACCGAGACACGGTCTCCCCGCAGCGCCCGCAGATCGCGCTTGCTGAGGGTCAGGACGTCACGACCGTCGAACAGGACCTCCCCCTCGGTCGCCGATCCGTCAGGGATGAGCCCCAGGGCGGTCAGGGCGGTGAGGGTCTTGCCGCTTCCGCTCTCGCCGGCCAGCCCCACGATCTCGCCCGGGGCGACGGAGAGCGAGACCCCGTCGACCAGGGCACGTCCCCCCAAGCGCAGCCGGAGGTCGCGGACGTCGAGCAGAGGGGCGTTCACAGTTCCACCGCCTGCACGGCGCGGGAGGTGCGGGGGTCGAGCGCGTCGCGGAGCGAGTCGCCGATGAAGTTGAACGCCAGCACGATGCTGAGGATCGCCACCCCGGGGAAGAGGGCCACCCAGTAGTTGTAGAACACGCGAGACCCTTCGGAGACCATGGCCCCCCACTCGGGCGTGGGCGGCACCGCACCGAGCCCGAGGTAGCTGAGCCCTGCCAGCAGGAGGATGGCGTTGCCGAGTTCGAGCGTGGAGATCACGGCGATGGGGCCGAGGATGTTCGGCGCGATGTCACGAAGCAGTGTGCGCAGCGACGATGCACCCAGCAGCCGGGAGGCGGCGATGAAGTTGCTGTCGCGCAGCCCCAGCACGAGCGATCGTGTCACGCGCGCATAGGCGGGCCACGACACCACCACGATCGCCAGCACCGCATTCACCAGGGACGGGCCGAGGGCCGCCGAGACGGCCATCGCCAGGATGATGGCGGGGAAGGAGAAGAAGAGGTCGACGATGCGCATCAGGACCGCATCGACGGCGCCTCCGAAGTACCCCGCGATGGCTCCCACCGTCGAGCCGACGATGAGCGAGAGCGCGACGAGCATGATGGCGATCGGGATGCTGATGCGGGCGCCGTAGATCACGCGCGAGAGGACGTCGCGCCCGACCCCGTCGGTGCCGAAGGGATGCTCCAGCGAAGGCGGCAGGAAGCGTGCCGAGTCCTGGGCGAGCGGATCGTAGGGGGCCAGGAGCGGCGCGAAGATGATCACGACGATCCAGAACACCACGATGACGATGCCGACGATCGCGAGCGGACGCCGCCATGCGGCGGGCAGGCGCCAGCGCGGCATCCACCGACGGCCGTCTGCCGCCTCGATGGGATCGACCGTGTCGAGGGCCTTCTCTGTGGTGCTCATGCGCGCCGGATCCTCGGGTCGATGATGCCGTACAGGATGTCGGTGATCAGATTCACGAAGATGTAGATCAGCGCGACGAAGATCGTCACTCCCACGATCGCCGACAGGTCGAGCGTGGATGCCGCCCGATAGGCGTAGGAGCCGATGCCCGGCCAGGCGAAGATCTGCTCGACCAGCACCGTTCCGGCCAGGAGCGACGCGAACGCCGTCCCCACAACGGTGATCACCGGCACGAGCGCGCCGCGGAGGACGTGACCGAAGACGACCGAGCGGGGGCTCAGGCCCTTGGCTTCGGCGGCGCGGATGTATTCCTGACCGAGGACGTCGAGCACGGAAGCCCGGGTGAAGCGCATCAGCAGCCCGACCATCGGGGCCGACAGCACGATGGCGGGGAGGATCAGGTGGTCCACGGCCTGGAAGAACAGGGGCAGATCGCCGGCCAGCAGCGAGTCGATCGTGTAGAAGCCGGTGACGCGTGGCGGTGGGATCTCTCCGGCGTCCAACCGTCCCGAGGAGGGGAACCACTGCAACCGGGTGGCGAAGATCGACGTGGCGATCAACGCGAACCAGAAGATCGGGATCGACACTCCGCCGAGGCTGAACGCCCGCAGCACGTTGTCCACCGCGGTGTTGGCGCGCAGGGCCGCCACGATGCCGAGCCCGCCGCCGACCACGACGGCGATCAGTGTGGCCGAAAGCGCCAGCTCCGCAGACGCGGGACCGAACAGCAGGAGATCGGTGAGGACGGGGCGCGTGGTCTGGACGGAGTCGCCCAGGTCACCACGGAAGAGCCCGCCGAGATAGATGAAGAACTGCTCGTACAGGGGGCGGTCCAGCCCCATCTGCCGGCGCATCGCCTCGACGATCTCGGGATTCGCAGCGGCCTGTTCGCCCAGGCGCGCCGTCGCGGCGTCGCCGGGGAGGACGGCGGTGAGCACGAACGCCACCAGGATGGTGCCGACGACCAGGAGAAGGGCAGCGCCGAGACGTTTGGCGATGAACAGTGCCACGCGACGACCTCGATCTGGATGGGGTGGGGGGAAGGGGACGAGAGCACGCTCCCGGATGCGTTCCCGGGAGCGTGCTCCCCGTGCTCAGCGGCCGATGGCCGCGATGTCGAGCGAGAATACCGGGTCGTACGGCACGTCGCCGACGGCGCTGGTGGAGACCACCGATGCCGCGGGCTGGAAGAGCGGCACGATCACGCCCGCCTCATTGCTCAGCTCCTGGAATTCCTCGTAGAGCGGCTCGCGCGCAGCCGGATCGACCTCACCGCGCACCTCTTCCATGACGGCCTCGATCTCGGGGGCCATGCCGGCCGTCCAGCCGGCGCGTTCGCCGACGATCCCGCCAGGCCCGAACGCGAGGTAGTCGGCCGAGTCCGGGTAGTCCGGGTTCCACAGCCACAGGCCCATCTCCTCGGTGCCGGCGCGGTAGCTCTCGAGCGTCGTCGCGATGGGGCCGGGAGCGAGGTTGACGGTGATGCCGACCTCGGCGAGCTGTGCAGCGATGCGCTCGGCGAACGGTCCCATGCTCAAGCCGTTGCTCGAGAAGTCGCTCGCGTATTCCAGTTCGACGGTGACGTCGCCGCCAAGCCGCGCCACGGCTTCCTGGGCACGTTCCACATCGCGCTCGACCGCGCTGTCGGCGCCCAGAGCGCCGAGGTACGACGAGGGCACGATGCCGTAGGCGCGCTCGGCACCCTCACCAGCGAGTTCGAGCATCGCGTCGAAGTCGATGCCGTACCGGACGGCCTCACGGAAGTCCGGCGACGAGGTGATCTCAGACACCTCGGGGTTGGCATTGAGGAAGAAGAAGAACATCGTCGGCGACTGCGAGGTGTTCACCACGACGTCACCGCCGAGGCCGGCGATCTGGTCGGAGCCGAGATCGAGGGCGATGTCAGCTGTACCGCTCTGAATGTCCATCAGCTGCGCCTCGGCCGTGGCGTTGCGCAAGACGACGCGGTCATAGACCGGCGCCTCGCCCCAGTACTCGGGGTTGGCGACGAGGACCGTCTCAGTGGTGGTGTCGAACGATTCCAGAACGTAAGGCCCGCTTCCCGCCGACGTGGAGTTGAGGAACTCCTCGGCACTGTCGGTCTCCGCGGCGTCTTCGGCGTCGGTTCCGCCGTTCTCCGTGACGAGCGCACTGTTGACGATGCCCAGCGTCGGGCTCGTCACGATCGCCGGGACGGCGGTGTTCGACGTCTCGGACGTGATGACGACCGTCGTCTCGTCGGGCGCGCTCACCGTCAGCCCGTTCATCAGGAACGAGCCGTTCCCCTGGACGTTCTTCACCCGGTTCAGCGAAAAGACGACATCCGCCGAGGTCAGCGGGTTGCCGTCGGAGAAGGTGATGCCGTCGCGGATCGTGAAGGTGTACTCCGTGGCGTCGTCGTTGACGGACCATTCCGATGCGACGCTCGGCAGCGGCTCGGTGGCGTCGCCGTCGGCGAAGGTGAGGAGACTGTCGTAGACGGCGTGGAGGACGATACCGCCGGTGGTCTCGAACATCCGCGCGGGGTCGGCTGTGACGAGGTCGAAGGACTTGTCGATGACGAGCGATTCGCTCTGCTCGCCATCGGGCTGGTCGGTGTCGGTGTCGGCCGGAGCCGCGCACGCGGCGAGGGCGAGGGCCGTGGCGGCGACGAGTGTCGCCGCCGTGAGGAGCCTTCTGGGTGTTTTCACGGGACTCTTCTTTCTCGGGTGGGGGGTTACTGCTCGGGCAGGACGTCTTCGTGATTGTGGACGAGAAGCCACGTGCCCTCGCGCCGCCGCCAGACGCCGGTGTTCCGGACACGTTCAGGACGGGAGGCGGGATCGGTGAAACGAACGGTGAAGGTGTGCCGGACGAGCGCGAACTCGTCCCAGACGTCGATGACCGGTTCGGTGACGTCGATTCCGGCGACGGCCGCGACGCTTCCCGCGGGCCGGCTGTCGCGCAGCGCGTTCAGGCCCGAGAGCCCGAAGACCAGGGGCTCGTGCTCGGTGTCCCAGAGGGTCACGTCCTCGGCGATGTAGCTGTCGGCTCGCGCACGGTCACTGGTCAGATAGGCGTCGTACATGGCGTACACGGCGTCGTGCAGCCACTTCTCGTCGTCGGTCATGGGTGCTGACATGTCACTTCCTCGGTGGTGGGGGGAACCGCGGTTGCTCAGATGGAAACAGATTCTTCGTTTCAGTCGTATTTCGTAAGGAGAAATCTGTCTCACGTCTTACGTTCAGAAGAAATCTGACGGATCAACTGCGCGTTTGTCTATAGCGAGTTGCAACGGAATCGTCACAGTCCCAGCTGGCGGGTGACGTCGTCCAGCTCGTCGATCACGGCGCCGATGCGCCCGAGACGGTCCTCGCCCTCTGCTCCGAGCTGCGCGAACGTCGTCAGCGGCGGGCGCACCGTGCCCATCGGGAAGCCGGCTCGCTCGGCAAGCCGCTTGGAGTAGCACTGGTGGCCGTAGGTGGGGTGCCCGGCGGCGATGATCGCGTCGAACCGCTTGATCAGAGCGTCGATCCGTCGGGCGTCCTCGATGCGCCCTTCCTCCAGCAGACCCCAGATCCCCGCGGACGCGCGGGGGATGTAGTTGCCGTACGGATTGACGTAGCCCTTCGCGCCCAGGAGGTAGGAGTCCACCACCCGCTCCCCCGCGTAGACGGTGATGGCGTCGCCGGCGAGGTCGATCACGTCACGCACGCGCGCGATGTCCTGAGAGGACTCCTTGATGTACGAGACGGTGGCGAAGTCCTTCGCCAGACGCGCGACGAGCTCAGCGCTCATGTCCACGTTCGAGGTCACGGGGTTGTTGTAGAGCATGATCGGCAGATCGACCGCTCCGACGATCGCTTCGTAATGACGGTAGATCTCGTCGTCGGTGGGTGTGTAGTAGTACGGCGGCACGATCATCAGACCGTCCGCTCCCAGCTCCTGCGCCTCGACGCTGAACTGCACCGCCCGCGTCGTCGAGGCGTCGGCCGTGCCCACGAGCACGGGGATCCGTCCGTCGATGTGCTCGACGGTCGCGCCCACCAGCTCCCGACGCTCCTCCGGCGTGACCGAGAGGAATTCACCCGTCGTTCCGAGCATGATGATTCCGGGGACGCCCTCCGCGAGCTGCCAATCGAGGAACGCACGCAGCCGGTCGAGGTCGATCCGGCTGAGGTCGTCGGTGAAGGGCGTGACCGCGACGGTATAGGAACCCGAGAAAGTGGCGGGCATGAGTGACCTCTCTGCGAACAACTGTACGTAAAGTGAACACCCAGGATACGGTGTAGGCATGGTGGATCGGAAGCATCCCGGGCATGTCTTCGATGTCGCGGTGGTCGGTGGCGGCGCGAGCGGGGCCTCGGCGACCTACCATCTGAGCCGGGCCGGACTCGATGTGGTGCTCCTGGACCGCAACGATCTCAATACCGAGGCGTCCGGGCGGAATGCGGGAAGTCTCCACGGTCAGATCCAGCACGAGCCCTTCCTGGAGGAGGGTGCCGAGTGGGCGGAGGAATGGCTGCCCGCACTGCGGTTCCTGGCCGACTCCCTGACGCTCTGGGACGATCTGAGCGACGAACTGGGCACCGATCTGCAGGTGGCGAAGAAGGGCGGCATCCTCGTCGCAGACGACGTGAGCCAGCTCGCCGCGATCGAGCGGAAGGTCGCGCTCGAGAATCGGATCGGCATTCCCAGTCGGATGCTATCGGCCGACGACCTCCGAGGCCTTGCGCCGTGGCTCAGCGACACCGTCGTCGGCGGCGAGCTGTGCCCCATCGAGGGGAAGGCGAATCCCCTTCTCGTCGCTCCGGCCTTCGCGCGCCGCGCCGTCGAAGCGGGAGCCCTGGTGCGCACCCAGACCCCGGCGGTCGGCTTCGATCGCGACGGCGACGCCCGCGTCATCCGGACCCCCGGCGGCGATGTGCGGGCACGACGCGTCATCCTCGCGGGAGGGGACGGGATGCCGGACCTCGCCCGCCACTTCGACCTCGACCTTCCGATCTCCAGCGGCGCGGTCCAGGTGAGCGTCACCGAGCGCGTCGATCCGATGGTGGCGCACCTGTTCTACTACGCCGGCGGAAAGCTGACCTTCAAGCAGGCGCAGTCCGGCACCCTGCTCATCGGCGGCGGATGGCCGGCTCGGCGCAACGCCGCCGGAGAATGGGTCGTCAACCCCGATTCGCTGCGTGCGAACCTCGCGATGGCGATCCGCATCGCGCCGATGATCGCCGACCTCGCCCTCCTTCGCACCTGGACCGGCATCGGCAACGGAACCCCCGACCACCGGCCGATCATCGGCCCCGTGACGGCCGAGGGCGACGTCATCGTCGGGTTCTACCCGTACATGGGCTTCACGGCGGCACCCCTCATGGGGCGGATCCTCGCCGATCTGGCCCAGGACAGGGATCCGGGCCTCGACCTCGCGCCGTTCGCTCCGACCCGATTCTGAGCGGGCAGAGCCCTTCCGGGCCGACGGCTCTCACCCCTGGGCGACGTCCCCGAGCGGAACAGGCTTGACCGGAGCCTGCGGGGCGAACCCGGAGCGCTCCGCGACGGCGACACCGGTGCGCGCAGCCTGCATCGCCGTGAGGACCGGGCCGCAGTACCGCCCTTGGCACTTCCCCATGCCGGCGCGCGTGACGCGCTTGACGGCACCGGCCGTGGTGACGCCATCGGTCATCGACTCGGCGAGGTCGCCGTGCGTCGTGCCTTCGCACCGACAGACCACCGTGTCGGGCCGGGCGAGCTGGTCGGTGAGGACCGGGGCCGCGAACAGCGTGTTCACGGCCCGCTGGAACGCCGCCTGACGGCGCGCGTCCGCCGCCGCCCGGCGGGGTGCGCCCGACGGCTCGCCGCGAAGGTCGCGGCGGACGGCGGCCGCGGCCAGCTTCGCCTGAGCCTGCGCGAACTTCGCGCCACGCACGCCCGCGGTGTCGCCGATCGCGAAGACGGACTCGATCGATGTGCGGCCGTCATCGTCGGTCACCGTGCGCAGCGCACCGCGGGCCGCATCTACCTCGTGCCGGCACCCGAGCGATCGTGCGAGATCGTTCCCCGGGAGGAAGCCGTAGCCGAGGCACACGGCGTCGACGTCGAAGGACCCCAGCTCCCGCGTCATCCGTCCCTCTTCATCGATGCGTCCGATGTTCGCGCGGGAGACACCGTCTGCGGGGTCCCCCTCGAGTCCCACCACTGCCGCGCCGGTGATGATCGGAACGCGGCGCGCCGTCAACTCGGCGAGGTAGCGCACACCGTCGGCGGTGAGACCGGGGACGGCGAGGGCCATGCGCGCGACCGCGGCTGCGCGAAGCGGCGAGAAGATCCGGGCGGCCTCCACCAGTGCGACGACGTTCACTCCCCCGCGCGACAGCTCAGCGGCCAGCTGGACATTCAGCGGCCCGTTCCCCGCCACGAGGACACGGTCGCCGGGAGAGACCTGATAGGACCGCAGCAGGGTCTGGCCCGCACCCGTGGTCATGACACCCGGGAGGGTCCACCCCGGGATCGGGACGCCGCGCTCGTAGGCACCGGCGGCGATCACCACGCGCCGGGGGCGGATGATCCAGCGCTCCCGCTCCGACCGAGCGAGGAAGCGGTCCGGCTCGAAGGCCGCCCACACCGTGGTGCCGAGGAGCGTGCGCACCCCCGCGGTCTGAGCCGCGCGGATCAACCGGCGACCCGCGGTGTACTGGCCGTCCAGACGGTCCTCGTCGACGCGGAACGCCGGGTCGGGCTGCTTGTAGTACTGCCCTCCGAGCTTCGGACGATCGTCGACCAGCAGCACATCCAGGCCCGCCTCGGCCAGATCTGTCGCGACGACGAGTCCCGCGGGCCCGGCCCCGATGACGAGGACGTCGGGCGCGATCTCGGTCTCGGGCCGCGCCTGGGCCGCCCCGGCGGGAACCCGACGCCGGGGCGGTTGGGTCTCGACGATCTGTCCGTCCCGCGCGGGGGTCATGCAGGCGAGCCGGGCGTCCTCGCCGTCGATGCGCACCGCGCACTCGTGACACACGCCCATGCCGCACCAGACCCCGCGCCGACCGCCCGCGTCATCGGCGCGATTGCCCCGCTCCCCCGCCGCGACCATCGCGCTGGCGACCGAGTCGGTGGCGGTGACGGGCACGGTGCGGCCGTCGAAGCACAGCGCGCCGTCGCCGTCGGCGTCGCCTCCGATGCCGGGGGTGGTCACTCTCATCCGGGCCTCCTCTGCCTCGTTCGCAGGACGCACGTTCATTCGCCATACGAACCGGATCCATTATGCTTGGTCCTGAGGTCCCGCGACCGTTCCTGGAGGCAATCATGACTCGTCCGCCTGCTGATCTTCCCCAGCCCGACGGCGTCGGCGGTCGCCGATGAACGAGCTGGCGGGACGGACCATCCTCGTCACGGGCGCTTCCGGCGGCATCGGCCGCGCAACGGTCGAGCGACTCGCCTCCACCGGCGCCCGGGTCATCGGGCATTGCCGCTCGAATCCCGAGGGGGCCCGCAAAGCCATCGCCGATTTCCCGGACGGAACCGCCACGGTCGTCCAGGCCGACCTCGCCGACCCGCAGGGCGCATCCGAACTGTGGCAGACCGCGCTGGACTGGGCGGGGCGGATCGACGTGGTGGTCCTGAACGCGGCGATCATGCCCAAGGTCGAGCTCGATGACACCGACGACGCGTGGAACGACACCTTCGAACAGGCCCTGCAGGTCAACACCCTCAGCCAGCTCACGCTCATCCGAAGGTCGCTGGCGCACTTCTTGACCGAGGGCGGCGGCACGATCGTGGGACTCAGCAGCTGGGTGACACAGCGGGGAGCGGGCAACCCGAACCTCGTCGCCTACGCCGCCTCGAAGGCGGCGACCGCTGCGGCGCTGAAGACGGTCGCCCGCGCGTACGCGGCGGACGGCGTTCTCACCTACCTCATCGCCCCCGGCGCCGTGGACACTGCGATGTCCGCGTCGGCGGGAGCCGACCGCGGCGGGCGGGACGCCGTGCTGCAGACGCTCGCGATGGGCGAGATGGTGCCGCCGGCCGAGATCGCCGAGCTCGTCGCGCTGCTGGCCGGCGGCCGGGTTCGCCACCTGAGCGGCGCCACGCTCGACGTCAACGGGGCCACCTACGTGCGCTGAGCTGCGGATCTCAGCGGGAGCCGACGCCCTCTTCGATGCGTTCGATGACGCTCCACCCCGAGTCGATCACCACGAGGGCGCCGGTGACGTGCCGTGACACGTCCGACGCGAGGAAGCGCAGCGCCGTCTCATCCTGATCGCCGGCGGGCGCCAGGGCGTTCACCCGCACGCCGTGGGGCTCGAGCTCCTGAGCGAACTCACGCACCATCTGGTTGATCGCCTCCGAGGACATCGCGCGCGTGCCACGTTCTCCACCCGTCGCGGCGCGCGACCCCGAGTAGGCGATGATCGACCCGCGACCCCGGGCGGCCATTGCGGGAGCGAAATGGCGAAGCGCTGCCCAGCACGACGCGACCTCGGCGGTGAACGCATCGACGAGGTCCTGTTCCATGAACATCGGAGCAGCCGTGGTCGATCCGGCATCGGCGCAGTGGATCAGCACCTCGGTGTCGTCGAACTCCGCAGCCAGCCGCTGCACGTGGGTGCCGTCGGTGACGTCGGCTGCCCGCACCTGGAAGCGGTCATCGGCCCCGAAGGCGGCCTCGAGCTGCGCGACATCCTCGTCGGCGACGATCACGCGCGCCCCGTGCCCGGCCAACGCGTGCGCCGCCGAGCGCCCCATGGCACCCGCGGCACCGAGGACCAGCACGGTGCGGCCGGTCAGGTCAGGGGCGGACATGCCGCATCCGTTGGTCGCCGCGTGTGATCACCGAAGTATCCTCGCCTCTTGTTCGCTTACCGCACACACGTTCACTGTGCGATCGCCTTCCCCTATCTTGCACGAGAACCACCGGGGCCGCATCTCTGATCATGTGAAGGGCTCGCCCGCGTCCTCCGCAGAGCGCGTGTCGAGGATTCGGGAGAGGAAGCGTCGCGTGCGCTCCTCGACGGGATGATCGAGCACCTCGACGGCGCTGCCGCTCTCGACGATCCGTCCGTCGTCCATGAACACCACCCGGTCGGCGACCTCCCGTGCGAACTCGATCTCATGCGTGACGACGATCATCGTCAACCCCTCGGACGCGAGGCGGCGCATGACCGAGAGCACCTCCCCGACGGTTTCAGGATCAAGGGCCGAGGTGGGCTCGTCGAAGAGCATGACGCGCGGGCGCATGGCCAGAGCCCGAGCGATCGCCGCGCGCTGTTGCTGGCCGCCCGAGAGCTGGCGGGGGTAGGCAGACTCCTTGCCGCTGAGCTGCACCCACTCCAGCAGTTGACGCGCATGGGTCTCCGCCTCGGCCCGTGGGGTGCGCAGAACCTGAATGGGAGCTTCGACGATGTTCTGCAGCACCGTCATGTGACCGAACAGATTGAAGTTCTGGAACACCATGCCGATCTCGGTGCGCTGACGCGCGAGCTCCGCCGGGGCGATCTCGACGAGATGTCCTCGGCTCTCACGAACCCCCACCGGCTCGTCACCGAGCCACACGACCCCCGCGGTCGGGGTCTCGAGGTGGTTGATGCAGCGCAGGAGCGTGGATTTTCCCGACCCGGACGGGCCGATCACACAGACGACCTCGCCGCGGAAGACCTCGAGATCCACCGCATGGAGAACCGCAAGCGAGCCGAAGCTCTTGCTCACCGACTGCAGGCGGATGACCGGATCGACGATCGTTGTCATACGGGCGTCTTCTCTTTCGGCGCCGAAGCGGGGGTGGTAGTGGTGGTGCGGGGCAGCAGCTTGCGCAGCTTCTGCACGTAGGTGTCGGGAGCGCTGCGGGTCGCACCACGTGCGTAGTACTTCTCGATGTAGTGCTGCCCGATCGAGAGCACGGTGGTCATCACGAGGTACCAGATGCACGCCACCACCAGAAGCGGAATGGTCTCGAAAGTGCGGGCGTAGATCACCTGGACGGTGTAGAGGAGCTCACTGATGGCGACGATGCTCACCAGGCTCGTTCCCTTGAGCATCGAGATCACCTGGTTGCCGGTCGGTGGGACGATGACCCGCATCGCCTGCGGCAGCACGATGCGCCGCATCGCCCGACGACGCGACATGCCGAGCGCAGCAGCAGCCTCGCTCTGGCCCTGATCGACCGACTGGATGCCGGCACGGATGATCTCGGACATGTAGGCACCCTCGTTCAGCCCGAGCCCGAGCAGCGCGGCGATGAGAGAGCTGATCACGGTGTTGGTGTCCCATTCGAACCACTGTGGGCCGAAGGGGATCCCGAGGGTGAGCTTGGGAAGGAAGCTGGCGAGGTTGTACCAGAACAGCAGCTGCACCAGCAGTGGCGTTCCGCGGAAGAGCCAGATGTAACCGTCGGCGGCCACGTTGAACAGGAGGCTGTTGGAGATCTTCATCAGGGCGAGGATCAACCCGATGAGGCACCCGAGCACCATCGCGACCGCGGTGAGGAACAGGGTCAGGCCGACCCCCTGAAGCACACGGGCACTGAACAGGTACTCTCCGACGACATCCCACCGCATGGCATCGGCGGTGAGGAACTTCGAGATGATCTCGAGCACGAACAACACCAGCAGGATGCGCAGCGCCCATCCCGCGACCTTCAGTGTGATCTGGCGCCCCGTGGTGGTCCGCACCCGCGGCCCATCCGGACCTCGGCCGATCTGCAGCGTCGCCGTCAGCGGCCCCCGGCTCCGACGCTCGTCGGGCGCCTCGTCTGTGCCGGTCGAGGTCACTGCTCAACGCTCGGGTTGACGACCGCCTCATCGAGGAGGCCGAAATCGACATCCCAGCTGGTCATGATCGCCTCGTACGTACCGTCCTCGATCAGCTGGTTCACCGCCGCCGCGATGGCCTCGGTCATCCCGGACTCCTTACCCACGGCTACGCCTTCGAGGTTCGGCTGGTAGTCCAGCGGCTGGATCTCGAGACCTTCGGCGCTGCTGTCCTCGCGCAGCAGCCACGAGAGCTGTCCCTTCGCGGTCATGAACGCGTCGATCCGGTCCGAGCTGACGGCCAGGATCGCCGCGCCCTGCTGCGGGAAGGAGTCGATGGTCGGAGCAGGCTCCCCGGCGTCTTCGCAGATGGCGACGATCTCCTCGATCTGGATGAGGAACGCCGAGCCCGCCAAGGCCCCGACCCGCAGGCCGCACAGGTCCTCCGGGGTGCTGATGTCCAGGCCCGCGCCCTCACTCGTGATGACCCCGGTCGTGCTCTCGTGCACGGCGACGATGTCGACGACGTCGAGTCGCTCCTGCGTGACGATGATCGACGCCCACGAGCTGTCGAACCGGCCGTTCTCGATCCCCGGGATGAATGTGTCGAATGCACCCGACACCTCGGCGGTGTACTCCAATCCGAGGAGCGCTGCAGCCGCGCGACCGAGGTCAGGACCCCACCCGGCGATCTCGTCATTCTCGTCGAGGAACGTGTCCGCGGGGGCGTTGTCGAACTGGATGGCCGTGAGAGTTCCACGATCGGCGACGTCGTCGGGCACGAGCGCGGCGAGCTCGTCGTTCGTCTCGATCGCGACCCCGGCGACCTCGATCGCGAGGTCCGAACCGCCCGCGTCTTCGGCGGATTCCGACGTGCAGCCCGTGAGTGCGAGCCCGAGGGCGGAGAAGGCGGCAAGGCCGACGAGAACGCGGCGGGAGACGGAGGTGTTCATCGAAAGTTGCTCCTTCAAGACGTGACGACGGGGGCGGAAGTGTGCGTAATACGCACGAGTGTTCACTATGCGTTCATTGAAGTCAACACATCAGCCAGCGGTGCGGCGCCGGGATCAGCGGAACGAGTCGACGACGGCGTTGCGGTGGTAGTCGAAGATGATGTTCGTCCGCGTCGAAGCCACGCGCTCATGACCGGAGATCTGCTCGACGACGAATCGTCGCAGCGCCGAGGAGTCGGTCACCGCGACGTGGACGATGAAGTCGTCGGCGCCGCCGAGGAAGAACACCTGCACGACTTCGGCGAGCGAGCGGGTGTGCTCGGCGAAATCGGTGATGCTCGCCTGACGCGCACCGGGCCGGAGCGTCACCCCGACCAGCGCCTGCAGGGCTACGCCGAGCCTGGCCTGGGCGACGCTCGCGGTGAACGACGAGATGACGCCGCGATCGATGAGCCCCCGGAGGCGTGTGTGAGCGGTGGACGGGGCGACACCGACCCGCTCCGCCAGTGCGGCGTTGGTGATCCTGCCGTCCGCCGTGACCGCCTCGAGGATCCGGCGATCGAGCTCGTCCAGCGGAACAGGCTGTGGATCGTTCGGCTCGCGCGTCATCCGAGACCTCCTTCTTCGGTGCAAACCCGCCGAACAGCATGATCTGCCGAATCTTCATCGGAAGGACTGCCCTTCTGATGACTTTTCTCCAACACTATTCATCAACTGCGAAAGGAGCTGTGATGCGCGTCGGTATCCCAGCGGAGATCAAGAACAACGAAGATCGCGTGGCAGCGACGCCCGCGATCGTGGACCAGCTGCGGCGCCGCGGCCATGAGGTCGTCATCCAGGCCGGCGCCGGGGAGGGGTCGCGCATCTCCGACGCCGACTTCTCCGCCGCGGGAGCCCGGATCGCCACGAGCGCGGACGAGGTCTGGGAGCAGGGCGACCTGATCCTCAAGGTCAAGGAGCCGATCGCGGCCGAGTACGGCAGGATGCGCCGGGGTCAGGTGCTCTTCACCTTCCTCCACCTCGCCGCCTCGCGCGCGTGCACCGACGCGCTGCTTTCTAGCGGGGTCACCTCCATCGCCTACGAGACGGTCCAGCTGCCCGATCGCTCGCTCCCCCTGCTCACTCCCATGAGCGAGGTCGCCGGCCGCCTCTCGATCCAGGTCGGTGCGACCAACCTGATGCGTCCGGCCGGGGGACGCGGGACGCTCCTCGGTGGAATCGCCGGCACCCGCAAGGGCAAGGTCGTGGTCATCGGCGGCGGGGTCGCCGGTGAGAACGCTGCCCGCAACGCCGTGGGGTTCGGCGCCGACGTCACGGTGATCGACATCTCGCTCCCGCGTCTGCGCGCCCTGGAATCGGAGTTCGGCGGTCTCATCCAGACCCGCCACTCCTCACCCCTCGAGATCGCCGACCAGCTCGTCGACGCCGATCTCGTCATCGGATCGGTCCTGATCCCCGGGGCGGCCGCACCCAAGCTCGTCACCGACGACATGGTCGCGGCGATGAAGCCGGGGTCGGTGCTGGTGGACATCGCCATCGACCAGGGCGGCTGCTTCGAGGGCTCGCGCCCCACCACCCACGATGAGCCGACCTTCGCCGTGCACGAGAGCCTGTACTACTGCGTCGCGAACATGCCCGGTGCCGTCCCCGAGACCGCCACGCGGGCCCTCACGAACGCCACTGCGCCCTACGTGCTGCGCCTGGCCGACCGCGGATGGCAGGACGCGCTGCGCGCCGATGCGGCGCTGAAGGCCGGCCTCAGCACGCACGACGGGATGCTCACCAACGCCGACGTCGGCGCGGCGCTGCAGATCGAGGTGGCAAGCGCGGACGTGGTCCTCGCGGCCTGAACCACGCAGAGCGACGTCGGGGGCGGTGCGGCACGATGCCGCGCCGCCCCCGACGCACTCAGCCGGCGACCCGGATGAGCTTCTTGTTGACGAACTCGTCGGCGCCGATGAGTCCCAGTTCGCGTCCGGTACCCGAGCGCTTCACCCCACCGAACGGGAGCTCGGGCGAGTCGGCCAGCACCACGTTGACGTAGACCATGCCGGCATCGATCTTGTCGGCCACGCGCTGGGCCTGCTCAGGATCGGTGGTGAAGACATACGATCCCAGCCCGAAGCCGGTGTCGTTGGCGACGCGGATGGCCTCTGCCTCGTCCTTAACGCGGTAGACGACTCCCGCCGGGCCGAAGAGCTCCTCGCCGTAGACATCCATCTCCGGCGTGACATCGGTGAGCACCGTGCCCGGGAAGAAGGCGCCGTCCCGCGCCCCTCCCGTCACCAGCCGGGCCCCCTGGGAGACGGCGTCATCGATCTGCTTCTGCAGTCGCTCGGCCGCCGTCTCGGAGGAGAGCGGACCGAGGATGGTGTCTTCGGCCAGCGGATCGCCCACTTTCGCCGCGCCCATCGCCGCGGAGAACTTCTCGAGGAAGGGCTCGTACAGCTCGTCGATGATGATGAAGCGCTTGGCCGCGTTGCACGACTGTCCGTTGTTGTCCAGACGGGCGTCCACCGCCGCCTGCACGGTGGCGTCGAGATCATCCGTGGACAGGAGGATGAAGGGATCTGATCCGCCGAGCTCGAGAGCGACCTTCTTCAGGTGACGCCCGGCGACTTCGGCGACCGCCGCACCGGCCCGTTCCGAGCCCGTGACCGACACGCCCTGGACGCGCGGATCGGCGATGACCGCCGCGGCCTGATCGTTCGTGGCGTAGATGTTCGTGTACGCACCGACGGGAAGTCCCGCGTCGCGGTAGATCGCCTCCAGGGCGGCCGCGGACTCGGGGCACTGCGGCGCATGCTTGAGCAGGATGGTGTTGCCGAGGATCAGGTTCGGGGCCGCGAAGCGCGCGACCTGGTAGTACGGGAAATTCCACGGCATGATGCCCAGGAGGACACCGAGCGGTGTCCGACGGATGACGGCGGTACCCTCCCCCTCGATCTCCAGCGGCTGGTCGGCGGTGACCCGCTCGGCGACGTTCGCGTAGTACTCGGTGATGTCGGCGGCGAAGTCGACCTCGCCGAGCGCCGCGACGAGCGGCTTGCCCATCTCGCGCACGATGATGGCCGCCAGTTCGTCGCGACGCTCTCGGTGCAGGTCGGCGACCCGGCGGAGCAGCGCGGCGCGCTCCGAGACCGGCAGGTGGCGCCAGGAGCGATAGGCGATGTCGGCCCGATCGATCGCCGCAGCCAATTCATCGTCGCTGATCGTCGGGTAGGTGGCGAGGGTCTCCCCCGTGGCGGGGTTGATGACGGCATAGTCACTCATCGATTTCGTGCCTTTCTTGTCTTTCAGGTCGTATCGGGCATCGCCGTCTGATGGTCAGCGACGCCGGAGGCTCTCCGGCGCGTCGAGGCTGAGGGTCTCCCCCCGGAAGAACGCCGGGCGCCTGATCGCCTGCCAGATCATGATGACGATACCGAGACCGATGATGACCACGCCGAGCACGAACACGCTTCCGACCCCGAACCACTCGGTGCCGCTGCCGTAGTCCGGGTCGAGGCTCTCCACCAGGGTGATGACGAACAGCGCGGCCAGGATCACACCGCCGACCAGCGGGAACAGCAGCGTGAAGACGAAGCTGCGCACCGAGTCGAACCATTGCCGGCGGAAGTACCACACGCACGCGAACGCGGTGATGCCGTAGTAGAAGCAGATCATCATGCCGAGGGTCGTGATGGTGTCCCACAGCACGTTCTCGTTGATGAAGCGCATCACCGCGTAGAACACCGACGCCACGACGGCCGAGACGATGGTGGCGTACCCGGGTGTGAAGAACCGCGGCGAGACGCGCGCGAACTTGGGTGGGAGCGCGCCGTAGTGCCCCATCGCGAGGAGCGTGCGGGCCGGGCCCACGAACGTCGACTGCAGCGACGACGCCGAGCTCGTCAGCACGGCGAGCGAGACCAGGAACGCCAGCGGCCCCAGGATGGGCCCGGAGAGGTAGAAGAAGACATTCGCCTGGATGTCGGGATTGCCCAGACCCAACCCCTCCTCGCCCGTGCCGGCGAAGGCGAGCAGCGCGATCGAGATGAGGAGGTACAGCGTGACGATCGTCACCACGGTGACGGTCGCGGCGCGTCCCGGCGTCTTCTCGGGGTTGCGGGTCTCCTCGTTCATCGTGAGCGTGACATCCCACCCCCAGAAGATGAAGATCGACAGCGACAGACCGGCCACGATCGCGATCGCCGGCGTGACGGTCAGCGGACTGAACCAGGAGGCCTCGACCGGACTCGCATCGAAAGCCGTGCCGTTCGCCACGTGCACGAAGGCGGCGATGGAGAAGACGAGGAGGACCAGCACCTGGAAGCTCACCAGCACGTACTGCAGCTTCTGGGTCGTCTGCATGTCCCGATAGGAGATGAAGGTCGCACCCAGCATGAACAGCAGACACACCGCGACGTTGATGAAGGGGTTGAAGGCGAGTTCGGCGATCGTCCCGGGGCTTCCCGCGATCTGGTCGATCAGCAGGAAGAGGAACTCCACGGCGATGCCGGCGAGGTTCGACAGCACGAGGATCGTCGCCGCGACGAGGCCCCAGCCGGCCATCCACCCCACCCACGGCCCGAACGCCCGCACGGCCCACGTGAACGAGGTGCCCGAGTCGGGCATGGTGCGATTGAGCTCGCGGTATCCGAATGCGACCAGGAGCATCGGGATGAATCCGAGCAGGATGATCGCCGGCACCTGGAAACCGACCTCCGAGACCGTCGGTCCGAGGGCCGCGGTGAGCGTGTAGGCCGGCGCGATACATGAGATGCCGATGACGACAGCACCGATGAGGCCGACCGTGCCCGCGCTCAGGCCCTTCTTGGACAGTCCGCCGGTCAGTGCCTCGGGTGCGGGGGCCGTGGCGGTCGGTGTCGGGCCGCCGCTCTGCGACCCGGGCTGTGCAGCGCTCATCGCCGCTCTCCGTTCATGCTTTCGTGGACGCGCGTTCGGGGCACGACGACCATCGGGACGGGAAGCTCGTGCAGCATCTTCGCTGCCGTCGAGCCGAGGAACAGCCGCCGGGGTTGCGCAAGGCGACTCGATCCGACGATCGCGAGCTCGCCGGGCTCCCAGCTGAGGTGCGAGACGGCGTCCTCGATGCTCTCGCCACGCGCGACGACGACGTCGGCCGTGATGCCTTCGGGAAGCGACGCGAGCGCCCTGGTGAGCACGTCGTCGGCGTGGGCGGCGCCCGCCAGACGGATGACGCCGGTGTCGACGCTCGACGGCAGGTCGACCGAGACGAGCGACAGCAGCCGCAGCTCCGCCCCGGTCGCCGCGGCAAGCGCCACGCTCTCTTCCATGAGCGCTTCGGCGCCCGGACGCGTGCCGATCGCGGCTGTGATGCGGGTGAGGCCGAGGGAGGCGTCCTGGCGGCGCGACCCCTCGGGGGCGAGGACGACCGGCACGTCGGAGGAGTGAAGCAGCTCGGTCGCGACCGTGCCGAGGCGATGGCGGCCGCGGAGGCCTCCGTTGGCCGCGCCGACCACGATGTGCGACGCGCCGAACTCGTCGGCGGCGGCGATCAGGCCCTCGGCGAACGAGTCGCTGTAGCGGACGTGACCGACGTGCGCGACGTCCGCGGGGATGCCGGCGGCCGCCCCCTCCAACCAGGTCGTCGCCTGCTCGCGCAGGTAGCGGTCGTAGCTGGCATTGGGAGGCGTGATGACGCTGCGGTCGTCGCTGGGAAGCACCACGACGAGATCGAGCTGCGCGCTCGTCGCCTTCGCGAGCCGCGCCCCGAGGGCGACGGCATCGGCTCCGGCATCCGTGGCGGTGTAGCCCACCACGATGCGGCCGCTCATGCGCGCGCCGCCTCGACGATGTTCGCGGCGACGAGCCGGCCCATGCGGATGGCGCCGTCGACGTGCTGGTAGCCGAGTCCCGCCATGTCGCTGCAGGCGAAATGGATCGGGCCGACCGGCTCCCGCTGATCTGCGCCGTACCGCGCGAGCCCGCCGAGGTCGAAGCTCGCGGCGTACGCACCGCGCGTCCATTCCTCCGTCCCCCAGTCGCTTTCGTAGTAGACCACCGGGTTCTTCGCCTCGGGCCCGTAGTAGTGCGAGAGCGACTCGAGGATCCGTTCCTTGCGCTCCTCGGCCGGAAGGCGGAAGACGTCGTCGGCATGGCGGTCGGAGACGAAACCGACCAGAGTGCCCCGCTCGTCGCCGTGGTTGGTGTTGTCGTAGGCCTCGTGCGACAGCTCGTACGGGCTGAAGGCGGTGCCCGACAGCCCCTGCTCCCGCCAGAACGGACGGTCGTAGACCGCGTGGACCTTGATGACGAATCCCATCGAGATGTGCTGGTGCATCTGGTGCTGCAGTCTCGGCAGGGGCGGCGAGAACGAGATGCGCGGGTAGAGCACCGGCGCCAGCGCGAGGATGACGAAGCGGGCGCGAACCGTCATGCGGTCGGCCGCCACCGTCACGCCGCCGTCGCTCCACTCGATGCGACGCACCGGCTGATCGAGGAAGACGTCGCTGCCGAGACGCTCGGCCAGCAGGAGCGGCACCTGCTGCAGACCGCCGACCACGCGCTTGTCGAGGATGAAGTCGGCATCGACCAGGTGCGAGAAGCTTCCGGCCGACGCCGCCATCAGCAGCGCCTGGAGGGTGGAGAACGCGTGAGGCGGCTTGGTGAGCATCGCCCCCGCGATGAAGAGCGCGATGTTGTCGCGGGCCTCGACATCGTCGGTCTGCGCCGCCAACCACGCCTCGAAGGAGGTGCGGTCGAGCTCCTCGGCGTCGGGATGCTCCCACGGACGGTCCGGGTCGATCTCTGCGACCATCTGGTCGAGCCGCTCGATGAGGTCGACCATCACCTTCTCGGTCGCCTCGGGCACAGGGAAGATCTCGCCCGTGAACCGGGTGAGCTCGCCCTCGGCGTTGATGTACACCGAGTCGCCCTCGCGGTAACGGGAGTAGGTCTCCAGCCCGAGGTCCTCGAGCGTCTCGATCAGCGCTTCCTGGTCGGGCGAGACCCACTGGCCGCCCACTTCGAGCGTGGCGCCGTCGATCACGTCGGTGTGCAGGCGCCCGCCGACCCGGTCGCGCGCCTCGAGCACGGCGACCGAGAGGCCGGCCTTGCGCAGCTCGTTCGCGGCGGTGAGGCCCGCCGCTCCCGCGCCGACGACGACGACGTCGCGCGTCAGCACGCCGGTGGTGGGATCTGTCATGGTGCTCCTTTGCATCGGGTTAGAGGAGGCCACCCGGTGCCGCGGCACCGGGTCATCCCGGGTCAGTCTGCCGTGGGGGTCGGGGCGTCGTCACCGACGAGCACGGACTCGCTGTCGGTGCGGGACTCGTCGAGCACGCTCGCGAGGACATCGAGTCCCTCGTTCAGCAGCACGTCGCCGATCGCCAGCGGAGGCAGGAACCGGATGACATTGCCGAACGTCCCGCAGGTGAGGACGATCACTCCCTCGGCGATGCAGGCCTTCGCAACCGCAGCCGTGAGGGCGGCATCGGGCGCGCCGGTAGCCGGATCGACGAATTCGACCGCCACCATCGCGCCGCGGCCGCGGACATCGCCCAGCCGCGGGTCCGCCGCCTGGAGAGCCCGGAGGCGCTCGGTGAGGATGCCGCCGATCTCGCGCGCCCGCTCGATGAGGCCCTCGGTCTCGAACGCTTCGATCGCCGCCAGGGCCGCCGCGCAGGCGATGGGGTTTCCGCCGTACGTGCCGCCCAGCCCGCCGAGGTGCGAGGCGTCCATGATCTCCGCGCGCCCGGTGACGGCGGCCAGGGGCAGGCCCCCCGCCACTCCCTTGGCCGTGGTGATGAGGTCGGGCACGATGCCGAACACGTCGCTGGCGAACATCGCGCCGGTGCGGGCGAACCCGGTCTGCACCTCGTCGGCGATGAAGACCACATCGTTCGCGCGGCACCACTCCACGAGCGCCGACAGGAAGCCGTCGGCGGGAACGATGAATCCGCCCTCGCCCTGGATGGGCTCGATGATGACGGCAGCGAGGTTGTCGGCCCCGACCTGCTTCTCGATGACCGAGATGGCTCGCGCCGCAGCATCCGCTCCACTCAGTCCGTCCCGGAACGGGTAGGACAGCGGCGCCCGGTAGATCTCCGAGGCGAACGGCCCGAACCCGCTCTTGTAGGGCATCGCCTTGGCGGTGAGCGCCATCGTCAGATTCGTGCGCCCGTGGTAGCCGTGGTCGAAGGCGACGACGGCCGGCTTGCCGGTGTACTTGCGGGCGATCTTGACGGCGTTCTCCACCGCTTCGGCGCCGGAGTTGAACAGTGCGCTCTTCTTAGCGTGGTCGCCGGGGGTGACGCGGTTCAGCGCCTCGGCGACGGCGACGTACGACTCGTACGGCGAGATCATGAAGCAGGTGTGAGTGAACTGCGCGACCTGGGCCTGCACGGCCTCGACGATGCGGGGGTGGGCGTTGCCGACCGTGGTGACGGCGATGCCCGATCCGAGGTCGATGAAGGAGTTGCCGTCCGCGTCGACGACCACCCCGCCGCCGGCGGCGACGGCCGCGACCGGCACGGTGTGTCCGACACCGGCGCTGACGGCTGCGGCCTTCCGGGCGAGCAGCTCCTGCGACCGGGGGCCCGGGATGGAGGTGACGAGTCGGCGCTCCTGCGGAAGGGTCGGTCCGCCGAGCGGGGGCGCGATGAGGGTGGCAGCGGTCATGCCGGGAGCGTAGGGTTCCGGATGCCGCCGGCGCACCGGCCCCGGCGTACATTCTGCATCCGGGGCTGTACCATCCGTACAGTGGGGCGGCGCGGACCGTCCGCCCGCGAGGAGACACGATGACGACGTCGGCCGAGGCCGCTGCGCCCCCCACCCTGCGTTCCCTCCTCGCCCGCACCGACCTTCACCTCCGCGCCGAGGACACCGCCCCCCACGACGCGCTGTCGCGCCCCGTGCGCTGGGTCCACAGCACCGATCTGCTCGATCCGACGCCGTTCCTCTCCGAAGGCCTCGTGCTGCTGACCACCGGCACCCAGTTCCTCGAGTCCGCCGATGAGGCGTCCGTCGTCGACGCGTACGTGCGGCGCCTGTCGGAGCGGGGCGTTGTGGGGGTCGGGTTCGGCACCGAAGTCGTGCGCGACGGCATCCCGCCCACGCTCATCGACGCGTGCCTGCGCCACCGCATGCCGCTGTTCGAAGTGCCCTACCGCACGCCCTTCATCGCCGTCGCCCGCGCCAACGCCGAAGCCATCGCCGCCGTCGGCTACGCCCGCCGATCGTGGGCGCTCGCGGCGCAGCGCGCCATCTCGATGGCGGCCCTGCGCCCCGACGGACTCGGAGCCACGGTGGCCGAGCTCGCCAAGCAGCTGGGCACCTGGGTCGGACTGTACGACGCCGCGGGCGAGCTCTCGCGCGAGCACCCCACCGGGGGCCTGGCCGAGGCGACCGCCGTGGCGCTGCACGGTGAGATCGACGCGGTGCTGCGGCGCGGTGCCCGTGCCGGATCGTCGATGCGGCTGGGGGGCCTGCCGTTCACCCTGCAGACCCTCGGCCGCGGCGGGCACCTGCGAGGCGTGATCGCCATCGCCGCCGGCGACCTCGACCAGGAGGGCCGCGGGGTCGTGACCGCGGTGATCGCGATGGCAGGCCTGGCCCTCGAACAGCAGCAGGGTCTCGCCCGCGCCCGCGGGACCCTGCGGGCCGGTCTCGTGCAGTCGCTGCTGTCGGGCGATCCCGCGCTCGCGCGGCGGATCTCCCGCGATCTCTGGGGCGCGCTGCCCGCCCCGCCGGTGGTGGTGGCGATGACGGATGCCATGACCGCGCGCGTCGACAGCGTCGCCGAATTCCTCGAGCTGCGCGCCGAGGAGCGGCGTGGCGCGGTGTTCTTCGGACGAAGCGGAGACGGACTCGCGGTGGTCGTCCCGGCCGCAGCGCCCGACGTGCTCGACGAGCTCGTCGAGCGGTTCGACGCGCGACTGGGCGTGTCCGATGCCGCCGGTTACGACGGCTTCGCGGCCGCGGTCGAACAGGCGCGGATCGCGCGCGACCGCGCGGCCGAGCGCGGCAGCGGACCCGTGACGCACTTCGCCGAAGTGGCCCGGTCGGGCGTGATCGCCGCGCTGACCGCACTCTCGGGCGAAGCCCGCGCCGTCGCCGACGCCGAGCTCGCGCCGCTCGCGACGCACGATGCCGACCACGCCACGGCGCTCGTCATGACGCTGCGCACCTGGCTCGAGCAGGACTGCTCGCACGAGGCGTGCGCACGCGCGCTCGGGGTGCACCGCCACACGGTGCGCACCCGCCTGGCCCTGGCCGAACGGGTGCTCGGCCGCGACCTGTCGTCGTTCGCGGTGCGCGCGGAGCTGTGGGCCGCCTTCGCGGCATCCTCCTGACCGACCGCCTTTCCTGCGCCCTCACTCGCGTTCGCCCATCACCGCGAGTCGTCAGAAACGGCTGCTCCCGCCGCATCCGGGCCGCAAGAAACGACGGGCCGCGGGCCGCGGGTCGCCGGTCGCCGGTCGCGGGTCGCGGGTCAGGAGCCGGATGCCGGGGCGTGCGCCTGGAGGAACTCGTAGACCTCCGTCGTGTCCACACCGGGGAAAGAGCCGGTCGGAAGCGTCGCGAGCAGGGTCCGGGGCGTCCGGACATTCGGCCAGGAGTACTCGCGCCACGCCGATTCCAGCTCCGCCGGCGCCCGACGACAGCAGACCTCGACCGAGTGCCGCGACAGGCCGCGGTTCGTGGTGTCGCGCCCGTGGAACCACTTGGTGTCGTCGAAGCGGACCCCCACCGACACCGAGTGCGCACCCTCGCTCGAGGGCTCGACCCGCGCGGTGCACCAGTAGGTGCCGTTGCCGGTGTCGGTGTACTGGTAGTAGGGGTTGAACTTGTCGGCGATGTCGAACACGACCCGCGAGGTCCACCGCCGGCAGCACATCTGCCCCTCGATCGAACCGAGCCGGTCGGTGGGGAAGTTCACGTCGTCGTTCTCGTACGCCTTGGTGATCGTTCCCGACTCGTGCACCTTGAGGAAGTGCACCGGGATGCCCAGGTGCACCGTGGCGAGATTCGTGAAGCGATGGGCGGCGGTCTCGTACGTCACCGAGTACGCGTCCCGCAGATCTTCGATCGAGATCGCGCGGTCCTTCTTCGCCTCCTTGAGATAGGGCACCACGTGCGCCTCGGGAACGAGCAGCGCACCGGTGAGGTAGTTCGTCTCCACGCGCTGGCGGAGGAACTCGGCGTAACTCGTCGGCTCCTGATGACCCAGGATGCGGCTGGACAGCGCCTGCAGCACCGCGGTGCGCGGGTCGCCCTTGGCGGGCACGCGACTGGAGAGGTAGAGGCGGCCGTTCTTCATGTCGGCGACGCTCCGCGTGGTCTGCGGAAGGTCGGCGACATAGTGCAGGGTGAAGCCGAGGTGCGCGGCGATGTCGGAGGCCGCGCGCTGGGTCAGCGGTCCGCCGGGGTGATCCACGGCGTCGAGGACCCGCCGGGCCTCGGTCTCGAGTTCGGGGAAGTAGTTGTCCTGCGTGCGCATGAGGCGCCGAAGCGCGACGTTGGCACGCCGCGCCTCCTCGGGCGTGGCCGAGCGCTCGTCGCGAAGTCGTTCGATCTCGCCCTGGAGGGTCATCAGGGCCGAGAGCACCTCGGTCGGGATCGTCTTGCCGACGCGGAACGGCGGGATGCCGAGCGCCTGGAAGGTCTGTCCCCGCATGGCGCGCTCGAGCGAGATCTCAAGCGTCGCCCGCTCGTCGAGCGGATCGCCGGCGAGTAGGGCGTCGAGCGTGGTCCCGAGCGCCTTCGCGATCGCCTGAAGCAGCGACAGCCGAGCCTCGCGGCGGCCGTTCTCGATCATGGAGAGCTGGCTCGGCGCCCGGCCGACCGCGTCGGCGAGGGATTCCAGCGTCATCCCGCGCTGGGTGCGCGCGGCCCGGATGCGACGGCCGATCATGAGCGGGTCGAGCGCGTCGTCCTCGACGCCCGAGTCGGGGTCGACGGTTTCTTCGCGGTCGGAGGCGAGCGTCATGTCCCGCATTCTGTCACAAGAGCAGAATTTTGGAGAAACTTCACAAGCCAATTCGTGAGTGGAGGGCGAGAACTTCACGGAGAGTGAGTTCACGACCTTCTCGTTTCGACCCGGTCGGCACGAGACATCCGATGAAGGAGAGCACCATGACCGCGACCGCCGCCAGCCGCCCCCCGCTCCGCGCCGGAGACCAGACGCAGACCGCCGCGGAGCTTCAGGAGGTCTGGGAGACCGATCCTCGCTGGGACGGTGTCCAGCGCACCTACACCGCCGACGATGTCATCGCCCTTCGCGGTTCGGTGCGCGAGGAGAGCACCCTCGCCCGCCGAGGAGCCGAGAGCCTGTGGAACCTGCTCCACACCGAGGACTACATCCGGGCTCTGGGCGCCTACACCGGAGGTCAGGCCGTCCAGCAGGTGCGTGCGGGGCTGAAGGCCATCTACCTCTCGGGCTGGCAGGTCGCCGCCGACGGCAACCTCGCCGGGCAGACCTACCCCGACCAGAGCCTGTACCCCGCCAACTCGGTACCGGCCGTGGTGCGCCGGATCAACAACGCGCTCCTCCGCCAGGACCAGATCGAGCACGCCGAGGGCACCTCCACCCGGGATTGGCTGGCTCCGATCGTGGCCGATGCCGAGGCCGGCTTCGGCGGTCCGTTGAACGCCTACGAACTGGCGCAGTCGCTGATCCAGTCGGGTGCGGCCGGCATCCACTGGGAAGACCAGCTGGCCAGCGAGAAGAAGTGCGGCCACCTCGGCGGCAAGGTCCTCGTGCCGATCCAGCAGCACATCCGGACTCTGAATGCGGCGAGACTGGCGGCGGATGTCGCGGGCGTGCCCACCGTCATGATCGCGCGCACCGACGCCCTGGCCGCCGACCTCCTCACCAGCGACGTCGACGAGCGAGACCGCCCGTTCCTCACCGGCGAGCGCACCGCCGAGGGGTTCTACCGGGTGCGTCCGGGCCTGGACTCCGTGATCGCGCGGGGCCTCGCCTTCGCGCCCTATGCCGACCTGCTGTGGGTCGAGACCGGCGAACCCGATATCGAGCTCGCCCGTGAGTTCGCGGCGGCCGTGCACGCGCAATTCCCCGGCAAGCTCCTTGCGTACAACTGCTCGCCGAGCTTCAACTGGAAGCGGCACCTCGATGACCAGCAGATCGCGACGTTCCAGCAGGAGCTGGCAGAGCTGGGCTACAAGTTCCAGTTCATCACCCTCGCCGGTTTCCACGCCCTGAACTACTCGATGTTCGACCTCGCCCGCGGCTACGCCGACCGGGCGATGACCGCGTACGTCGAGCTCCAGGAGGCGGAGTTCGCCGCCGAGTCGGCGGGCTACACCGCCACCCGGCATCAGCGGGAAGCCGGAACCGGCTACTTCGACCGCGTGTCCACGGCGCTCAACCCCGACAGCGCCACCCTCGCCCTGGTGGGATCCACCGAGGCTCAGCAGTTCCACTGACCCTTGCTTCGTCGAACCAGAAGGACCCGATCATGACCCTCACGACCGCCCCACCTCCCCCGACCACTCCGCCGCCGATGATGCGGCCGACCACCGGGCCCATCCGCACGCACCAGCCGACGATCCGGGTGACCGGTGAGATGGGTCCGCGATACGACGAGATCCTCACGCCCGAGGCCCTTGCCTTCGTCACCGCCCTCCATGACCGGTTCGGCGGTCGCCGCCACGACCGCCTCGCCGAGCGGATGCGCCACCGCTTCGAGATCGGCAACGGTCGCGACCCGCACTTCCGCCACGACACCGCGCACATCCGCGACGATCCGCAGTGGCGGGTGGCCGGTGCCGGTCCGGGCCTGGAGGATCGCCGGGTCGAGATCACCGGTCCGACCGATCCGAAGATGACGATCAACGCGTTGAACTCCGGCGCGAAGGTGTGGCTCGCCGATCAGGAGGACGCCACCTCGCCGACATGGCGGAACGTCATCGAAGGCCAGCTCTCGCTCTTCGACGCCATCCGCGGACAGCTGTCCTACACGAGCCCCGAGGGCAAGAGCTACCGGGTGACGGCGGAGCAGACGCCGACGATCGTGATGCGGCCCCGGGGCTGGCACCTGCCCGAGGCGCACATCGAGTTCACCGATCGCACCGGTCGCACTCTGTCGGCATCGGGATCGCTCGTCGACTACGGCCTGTACGTGTTCCACAACGCGCAGGCGCTGATCGCCGCCGGCCGGGGCCCCTACTTCTACCTCGCCAAGCTCGAGAGCGCGGAGGAGGCGCGGCTGTGGGATGACGTCTTCACCTTCACCGAGCGCGCCATGGGCATGCCGCACGGCACGATCCGCGCCACGGTGCTGATCGAGACGCTTCCCGCGGCGTTCGAGATGGAGGAGATCCTGTTCGAGCTGCGCGACCACTGCGCGGGGCTGAACGCCGGGCGTTGGGACTACATCTTCTCGATCATCAAGAACTATCGCGGGCGTGGTGCGCGATTCGTCCTTCCTGATCGCAGCGACGTGACGATGACGGTGCCGTTCATGCGGGCGTACACCGAGCTACTGGTGCAGACGTGCCACAAGCGCGGGGCGTTCGCGATCGGGGGGATGAGCGCCTTCATCCCGAACCGGCGCGACCCCGAGGTGACCGAGAGGGCGTTCGAGAAGGTCGCCGCCGACAAGAAGCGCGAGGCCGCGGACGGCTTCGACGGCACCTGGGTCGCCCACCCCGACCTCATCCCGATCGCCCGGGCGGAGTTCGATGCGGTGCTCGGCGACCGGCCGAATCAGGTCGACCGCCGGCGCGACGACGTGACGGTGACCGCGGCGCAGCTGATCGACGTGCACATCGGACTCCCCGTCACCGCCGCGGGTGTGCACGCCAACGTGTCGGTGGCGATCCGCTACCTCGAGGCCTGGCTGCGGGGAGTGGGCGCGGTCGCCATCGACAATCTGATGGAGGACGCGGCCACCGCCGAGATCAGCCGCTCGCAGATCTGGCAGTGGATCCACCAGGACCGCTCGCTCTCGGACGGCACGCCCATCACCGCCGACTACGTCGAGGAACTCATCGGGCAGGTGCTCGGCGAGGTGGCTCGCAGCGACGGGGACCGGTTCGACGACGCGGCCGAGCTGTTCCGCGAGGTCGCGCTGCAGCCGGAGTTCCCCGCATTCCTTACGGTCCCGGCCTACACCCGTTATCTCGCCTGACCCGGCCCCGCCGAGACCGCGCTCGCCCGTCGAGACGCACGCCCACGCGTGCGGTCTCGGCGGGCGGTGTCGGTTTCGGCGTCGGCGGGGACGGCGGAGGTCTTTCGACCCGGTGCGCGCGGCGGTGCGCCGCTACTCTCATATCGTGACCTCCCGCGCTCCTCTCTCCCGCAAACTGTCCGCGATCGCCGAATCGGCCACGCTCAAGGTCGACGCGAAGGCCAAGGCGCTGCAGGCCGCCGGGCGCCCGGTGATCTCGTACGCCGCGGGGGAACCCGATTTCGCCACGCCCTCGTTCATCGTCGACGCCGCCGCCGAGGCCCTGAGCGACCCGGCGAACTACCGCTACACCCCCGCTGCCGGCCTGCCCGTCCTGCGCGAGGCGATCGCCGCCAAGACCCTCCGCGACTCGGGGTGGGACGTCGAGGCGTCGCAGATCATCGTCACCAACGGCGGCAAGCAGGCGGTGTACCAGGCGTTCCAGGCCGTGGTGAACCCCGGCGACGAGGTGCTGCTGCCCGCACCGTACTGGACGACCTATCCCGAGGCGATCCGCCTCGCAGACGGCGTACCGGTGGAGGTCTTCGCCGGCGCCGACCAGGAGTACAAGGTCACCGTCGAGCAGCTGGAGGCGGCTCGCACCGAGCGGACGACGGTGCTCGTCTTCGTCTCGCCCTCCAATCCCACCGGCGCGGTCTACTCTGCCGATGAGACCCGGGCGATCGGCGAATGGGCGCTCGAGCACGGCATCTGGGTGATCTCCGACGAGATCTACCAGAACCTCGTGTACGACGGCGCCCGTGCCACGTCGATCGTCGAAGCGGTACCGGATGTCGCGGGCCAGACCATCCTCGTCAACGGCGTCGCCAAGACGTACGCGATGACCGGATGGCGCGTGGGCTGGATGGTCGGCCCGGCCGACGCCATCAAGCTCGCCGCGAACCTGCAGTCGCACCTGTCGAGCAACGTCAACAACATCGCGCAGCGGGCCGCGCTGGCCGCGCTCACCGGCCCGCAGGTCGAGGCCGAGAAGATGCGGAGCGCGTTCAACCGTCGTCGCCGCGTGATCGTGACGGAGCTGGCGAAGATCCCCGGCGTCACGGTGCCGAACCCGCTCGGCGCCTTCTACGTCTACCCCGACGTGCAGGGGCTGCTCGGCCGCGAATGGGCCGGGGTGACGCCGACCACCACGCTGGAGCTCGCCGACCTCATCCTCGAGAAGGCCGAGGTGGCGGTGGTTCCGGGCGAGGCGTTCGGCCCCAGCGGCTATCTCCGCCTGTCGTACGCGCTCGGCGACGATGCCCTCCTCGAGGGTGTCCAGCGCCTGCAGCGTCTCTTCGGCGCCTGATCGCCCACCTCGCCGCCGGCGGATCCCGCGGTGGTCGTCGGATGCCACACTGACAGCGTGACCCCTGACACCGCCTCATACGATCTCGCCGTCATCGGCGCTGGGCCCGCGGGCACGGCGGCCGCCCTCCGGGCCGCGGAACTCGGTGCCACGGTCGTCGTCCTCGAGGCGTCCGACCGCCTCGGCGGCACCTGTGTGAACACCGGCTGCGTCCCCACCCGTGTGCTCGCCAAGGCCGCCCGCTTGATGCGTGAGGTGGGCGCGGCGCGGGAGTACGGGGTCGTGACGCACCCCGAGGCCCTCGATTGGCCCGCCACCGTCGCCCGCGTCCGCGACCGGGTCGACCGGGTACGAGCAGTGAAGAACGAGGCTGAGAGATTCGCGGAGGCGGGGATCGACCTCGTGCAGGAGGGCCGCGCACGCTTCGCCGACGCGCACACCCTCGTGCTCGACTCCGGTCGGCGCATCCACGCCTCCTCGATCATCGTCGCAGTCGGCGGGCACTCCCGCCGTCTTCCGGTTCCGGGTGCGGAGCTGGCGACCGTGCCCGAACACGTGCTGGAGCTGTCGAGCCTCCCGCGGCGGGTCGCGATCATCGGCGCGGGCAACACCGGGGCGCAGCTGGCGACCGTCTTCGAGTCGTTCGGTGCGCACGTGACGCTGCTCGACGTCGCACCGCGCGTGCTCATGGCCTCCGACGCCGACGTGTCGGCCGCCATCGCCTCATCGTTCGAAGGCCACGGGATGACGGTGCGCACCGGCATCGCCGGCGTGGACGCCCTCGAGGAGGGGGGCGACGGGATCGTCCTCCGGTGGCGCGAGCGCGACCGAACCGACGAGACCCCGCGTTCCGACCGCTTCGACGTCGTCGTCATGGCCACCGGCTGGCCGGCCGACGTCGAAGACCTGGGCCTGGAGCATGCGGGCGTCGAGGTCGAGCGTTCTGCGATCCCCGTCGACTCCTACTTCCGCTCGGCCGTGCCGCACATCCTCGCGGTGGGCGACGCGACCGGGCGCGACATGCTCGTGCAGGCAGCGCAGTTCGAGGGCGAGGCGGCGGCGGAGAACGCGGTCCTGGGGGTGAACCGTCGGACTCCGCACCATCTGCTCCCCGCGGGGGGATTCACCGATCCCGACTACGCCGGAGTGGGTCTCACCGAAGATCAGGCTCGCGATCGCGACGAGCGCTGCATCGTCGCGATCGCGCAGTACGCCGACCTCGAGCGCGCGGTCATCGACGATCGCGCTGTGGGGTTCCTCAAGCTGATCGCCGACAACCGCCGCGAGCTCATCCTCGGCGCTCACGCCGTCGGCGAGAACGCTGTCGAGGTCATCCAGTCGGTGACGACGGCGATGGCGGCCGGGATCGACGTGGCCACCCTCGCAGGTGTGAAGTTCGCCTATCCGACCTACAGCGCGATCATCGGGCTGGCCGCCCGGCAGCTCCTCCGGGCGTGATCTTCGCGGCTCGCCGCGCCGCAGCATCCGTTCGCTCCCGCTCCGCACCCCGCACCGCGCCGCACCGCAGCCGCTCCGACCCCGCCCTCACCCCGGTTCATTCGTCGCATACGTACGTCTCGAGCCTCCCTTTGCGTACATCTGCGACGAACGAACGGGGCAGGACCGCGAGGCGGGTCACGGGGGCTATGGGCGAGGGGTAACGGATCAATGACCGCGCCACCCCACCCCACCCACCCCGCACCCACCCCGAGCATCGTTCGTTCGTCGCAGACGTACGTCCGGAGCGTCTCATCGCGTACATCTGCGACGAACGAACCGCGGAAAGAGCGCGGAGCGGGTGAGCTGGGAGATGGATGACAGCGAGGGCGGCCGGTGGACGAACCGCCGCGAGTGCGCGACGTCAGAGGCTAAAGGTCGACGTCGATCAAGACCGGCTCGGGCTGGAGCAGCAGGCCGAACTCGGCGTGCACCCGGCCCTGGATGAACCGCGCCAGCTCGGCGATCTCGTCCGCCGTGGCCCCGCCTCGGTTGGTCAGCGCGAGCGCGTGCTTCGTCGACACCGCCGCGCGCGAACGCGGAAGCTTGAAGCCCTTGCGGATGCCGGACTGCTCGATGAGCCAGCCCGCGCTGACCTTCACATCGGACTCCGCTGTCGACAGGGGCGGCACACTGCCGTCGAAGTTCGTCAACGCCACCACGACCACCGGATCGAAGTCGGGCGCGACCGGCCAGCGCGGGCACTCCGGCGGGAGGGTCCGGGCGAAGGATGCCGACACGACGGCGTTCTGGAAGAAGGATCCGGCGCTCCACGTGTCGGGGTCGGCGTCGTCGAGCACCATGCCCTTCCGCGCGCGGATCTGCAGCACCTGCTCACGCACGAAGCCGAGCGTCACCGCGGCTCCGGGCTCGAGGCCGAGCGCCGTCCGCAGCTGATCGCCGTGGATCTCACGGGGCGCGTCTCCGATGACCGCGAGCTCCACAGTGACCGACAGGATCACCGCGCGTCGCTCGGGTACCGAGCCGTAGTGGTGTTTGAGCACCGAGGTGCGGAAGCCGAGCCCGAGCTCGGCAGCCGGAACAGTGGACACCTCGCCGGTGGTCTCGTCGATGAGCTCGACCTCGACGAGGGTCTGGACGATCTCCTGGCCGTACGCGCCGATGTTCTGCACGGGTGCGGCACCGATCGTTCCGGGGATGCCCGACATCGCCTCGACGCCCGCGAACCCGTGTTCGACGGTGTACCCCACGAACGCGTCCCAGTCGTGGCCCGCCTGTACCCGCAGGCGGATGAATCCTTCGCGTGCGGCCGGGAGCGTCTCGATCCCGCGGGTCAGGATCCGCACGACCGTGCCCGGGAACGGCTCGTCGCCCACCAGCAGGTTCGATCCGCCACCGAGCACGAACCAGGGGTCACCCGTCGACCACACCTCGCGGAGCGCGTCGACGAGTTCACCGGTCGTCCGCGCCTCGATCATCCGCTCGGGGATTCCGCCTGCGCGAAGCGTCGTGAGGCTCGACAGCGCGACGGGGGGAACCTCGGTCATCGAGTCCCGTCGCCGGCAGGCGCACCGGTGGCGTCGGCCGGCCGCACGCGCACCTGCGCCTTGCCGAGCACCGTGGTGTCGGCGGCGGTCACGGTGAGGTCGATGCGGACCGCCTCGTCGGCCACCTGACCGATCCGGGCGACGATGTGAAGATCGGCACCGTCGGCTGCGTCGACGACGACCGGTCGGGTGAACCGCACACCGTAGTCGAGGATGCGACCGCTGTCGCCGAGCCACGGCATGATCGTGCCCACGGCGACACCCATCGTGAGCATGCCGTGCGCGAGGACCCCGGGAAGCCCGACCTCGGCGGCGATGTCGTCGCGGTAGTGGATGGGGTTGAGATCGCCCGACGCTCCTGCGTAGCGCACCAGCGATTCGCGAGTGAGGTGGATCGTGCGTTCGGCGATGACGTCGCCCACGGTGACGGCGTTCATGCGTCGCCCTCACCCACGAGCAGGACGGATGTCGCGGTCACGACGTGGGCGCCGGCGGCGTCGACCATCTCGGCTTCGCTGGTGACCATGGCGTTGCCGCCGAGCGTGCGGATTCCGGTGACGCTGAGCCGGGCGGTCAGCTCGTCACCCGCGACGATCGGACGCGAGTACTGGAAACGCTGCTCGGCGTGGAGCACGCGCGACAGCTCGATGCCACTGTCGGGTTCGGCGAGCAGCTGCTGCAGCGTGACGTCCTGCAGCACGATCGGGAACGTCGGCGGCGCGACGACGTCGGCGTACCCGAGGGCTTGCGCGGCGTCGGGGTCGAGGTGCTGCGGATCGTCGGCGAAGACCGCTCGCGCGAACTCGCGCACTTTCTCGCGGCCCACGAGATACGGCGGCGTCGGGGAGAACACGCGGCCGACGAGTTCGGGGTTCACTGGCACCGGATCATCCTACCGAGCGGTCTTGCGGCCCCGAATGGCGCGCGCGGCCATCTGCACGGCGATGACCGTCAGGAAGGCCGCGAAGAGAATGTTGCCCAGCTGCGGATCGACGAGAGTGGCAAGCCACGTGCCGACGGGGGCGGTCACACACGCGGCGACGCCGACGATCGCGGCGGCAGGCAGGTCGACGTTCTTGCGGATCAGATTGCCGACGGTGCCCGAGATCGCCGTCGGGATCATCATCAGCAGCGAGGTCCCCTTGGCGAGGAGGTCACTCGTGCCGAAGAGGAGCAGCAGCACCGGCACCACGATCACCCCGCCGCCGACGCCGAGAAGACCCGCGAGGATGCCGGTGACGACACCGAGCGCGATGAGACCGAGCACCGTCACGACGGTGAGCGGAAGGCCGGCGTCCCGCGAGGGGATCACCAGGAACAGGGACACGATCACGATCACGAGGAATCCGACGAAACCCCACCGAAGCACCGTCACGGGTGTCCGCGGAAGCAGCCAGGTGCCGATCTGGGCCCCCACCACCGCGCCGGCGGCGAGGATGAGAGCGGGGATCCAGGCGACGGAGTCGTTGACCGCATAGGCGATCACTCCGACCGCGGCCGTCGGGACGATGGCCGCCAGCGACGTCCCCGCCGCAAGCCGCTGGCCGTACCCGAGCACGAGGACGAGGAGCGGGACGACGACGGTGCCGCCCCCGACGCCGAACAGTCCGGACATCAGGCCGGCGATGAAGCCGACGCCGAGGCAGGTGAAGACGAAGCGCGCGTCGCGCGCTGTGGGGGCGTCGGTCATTCCTCGAAGTACGCGTTGTCGATAACCCAGGCACCATCGACTTCGACGACGGTGTACTGCCAGCTTTCGACGATCGGCGCAGGGGTCTCCAACGGCTCGCCATCGAGGAAGAGACTGTCGTATGTCTCCGTCGTGTCGATGAAGATCGAGCCCTCAGACGAACCGATGCCCACGACCTCCACCTGATAGTTCTCCACCGACTGCGCGAAACCGGCCGACTGCTCCTCGAACGCAGCGCAATCGGTGAGTCCACCGCCTTCGCGGAAGGCCTCCGACGTCGCCTCGAGGTACTTGTCGCAGTCGCCCTCGCGCCATGCCTCGTCGTAGAGTTCGACCGCGCGCACGGCCTCCTGCTGGTCGGCTTCGTCGACGCCGCCACCCGACGAGAAGACCCCGATCAGGATCGGGATGAGCACGGCGGCGGCGATGACGATGCCGAGGAGCACGACACCCAGAACCACCCACAGGATCCAGAGCTTGGACTTCTTCGGCTCGGTCGCCGCGGTGAAGGCCCCACCGGCGGGCGCATTCCCGGGCGCACCGGTGAAACCCGGCGCCGAGGGAGGGGCATCGGGGCCGGCGGGCGGCGCATCCGTCCCGTCCTCGGTCGACTGCACGTGCTCGGTCCACTTCGCACCGTCCCACCACCGGCGGGTGCCCGGGCCGTAGTCGTACCAGCCGGGAGGGTTCGTGCTCATGCTCGCTCGTTTCGTCGTCTTCCGGCCGTGCGAGGAACCGGTGGCCGCCGCACTAAGACTACTGCCGCCTCTCGGCGCAGCGAACGCAGCGGGTCGCGGTGGGCCGCACTTCCAGCCGCCCCTCCGGGATGGGGTTCGCGCACACCTCGCAGATGCCGTAGGTGCCCGCGGACACGCGGTCGAAGGCGGCGTCGATCCCCTCGAGCTCGGCCATCACGCCGACCCGCAGCCCCTCGATGCGCGACCACTCCGCGGACAGCGTTCCGCCCTCGGGATCGTGTTCGTCGTCGGCGGACTCGGCGCCGCGCGCGTCGCGCAGCTGCGCGAGCTGCACCTCGACCTCGGCGAGGCGCCGGCGCGCGGATTCGCGCACCGCGCGCAGGACGTCGACCGGGACCGTCATGACGCGCACGCTACCGGTCGGGTCCGACATCGGCACCCTAGGCTCGAGGGGTGCGCCGGCGCCCCGCCCGCACGGAGAGGCGGACAGCGTGCGCGTCGTCGTCATCGGCGGAACCGGCCACATCGGCACCTTTCTCGTTCCACGGCTCATCCGCGCCGGCCACGAGGTCGTCTCGATCAGCAGAGGTGCGAGGCCTCCGTACGTCGCCTCCTCGGAGTGGGATGCGGTGCGACAGGTCGTCGCCGACAGAGAGGCCGCCGACCGCGACGGCACGTTCGGCGAGATCGTGCTCGCCCACGACCCCGACGCCGTCGTCGACCTCCTCGCCTTCACCCCGGAGTCCTCCCGCTCCCTGGTCGAGGCCCTGCGCGGTCGCGTCGGGCACCTCGTCCACTGCGGGACCCTCTGGCGCTACGGCCCGAGCGATCGGGTGCCGATCCGCGAGGGTGAGGGCACGCCGCCGTTCGACGAGTACGGCATCCTCAAGGCCGAGATCGCCGCGCTCCTGGCCGCCGAGACCGCGGCCGGGGGGCTCGTCACCACCACCGTCGACCCCGGTCACATCGTCGGCCCGGGCTGGACGCCGGTCGGGCCGCTCGGCAACGGCGATCCGCGCGTCTGGTCGGATCTGTCGGCGGGTCGCACCCTCCGGGTGCCGGGAGGCGACGGCGCCCTCATGCACCACGTCCACGCCGACGACGTGGCGCAGGTCTTCGAGCTCGCCCTCGCCCACCGCGACGCCGCCGCCGGCGAAGACTTCCACGCCGTCGCGCCGTCCGCCCTGACCGTCCGGGGATACGCGGCGGCCGCGGCATCCTGGTTCGGACGGCCTCTGTCTCTGGAGTGCATCACCTGGGAGCAGTTCCGCACCGAGACGAGCGAACGGTACGCCGACGCGAGCTGGGGGCACCTGCACCGAAATCATTACCTCAGCATCGACAAGGCTCGTTCGGTGCTCGGCTATCGCCCGCGGTACGAACCCGAAGACGCGATCCTCGAGTCTGTCAGGTGGCTCGTCGACAACGACAGGATGGATGTCGCGGGGCCGCTCCTGGTCTGATCGGCGTCGTCCCGGCACCGGGCACACGGCGGTTTCGAAGCGTGGACCGCTAACGTGGCCTGCATGCCGAAAACTGCGGACGGATCCGACTGTCATAGTCCCGGCGCCCGGGTGACCCCGGGCGCGTCCCCGCGAGGGGAGGTGAACCGATGAACGGCGACCTCCTCCTCAACATCGCCCTCGTGGTGGTCTTCGTCCTGATCGGCGGCGTGTTCGCCGCCACCGAGATGGCGCTGGTGACCCTCCGCGACAGCCAGGTCAACGCGCTGGCCGCGCGCGGCAAGCGCGGCCAGAAAGTCGCCGACCTGGCACGCAATCCCAACAGGTTCCTCTCGGCCGTGCAGATCGGCGTGACGGTGGCCGGCTTCGCGTCAGCCGCCTACGGTGCATCGTCGATCGCACCGAGCGTCGCGCCGCTGTTCGTCTCCCTCGGACTCGACGAGGGATTTTCCCTCACCATCGCCACCGTGGTGCTGACCCTCATGATCGCCTACCTGTCGCTCGTGCTCGGCGAGCTCGTGCCCAAGCGCCTGGCGATCCAGCGCAACGCGCAGTTCGCCTACGGCGTCGCCCCGGTGCTGAACGGCTTCGCGGTGCTCATGCGCCCGGTGATCTGGCTGCTGTCGGTGTCGACGAACGCGGTGGTGCGCCTCCTCGGCGGCGACCCGCACAAGACCGGCGAAGAGCTCACCGAGGAAGAGCTGCGCGACATCGTCTCGAGTCATCAGGGCCTCCCGGAGGACGAGCGGCGCATCCTCGACGACGTGCTGTCGCTCCGGGGGCGTCAGATCAGCGAGGTCATGCGTCCGCGCCCCGAGGTGGTCGCTCTCGATCACGCCGACGAGGTGGGCGATGCCGCCGCGCGGGTGCGCGAGCTGCCGTACTCGCGCTATCCCGTCGTCGACCAGTCGATCGACGACATCACGGGGTTCGTCCACGTCCGCGACCTGTTCGAGGCCGCGGCGGTCGACCCGCGTCAGCCCATCGGGCCGCTCGTTCGCGCCATCCCGTATCTGCCCTCGACCGCGCGGGTGCTCCCGACGCTCACGGGCATGCGGGCCGGCGGCGACCAGATCGCCGTCGTCGTCGACGAGTACGGCGGCACCGACGGCATCGTCACCCTCGAGGACCTTGTCGAGGAAGTCGTCGGCGAGATCTTCGACGAGTACGACACCGATGCGGCGACCGCCGACCTCTCCGAGAACGGCGGCACCGTCGACGGCCGGCTCAATCTGCAGGACTTCGAGGAGGCCACCGGGCTCACCCTCCCCCGCGGGTCGTCCGACACGATCGCCGGCTTCATGCTGGAGCGTCTCGGGCGCCTGGCCGTCGTCGGCGACACCGTCGAGGTGGAGGGCGCGACGCTGCGGGTGACGGCGCTGGATCGCCGGCGCATCGCCGAGCTTTCGGTCACACCGCATGCCGCGGCGGGGACCGTGGCCGAATGACCTGCCCCCTCCCCCGGCCTATTCGGCGTCGCTGACGAGCTTCAGTCCGACGATGCAGCCGACGAGGCCGATGATCAGCAGCATCCGGACCCAGGAGAAGCCCTCGTCGCCCGTGATCATGGCGTAGAGCACGGTGAGGGAGGCGCCGATCCCGACCCAGACGGCATACGCGGTGCCGGTCGGGATCTCGCGCATCGCCCAGGCCAGCCCGCCCATGCTCGCGACGAGGGCGATGCCGAACACGACACTCGGCCAGAGCTTGGTGAAGCCCTCGCTCTTGCCGAGGGCCGTGGCCCAGACGGCCTCGAGGACTCCGGAGATGATGAGGATGATCCACGACATGATGCTCGCCTCCACGGCCAGTCTTGTCGCTCACCGGGTACTGAACCCTCGTCCGGGGATCCGGTCGGGATCCGTCGACCAGGCTACTGCCGCCCCCTGATCACCGCCTGGGCAGCGATCAGGGGTGGCGGGCCGGTCCGTCAGCTCCGACGGGCGCGGGTCACGGACGCAGCGACGAGGACGAGACCGAGACCTGCGATCAGCACTCCGCCGCCGAGCAACGCCAGGCCCGACGTCTCGTCGGCGCCCGTCGCAGGAAGCACCGACGGCAACGGGCGCGGAGACTGCGTGGGAGTCGTCGCCGCGCTCACGGCGATCGTGACGGTCGCCAGCGCCGGGCCCTCGCTGTTGCGTGCGAACACCTCGATGGCGTAGGTGCCCACCGCGTTCGGCGTGAAGGTCACCCGGGCCTGACCGTCCGCGACCGTCGCGACCTCGGGCACGAGCATCCCCTGGTTGTTGGGAAGCGCCGGCTCTGCGATCGAGAAGATCGCCTCCACGCCGTCCTCCACCCCGGTCAAGGTCAGCACCGAAGACCCGCCGAGCGTCAGCGACGCCGGCGAGGCGGTGAGCTCGGGTGTCATCGCCGCGCTCACCTCGATCGTCACGGAAGCCACGGCCGGGCTCTCGCTGTTCTGGACGAACGCCTCGATCACGTATGTCGCCGCCGCGTTGGGCGTGAACACCACCGTCGCCTGACCGTCAGCGACCGTCGCGCTCTCGGGGTTCAGCATTCCGCCGTTGTTCGGCAGTTCCGGCTGGGCGATGGCGAAATTGACCTGGACGCCCTCGTCCACGCCGGTCAGGGTCAGCTCCGACGACCCTCCGAGCGTGATGGAGGTCGGCGAGGCGGTCAGCGACGGCTCGGCGTCGGCGTGTGCGGGGGCGGCTGCCCCGAATGCGACGAGCACGACCGCGGCGAGGGCAGCAAGCAACTTCTTGGTCATCTTTGACTCCAGGGCGAGGGGGGGACGGCATCGTCCCCGGAGCGCTCGGGGTGACGCTCCGCTGGGGTCATCGTGACAGACGAACGGTGCGAGCGGAAGGTGTCCCCGCGCCGGAGAACACGAGAGCGCCCGGTCAGGAAAGCCCTTACTGGATCTTCCGAGTGACAGATGAGAAGCTGGTTGGCATGAGCCGTGCACTGAAGATCACCACCGGCGCTGCCGCCGGGCTGGTCGTCGCGGGCCTGATCGCGATCGCCGCCCCGGCCGTCGTAGGCACGGTGAGTGTCGTGACCGAGGCCGGGAACAATCTCGGCCGCACGCTTGAAAGCCCGCCCGAGACCGACCCGGTGACCGTCCTCGACGCGCCTCGCGAGGTCGAGCGCAACTCTGACGATTGGCTCAACCGACCGAAGTCGCACCTGAGCTGCTCCCGGTACGCGGACTACGGCGTGAACGACTACGCCGAGGGCGAGCCCGTCGACGTGCTCGGCGACGGCACCGTGAAGACCTACCGGGTCGCCGAGGGCGACACCACAATCGGGATCATGGAGCGCTTCTGCACCCCGTCGAGCGCGACGATCTTTTATGCCAACGACATGCACCTGCGCGGCTACGGCCTGACCCCTGGCGAAGTGATCAACATCCGCCAGTACTGATCCGGGCACTTCGAGCGGTCTGATGACCTCACTCAGCGACCGTTTCGTCTGCGGCTATACCGGGGCAACCGTCGAGTTGTGGTGGAGCTCGTCCAGCCGTCCTGTGAGCTCGGCCGCGATTGTCCACTCCCAGCGCGGGCGACGAAAATCGCCCTACACCGCCCACTGCACCGTTCCGACCCCGCGGGCGGCTCCGATCCGCCGCAGAGATGTAAAAACCCCCGGCGGACCGGGGGTTTTTCTCGGTAGCAGGAGCGGGGCTTGAACCCGCGACCTCACGATTATGAGTCGTGCGCTCTCACCAACTGAGCTACCCTGCCGCGATACACCGGCAGCAAGATGCCGGATGCTGCGAGCCCCGAGTCAGGATTGAACTGACGACCCCTTCCTTACCATGGAAGTGCTCTGCCACTGAGCTATCGGGGCGTGCTGCCCTGCGCGGGCAACTCAACGAGAATACCAGAGCCGACGCTCCCCGTTGAATCGGCGGTCACCCTCCGGCGTGCTGACGAAGCCACGGCAGGGGGTCGATCGGCGTGGTGCCGTTCATGAGCAGCTCGAAGTGCGTGTGCGCGCCGAACGAGCGGCCGGTGTTGCCGGTGCGTCCGAGGACGGTGCCGACCGTCACCTGCTGGCCGGGCACGACCTGCATCGAGTCGTACTCCATGTGCGCATAGTGGCTCGAGATCAGCTGACCGTCCACGACGTGGTCGATGATCACGTGCACGCCGTACGCGCCGCCCGACTCGCTGGCCACACGCACGGTACCGTCGGCGATCGCCTGGATCGGTGCTCCGGCGCCGGGGACGAAGTCGAGGCCCTCGTGCATCTTGCCCGAGCGCATGCCGAAGCCGTAGCTGATCGGCACGCCGACCGCGAACGGCCACTGGATGGCGGCGGTGGGGTCGTTGACGTAGAAGTTCGAGAAGTTCGTGATCCCCGACGCGGCAGCCAGGTCGGCCATCGTCACCGTCTCGTAGCTCTCGCCGCGGGCGATCTGGGCGTTCTCGGTCGTGGCCGGGGCGACGTACGCCTGGATCTCGTCGGGATCGACTGAGAGGTCCGTCGACGCCGGTGCCATCGCGGAGAGCGTGGCCGATTCGCTGCCGGTGGCAGCGGCCACGGCCTCGGCAGGAGTCGTGGTGGCGACGGCGAGGAGACCGACGATCCCCATGACGCTCACCGAGAAGGATGCCGCTGCAGCGCGACGGAAGGCGGCTCCGCGTCCTGGGCGACGGCGACGGGCGGCAGCGACGTGCGCGGCGATGTCGGGGGTCGCGGGTGCAGCATCGCCGTCCGCCGCGCCGTCATCGGCTGCAGCGACGTTCTGCACCGGAGTCTCGCCGGTGAAGCAGAACAGTCGCGCGGCGGCCTCGAACTCATCATCCACCTGCGGCGCAGCGTCGCGGGCATCCTCCGGGTCTGCCGAGGGCGGCTCGTCGGCGACCGAGTGTCCCATGGGCGGCTCGAGGAGGCGGAAGGGTCCGGTCGTCGTGGCAGCGTCGAAGAGGAGCGCGCCGGTCCCCCCGGTGAAGGTCGCCGGGGAGTCGGGATGCTCGGGATCCGCACCCTCCGCGGCGCCGTTGTCGGAATCGGTCGACGATCCTTCCGCCGACGCCTCGGGCACCTCGGTCACGCTCGCCTGGGCGACGGGGGCCGACTCGGCAGGGGTCGCGGTCACCGACGAGGCGGGCGAGTGCGCGACATCCGCAGCGTCGCCGGTCATCGAGGCGGAGCCGGCCACCGGCACGGCGCCGGTCGAGAAGACGGGGTTGATGAGGAACGGCTGCGCGGCAGCCCGGGCGCGCAGCGCTCGGCGGCTCATCGCAGGCGGAGCAGAAGAGGGCTCACCGGCGGGGGGAACGGTCGTCGTCTCCGCCGGGGTCTGAACGTCCGCGGGGGAGACTCGACTCGACCGGCGGGTGCGCGGGCGAAGAGCCGAGGATGAATCGTGGGGCAAAACGGGGGCGTGCTTCCGAGTCGTTGCCGCGCATGGGGGTGCACGGCAGGCGGTCGTTGGGGGATACTTCCGGTTCGGACACCAAAAGTAACGAACGGATAAACACTACCCGGCGACGTCTGGGAATGCCATGTACAACACCGGCGCGCAACCGCCCACGCGGCGGCTCATTCTGTGGTAAGCGACAGCAGGTGCTCGAAGACCCCGGGACCGGCGGCGACGGTGAGGGGCCGCGCCGTGGCATCCGGCATCTCCACTCGCCCGAACCGCCCGCCCGCCTCGGTGACGAGCAGCGCTCCTGCCGCGAAGTCCCACGGCTGCAGTCCGCGTTCGAAGTAGCCGTCGAGCCGACCCGCGGCGACGAACGCGAGGTCGAGTGACGCGGCACCGATCCGGCGGATGTCGCGGGCGATCGTCATCGCACGGCCCACGCGGGCGAGGTCCGAGGCGTGGGTCACGGGGTCGTAACCGAATCCGGTGGCCAGGAGCGCTCCGGCGGCGGCCGGCTCGGCATTGACCGTCAGGCGCGCCCCGTCAAGCCACGCACCCTCGCCCTGGGTGGCATGGAACAGCTCCCCGCTCGCGGGATTGAACACGACCCCGGCGAGGGCTTCCCAGTGCTCCGGATCGCTGCCGCCCGCGACGGCGGCGACGCTGACGGCGTACGAGGGGATGCCGTAGGCGTAGTTGACCGTGCCGTCGATGGGATCGATGACCCAGGTGACATCCGAGTCGCCACCGTGCGACACCGGCGCTGCGCCCGACTCCTCACCGAGGAAGCCGTCGCCCGGGCGCTCGCGGCGGAGCCGATCGCGGATCAGCTCCTCGACCTCGCGGTCTGCCTCGGTGACGATGTCGGCGAGGGCCGACTTCGTCGCGGCGATCGCGACACCCTCGGTGCGACGGCGACGGGCGAGCTCTCCCGCCTCCTGGGCGATGTCGAGGGCCAGATCGTGCAGCTGCGCGGCAAGCGTCATGCCCCTCACGCTACCGCGGGGGTTTCGTCCCGAAGATCGATGCGCAGGCCGGCGAGCGCCTCTACGGTGGAGCCATGCCTCTCCCCCGGGATGCCGCTACGCACGATGTCGTGATCGTCGGCGGCGGTCACAACGCCCTCGTCGCCGCCGCGTACCTCGCCGGCTCAGGTCACCGCGTCGTCGTCCTCGAGCGACTCGAACACGTCGGCGGCGCCGCCGTGTCGGAGGAACCCTGGCCGGGGGTGGCTGCCCGCCTGTCGCGGTACTCGTACCTCGTGAGCCTGCTCCCCCGTGCGATCATCGACGACCTCGGACTTCGGATCGACCTTCGGCGCCGGCGCTACTCCTCCTACACGCCCTCTCCCGCCGATCCCTCTCGCGGCATCCTCATCGATCGGCGCGACGCGGCGGTCACGACGCGCAGCTTCGTCCGGACGACCGGCGACCCCGCCGAGGCCGATCGCTTCGCCGCTTTCGGCGACAGGCTCCTCCCGCTCGCCCGCCGGGTCTTCCCCACGATGACCGAGCCCCTCCGCCCCCGCACCCAGGTGCGCTCGCTCGTCGACGACGATGAGCTCTGGACGGATGTCGTCGACCGACCCCTGGGCGAGATGCTGCGTCGTTCGCTGGAGACCGACCTCGCCCGCGGGATCGCCCTGACGGATGGGCTCATCGGCACCTTCGCCACTGCCGACGATGCGAGCCTCGCGCAGAACCGCTGCTTCCTCTATCACGTCATCGGCGGGGGCACCGGGGACTGGGACGTGCCCGTCGGCGGAATGGGACGGGTCAGCGCCGAGCTCGCCCGAGCCGCCCGCGACGCCGGCGCAGAGGTCCGCACGGGCGCCGAGGTCACCGCCATCGATCCCGACGGCGAGGTGACCGTGGCGGGTCCCGACGGGCGGAGCGAGACCCTGCGGGGCCGGCTGGTGCTGATGGGCGCAGGACCCGCGGTGCTGACCGACCTGCTGCGAGCGGGGGGCGCCGCGGCCGAGAACGCCGGCATCGCGCCCGAGGGCGCGCAGGTGAAGGTCAACATGCTGCTCCGGCGGCTTCCCCGCCTGCGCGACAGCGAGGTGTCGGCCGAGGCGGCCTTCTCGGGCACCTTCCACATCAACGAGACCCTGAGCCAGCTCGACGCTGCGCACGCCGCCGCTTCAGCGGGCGAGTTCCCCGATCCGCTGCCGGCGGAGATCTACTGCCATTCCCTGACCGATCCCTCGATCCTCGGCCCGCAGCTGCGCTCGGAGGGTGCGCAGACCCTGACACTCTTCGGGCTCCAGGTGCCCCACCGTCTGGTCGCCGGCCGCGATTCGGACGCTGCCCGGGCGGAGGCGCTGGCCGCGGCGTCGGCGTCCTTGAATGCCGTGCTCGGAGAACCGATCGAGGACTGTCTGTTCACCGCCCCCGACGGATCGCCCTGCGTGGAGGTGCGAACGACCGCCGACCTGGAGGACTCGCTGCGGATGGCCGGGGGCGACATCTTCCACGGCGGCCTCGCCTGGCCCTGGGCGGACGATGACGCCGACCTGTCGAGCCCCGCATCGCGGTGGGGTGTGGCCACCGGGCACGAGCGCATCCTGCTGTGCGGCTCGGGCGCCCAGCGCGGCGGCGCCGTCAGCGGGATCGGCGGGCACAACGCCGCGATGGCCGCGCGCGAGATGCTCGGCTGACTAGTTGCGCGGCGGAAGCGGCGGCGGGGGCGGGAAGCCCTCGTAGCCCTGTGCGCCCGGAGAGCCCTGCGCTCCTCCCGGGCCCTGTGCACCCGGCACCGGCGGCGGGAACGTCGGCTGCGACGCCTGCTCGGGCGCGATCGGCACGAACGACTGGGCTCCGGGCGAGGGTCGGCCGGTCTGGTAGGCCTGCCAGTCGGGGCTGCCGTCGGGGAGCATCGGCAACGGCGTGCGACCGTCCGCGTACATCGGCCACGGGAGAAGCTCCCCGTCGGTGGGCGCCGGGGCGGGTGAGGATGCTGCCGCCGCCGGCGCAGCGGACGCAGGAGCAGGTGCCCCCAGCGCAACGTCGGCTGCGGAGGTGTCGTCCTCGGAAGCGGTGGCTTGGGGAGCGGACGCGGCGGCGACCGGAGCTGCCGACGCCGGGGCCGCGGGGATCGGGGCGGCGGGGGTGGGACCGGCGGAGGCCGGCGCGAATGGCTGCGGAGCGTTCTGCCCCTGCCATCCCTGCGGCTGCCAGGCGGCCTGCGCCTGACCCGGCCACGTCTGGCCCTGGGGCGCGTGGGGGGCCCAGGCGGGGATGACGCCGGTCTGCTGCGCATCCGCGCCGGGATATCCCGCGTAACCCGGGTACGCCGGGGCGACGGGCCGCGGCCGACGCGGCGCGAAGAGCACATTGATCAGCGGGAGAAGCGCGGTGCCCACGGCGGCGAGGATCGTGATGGAGACGACGAAACGCCAGTACAGGTCGCCCAGCTGCGCGTACTCCGACAGCATCAGCGGGATCACCAGCATGATCGCCAGAGCGATCACGAGCACGATCGTCACGATCGCGATGACGGAGGTGAACGTGGTGCGGTTGCGGGCGAGGGCCTTCAGGAACAGGCGGATGTGCAGCAGTGCCAGCTGCAGGATCAGCACGATGAGGAGGAACGACACGAAGCGGCCGAATCCCGAGTAGGGGAAGCGCTCCGGCATCCAAATCATCACCGCCCCGATCAGCAGCGTCACGACCCAGACGCCCATACTCGCCAGCGCCAGCCAGGCCGGACGGTTTGGAGCGAGATTCGCATCGAGGATCGCCGCGCCGGCGAAGCCGGCGAGCAGCAGCACGGTGAGGAACGCGCGGGCGACGATGCCGTTCTCCGGCCCGATCAGCACCCAGACGACGCAGACGATCGCCGCTGCGATGAGAGCGCCGATCGCCACCCAGATGGCGGCACGGATGAGGGGTGACCGACCCGGGTCATCCATGGCCTGCGACTCGGCGGACGCGGGCGTCTCGTGCGGCTGGGGCTGTGTCATCTCGGTCCTCTCGTCGACGCATGCCCATCCTGGCACGCGAGGGCGGACGTGTCAGGCGGCCCGGCGGGAGCCAGAATGACAAGAGCCCGGCCGAAGCCGGGCTCTTTGGGTGGCGAGTGAGGGATTCGAACCCCCGAAGGCTACGCCGGCTGATTTACAGTCAGATCCCTTTGGCCGCTTGGGTAACTCGCCAAGTGCGCACCCGCCCGGCTTGTGCAGTCGACCGGAGGCGCGAGAAACAAGTCTAGACCCCCGGCGGGCGTCGAAAAAATCGACGCGGAACGCCCGCCTTCCGACCCTCAGGTTCCGAGGCGATCGAGGTCAGGGGCGATCAGCGCCGAGGGGAGGCGCAGGAGCGCACCCTCGAAGCGGCAGGTTGCGGCAGCGACATCCATAGCCCTCTGCAGCGCGTCACCCCACGCCTCGGGATCGGAGGGAACGTCGTCGATCATGGCGGCGATGATGGTCGCGAAGGCCGCGTCGCCCGCGCCCATGGTGTCGACGATGCGACCCGGCAGATCGGAGATCGGGCGGGTGACGACATCCGCCCCCGCTTCGATGGTGGCCCCCGCACGTCCCTGAGTGGCCAGGACCGCGGCCGCGCCGGCGTCGATCAGTCGCGCGCGCAGGGCGTCGAGGCGTTCCCCGTAGAGCAGCTCGGCGTCGTCTTCGCCGATCTTGACCAGCGCCGCGCCCGCGGCGAGCTGCTCGAAGCCGCGGACGAACTCCGCGCGGTCGTGCATCATCCCCTCGCGGGGGTTGACGTCGATCGCGAGGGGGGCGCCTGACGCGCGCACGGCCTGCGACAGCGCCAGGGTCTGGGCGACGTCGTCGAAGGGGAAGCAGCTGATGGCGATGACGGATGCCGCATCGAGGGCGGCCCGCTCGGCGGCGCCGAACTGCACGGCGCGATGCTGAGCGGCTTCGTTGAAGACGTAGGTCGGCTCGCCGCCGCCGCTGCGCGTGCTCACCGCGCGAGACGAGCCGCGCGGCGACGGTGTCGCGAGCAGCTCGACCCCGAAGTCGTCGAGGTACGACCGGATGCGACCGCCTGCCTCGTCGTCGCCGACCATCGCGATGAGGGTCGCGGGCACGCCGAGACGTTCAAGACCGACGGCCACGTTCAAGGCCGCGCCGCCGACGAACTCGCGGACGCCGTGGTCGTCGCGCAGTTCGTCGATGAGGGCGTCGCCGATGACGACGGCGCGGCTCATGACCGGCTCCGCGCGTGCTGGGCGACGCTCTCGACGAAGGCCTCGGTGCGTCGGCGCGTGCCGTCGATGCGCCGGTCGACGCTCGCGCGGATCTCACTGGGCGCGAGAGGGGCGGCCAGCCGGACGTTCTCGTGGCACGACAGGTCGGCGCACATGTAGGTGCCGACGCTGTCGCCGTTGCGGCCCGCCTCGCCGGCCTTGCGCGCGGTGAAGAGCGCGACCTGATCGGCGGGCTGCATCGTGTGGCACAGGTTGCACATCGCCGAACGCGCCGACGAGGTGCCCTCGGCGGCGCGCAGCAGCACACCGACGGCTTCGCCGTCGACCTCGGCGATGACGTACGCACGACCGCGCGTGCGGGGGTCGCGCCAGGCCAGGAAGTCGAGATGATCCCAGTCGGTCAGCAGGAAGTCGTTCGGCAGGGCCATCACCTGCAGCTCTTCGGGACGGGCGTTCACGAACGACGTGTGAATGTCGCTCTCGGTCAGCGGGCTCATGCACTCTCCTCGCCTGGTCTCGGGACAGTCTACGAACCTCTCCCCGTCCGCGGGCGGGTTGTGCGGCGCGGGAGCGTCGCCCGCCTCTCGCGCCGAACGACCCCGCCCGCTCCTTCACGCCGGACGACCCCGCCCACTCCTCACGCCGGACGACCCCGTCCACTCACCATGCCGACCCCGTCCACTCCTCACGCCGGACGACCCCGTCCACTCCCCATGCCGACCCCGCCCCTCCTCACGTCGGACGACCCCGCCCACTCCCCACGCCGACCCGTCAAGAATTGCGGCCCACGCAGCCGGGAAGCGACAAGAATCGACGGGTCGCGAAGGATGCGAGACAGAAATCGACGGGTCGCGAAGGATGAGCGACAGAAACGGGTCGCGAAGGATGAGCGACAGGAATCGAGGGGTCGCGAAGGATGAGCGACAGAAACGGGTCGCGAAGGACGAGCGACAGAAATCGACGGGTCGCGAAGGATAGGGTGGCGCCCGTGACGGAGGACGGTGGGTGGTCCGCCCTCGCGGAGGGCTGGGCCGCGCGGTGGGGCGGAGTGTCGGCGCCCGCGCGGCAGGCGCTCATCACCGCGTGCGCCATAGGTCCGGGCACGCGGGTGCTCGACGTCGGCTGCGGCTCGGGCGAATTCCTCGCCGATCTCGCCGCCGCCGGAGCGCGGGCGATCGGGGTCGATGCCTCACCGGCGATGGTCGCGATCGCCGCTCGGCACGGCGACGCGCGAGAGGCGGATGCCGCTGCCCTCCCTTTTGGCGCTGACTCGTTCGACGTCGTCACCGCCATCACCGTGCTGCACCTCACCGACGACCTCGATCACGCCGTCCTCGAGTGCGCACGCGTGCTGCGGCCGGGAGGACTGCTCGGCATCGCGGAATGGGGTGACACCGGGCGGAACGACCTGGCGGTCATCGAGCAGGCCCTCGAGGCTGCGCTGGCTCCCGATGCCGGCGGCGCCGCCGGGCTCGAGTCCGGCGGCGCCGCCGAGGGGGCGGGGCCCCCGCATCCGACTCCCCTGGATCTCGCGTTGGACGCGGCGGATTTCCGTCTGGTCGCGCACGGCGAGGTCGAGGTGCGGGTACGGGCCACCGACGCCGACGAGCTCGCGACGACCGTGCTGCTCGGCGAGGACGAGGCGACGATCGGTGAGCTCTCCGCTGTCATCCAGACGGCGGCGGAACCGTTCCGGCAATTAGACGGGAGCTACGAGCTGAGGAACACCTTCCGCTGGCGCGTGGTCTCGCGCGGCTGAGCCTCAGAATCCGAGTCGGCGGGCCACCGCGTCCGCCGCGCGCACCGGGAACGCGTCCCAGCCGGGCTCGAGAACCTCGCGGGCCAGCGCGTACAGCTCGCGCGCGGCGTCTTCGACCGGCGCCGAGGTCGCCTCGGCGATGCGGGCGCCCCACTCGGGGAAGTCGCGCTCGAATCGGCGGAGCGGATCGATGATGTCGCGGCGGAGCGTCGACCGCTCGCCGAAGCGACCCCGTATCGCGCGGACCAGATGGACGACGGCGGCACCGCGCACGAACTGGCCCGCGTTCAGCACCTCACCACGACGTGCCCGGCCGGCGCCGAGCAGGAGCTTGACGAAGACGAGAGCGGCGTCGTTCACGGGGTCGAACCGATCACGAGCGGCCGCGTGCGCGCGGGCGCGCGCGATGAGATCGGCCGTCGTCCCCCGGTCGTCATCGACGACGACGGTGGCCTCCCCCGCGACCGCGCCCTCCAGCTCCGCGGCCTCCGAGAAGGCGAACTCGAACACATGCCCGTCGTCGTACACGGCGACGAACCCGATCTCGCCCTCGCGCGCGGTCACGGCGAGCCGGTCCTGATCGGGCAGCCACGTCAGGTCGGGCCGGACCTCCTGCCCGCGACCGTCGGCGATCAGGGCGAAGAAGTCGTGATCAGACCATTCGTCGCGACGATGCGCCGCCTCGTCCGATGCCGAGCCGAGGAGGACGAGGCCGATCAATCCGTCGCGCTCCTCCACCCCGGCGGCGAGGCCGCGGCTGAGCGCGGTGAATCGTGCGGGATCGCCGGGCACCGTCATCCGGTCACTTCACACTGCCGGCGGTGAGGCCGCCGACGATGAAGCGCTGCAGCGCGAGGAACAGCGCGACGGGGATGATGGCGGCCAGCACCGCGCCCGCGGCGAAGACGCTCCAGTTGCGGGCGGTCTCCTGCGAGACGAACTGGTAGAGACCGACGGCGAGCGTCTGCTTGTCGGGGTCGGAGAGCACGACCGACGCGATGACGAAGTCGTTCGTCGTCGCCAGGAACGACAGCAGCCCGACGACAGCGAGGATCGGAGCGACCAGGCGCAGGATGATCGTGAAGAAGATGCGCGCGTGACCGGCACCGTCGATCTTCGCCGCCTCGTCGATGGACGCCGGCACGGTGTTGAAGAACCCGTACATGAGGTACGTGTTCACCCCGAGCGCACCGCCGAGGTAGACCATGATCAGCCCGAGCTGGGAGTTCAGGCCCAGTGCCGGGAAGATGTCGGCGATCGCCGACATGAGCAGGAAGATCGCCACGAAGGCGAGCAGCTGCGGGAACATCTGCACCAGCAGCAGGGTGAGGAGGCCGAATCGGCGGCCCGTGAAGCGCATGCGCGAGAACGCATACGCCGCGAGGGCGCCGAGCAGCACCGTGCCGAATGCCGTGGCGAGCCCGATCACGAGGGTGTTGACGAACCACGCGCCGTAGGGCTGCGACGGGTTCTCGAACAGCCGGAAATAGGCGCCCAGATCGAAGGTGGAGAACAGGCTGTTCGCCGTCAGCAGCGTGCCGCCGGGGTTGAGCGACGCGGACAGCACATAGGCCAAGGGGAACGCGCAGAACAGCAGCATGACGATGCCGATGATGTGGCGCCATCCGGTCTCGCGGAACCAGCGACCGAACGGTCGCCGCGGGGTGGGCGCGGCCTTCTCCGCAGCGACAGCGCCGCGGCGATCGTCGGCGAGGGCCTCTGCGAGGGCCGGGGCGGGCTGCGAGGTCAGCGGATTGGAGTTCAGTGCCATCTCAGTTCAGCTCCTCGAGGACCTTGGTCTGTCGGAAGCTCACGTAGGAGATGACGGCGACCAGGATGAAGATGATGATCGAGAACGCGCTCGCGAGCCCGTAGTCGCGGTTGGCACCGACGAAGGCCACCTTGTAGACCATGGAGATCAGGATGTCGGTGGCGCCGACGTTGATCGACGCGTCGGCGAACCTCGGCCCGCCGTTGGTGAGCATGTAGACGATGTTGAAGTTGTTGAAGTTGAACGCGAACGACGAGATCAGCAGCGGGGCGACCGAGACCAGGAGGAGCGGGAACTTGATGTGGCGGAAGACCTGCCACACGCCCGCACCATCGACGCGGCCCGCCTCCTGGATGTCATCGGGGATCGACTGCAGCGCTCCCGTGCACACCAGGAACATGTAGGGGAACCCGAGCCAGAGGTTGACGATGAGGATCGCGACCTTCGCGAGTATGGGGTCGAGCAACCACGGTATGGAGGCGCCGCCCAGGAGCACCTGGTTGATGAATCCGAAGTCCTGGTTGAACATGCCCGCCCAGATCAGCGCCGACAGGAAGGCCGGGAACGCGTACGGGAGGATCAGGATGACGCGGTAGTACTTGCGGCTCTTCATCTTCGGGTCGTTGAACACGACGGCGAGGAAGAGCCCGAGGACGAAGGTGGTCGCTACCGAGAGGAAGGCGAAGACGAAGGTCCAGACCAGGACCGCGATGAACGGGCCACGGATGGATTCCTCGGTCACGGCGCGGACGAAGTTCTCCCCGCCGACCCAGACCTGCCATCCCGGCAGGATCTCGGTTCCGTCGTCGGCGGTGAAGGCACCGGTGCCGATGTCGCGGTAGACCACACCCGTTTCGGTGTTGGTCATCGTGTCGGCGACGGGATCCCACTCCAGACTCGACTGGAACAGGTAGGCGTTCGAACCGTCGGTGGTGCGCAGGTAGCCGTCGTTCAGATCGTCGTCGAGCGGGACGGTCAGCGCGCCGATCTCGGCCTGATTGGCGAGGATCTGCGAGAAGTCGAGCACGTCGTAGCCCGCAGCCTCGGGCGAGGAGATCGATTCCAGCGGCATCTCGTTGCCACCGACGCTGAGGTCTCCGGTCTCGGGGTCCTCCACGACGAGGAAGAACTCCCCGTCGCGGGTGGCGATCTGCACCGGGTACGTGGCGGAGTCCTCCACGCGCGTCTGCGACTGCTGGAGGAGGGAGGTGATCGCGTCTTCCTTGTCGGAGTTGTGCCCCGACCCGTAGTTGGTGAACGCGATGTAGACGGTGTAGAGCACCACGAAGATCTGGAAGATGAAGAGGAACACCAGACCGGGCGCGAGGTACTTGGCCGGGAGGAGTCCCGGGATGAGGTAGATCGCGTTGAGGACGACCACGCCGACCGCGATGGCCACCGCGATGACCCACTGCTCCTGGACGACGAGAACGAGGATCGCGTAGATCGCCATCGCATCGACGATGCCCAGGGCGACGATCTTGAACAGCCACACCTTCCAGCCGGCCGAGGCGGCGTCGGCGAAGGCCGCGGCGCGGCGGCGGCGCTTCTCCGTGGCCGGATCGGTACGACGATCGGACGCGCGGTCGTGGGTGTCGAGTGTCGGAATCGTCATCGAGGCTCCTTGGCGGACGATCGACGGCGCGGTCGATCTGTCGGGAAAAGGGGTTCGGCGGGGATGCCGCGTGAGCGACACCCCCGCCGAAGGCGATCAGCCGATCTTGCCCTGGATGTTCTCGGCCATGGTCGTCCAGCTGGAGACCGGGTCGGAACCCTGGATGATGGCGACCTCGGTGGTGCCCCAGTCATCCCACACGGCACCCATCTGAGGGATGCTCGGCATCGGCACAGCCTCGGCACCCACCGATGCGAAGCCGGCGACGATCGGGTCGGCCTGCGCCGCCTCGAAGGACTCGGTGAGCGCGGGGGCACGGCCACCGGCCTCGAACAACGCGGTCTGCACCTCGGGGGTCGCGATGTAGTTCACGAGGAACTCGTTCGCGGCGAGGGCGTTCTCCGACTGCGAGCTGAGGAAGAAGGTCTGCACGCCGGCGAACGGACGGGCGATGTCACCACCAGCTGAGGGGATCGGGTCGACGGCGACGTTGACGCCGGCGTCCACCGCGTCAGCGATGTTCCACGGACCGGTGAGGAAGAACGGCGCCTGACCGGCGTTGAAGGCCTCTTTGGCGAGGTCGCCGTCGAGGTTGAGGTTGAACACGCCCGCGGCGCCCTGCTGGCCGAGCCACGTCGCGAACTGCTGCCCGGCCTCGTCACCGATGGTGAGGTTGGCCGCGTCGTACGAGCCGTCCGCGTTCTGGGCGAAGACCGAGTTCCCGAAGGAGGTCTGGAACGGGTACAGGTGGTAGGGGTCGGAGTTCTGCGGGTTCAGGCCCACCACGAACGGGTACTGCGTACCGGCCGCGGTGCCCTTGGCGATCATGTCGTCGAAGTTCGTGGGCGCCTCGGGAACGAGGTCGGCGTTGCGGACCAGCGCGATGTTCTCGATCGCGTAGGGCAGGCCGTAGGTGTTGCCGTCGTAGGTGACCGCCGCGATGGCGACCTCTTCGAACTCGGCGGCCTTGTCGCCGAGCTCGACGGGCGCGACGACGCCGTCCTGCACGAAGGCGCCGGTCCAGTCGTGACCACCGATAGTGATGTCGGGGCCCTCACCGCTCGGGACCTGCGTGATGAAGTCCTGCTGAATGTCCTCGTACTCCTTGACCACGAGGTCGACGGCGATGCCCTTCTCTTCTTCGAAGGCGGTCGCGACATCCTGGAGGGCGCGCTCACGATCGGCGTCGACCCAGACGGTCAGGGTGTTCTCGGCGGCACCGGAGTCGCCACCGTTGTCGGCGCCACCGGAGCTCTCGCCACCGCCGCCGCCCGCGCAGCCGGCGAGCACAACGGCCCCGCCGACCAGGAATGCGCTGAGACCCAGCGCACGCTTGTTCATCACCTTCATCGGTGTTCGCCTCTTTCTTTGGGAGGGCGACAGGTCCGCGGGAGGCGGCTCCCTTGTCGCCAGCTCGTGTTGCAAGCGCTTACAGTTTGCGTCAGTCGCACGTCGTTCGCAATCCCACGAGTCGGTCGATACCATCCTGTGACCGTTCCGCCGCCGGATTTGTGCCGCAGCCACAACGACGGACCCGTGCTTCAGGTTTGGAAGCGCTTACACCTACAGGCGGGAATTGTTGTTGTTTCCGAGATTTTCCCTGTGGGGCACCGCGGTCGCCGCGGGCTTCCCGGATCGACGGGCGAGGGGCTCGCTAGACTCCCGGCATGGCCGACTCAAGTTTTGACATCGTCTCGAAAATCGATCGGCAGGAAGCCGACAACGCCCTGAACCAGGCGCGCAAAGAGGTCGAGCAGCGCTACGACTTCAAGGGCACCGACGCCTCCATCGAGTGGAGCGGCGAAGCGATCCTCATCAAGGCGAATTCCGAGGAGCGCGCCAAGGCGGTGCTCGACGTCTTCCAGACGAAGCTCATCAAGCGCGGCATCTCGCTGAAGAGCCTCGACTCGGGAGAGCCGACGGCGAGCGGCAAGGAGTACCGCATCGTCTCGACCCTCAAGGAGGGCATCTCGCAGGAGAACGCCAAGAAGATCGGCAAGATCATCCGGGATGAGGCGCCGAAGTCGGTGAAGTCGCAGATCCAGGGCGACGAGCTGCGCGTGCAGTCGAAGTCTCGCGATGATCTGCAGGAGGTCCAGCGCCTGCTCAAGGCCGCCGACCTCGACGTCGACCTGCAGTTCGTCAACTACCGGTAACCGGCGGATCGGGTTCTGTGGACTTCTGGCGCTCAGGAGCGCGTTGGCTCCTCGCCGCACTCCTCGCCGCCGCGGGGATCTCTCATCTCACCTGGGGTCGGCGGGGGTACCGGATCGTGGTTCCCGACTGGGCGAGACGAACGACCGGCCTGAGCAAAGACGCCATCGTCATCGGCTCGGGCGTCGCCGAACTCCTGCTCGCCGGCGCCGTCGCCACGATTCCCCGGGAACGCAGCGTGGGGTGGCTGGTCGCGGCGTTCTTCGTCGCCGTCTTCCCGGGCAACGTCCACCAGTGGCGTACCGGCCGATCAGCCCCCCTGCTGCGCACCGACCGCGCGCGTCTCACCCGCCTGTTCCTTCAACCTGTTCTGGTCGTGTGGGCGCTGTGGGCGAACCGCTGACCGGGAATGGGCGAGGGTGACGCAGGCGTTGGGGATCCCATGCGATCGATCGTCTACTCCCGCACCGGCGACTCCTCCGTCCTGACCGCTGTCGAGCGAGATCTCCCGCAGCCCGGACCCGGCGAGGTGCGCATCCGCGTCGCGGTGTCGGGGGTGAATCCCACCGACTGGAAGGCGCGTCGGAACGGGGCTGCCGCCGCGACCTTCGGTGAGGTCACCCCGAACCAGGATGGCGCCGGCATCGTCGACGCCGTCGGCGCCGGCGTCGGCTCGCCCGCCGTGGGAGACCGCGTCTGGCTTTATCTCGCGCAGCACGAGCGACCGACGGGGACCGCCCAGGAATACACCGTCGTTCCTGCCGAACGTGCCGTTCCCCTTCCGGAAGGAATCGGTTTCGATATCGCCGCCAGCCTCGGCGTTCCTGCGATGACCGCCCACCGCGCCCTCACCGTGCACGAAGACGGCCCCGACCGCCTGTCGCCCGGCGCACTGGCGGGGCGCACTGTTCTCGTCGCCGGCGGCGCAGGCGCCGTCGGCCACGCGGCCATCCAACTGGCCCGCTGGGCGGGAGCCACCGTCATCGCCACGGTCTCCAGCGACAAAAAGGCCGTGCTCGCTCGGAGCGCGGGCGCGGACCACACCGTGAACTACCGCACCGAAGACACCGCCCGTCGCATCCTGGAGATCGCTCCTGGCGGGGTCGAGCACATCGTCGAGGTGTCGCCGGCCGACAACTTCGCTCTCGACACCGACGTCATCGCCAATCACGGAAGCATCGCCTACTACGCCGACAACGGCGGTGACGAGGCGGCCATAGCCATCATGCCGACCTTCGCGAAGAACATCCGATTCCAGGGTCTGCTCATGTACACCGTGGGCGAGCGTGCGCTGACGGCGGCGGCCGAAGACATCACGGCGGCGCTCCGCGACGGCGCCCTGCCCGTCGGCGAGGACGCGGGGCTCCCCCTGACGTGGTTCGGCCTCGACGACAGCGCGGCAGCCCACGACGCCGTGGAGAACGGCGCGATCGGCAAGGTCCTGATCGACGTCTCCGGCGATAACCACTGACCAGAAACAGCCCTGGAGGTCAGCCCGTCGTCCTCGACGCCGGACGCGGCAGCAGGTCCGCGGTGTGGTACGCGAAGACGAGTCGTGCCGGCACCCGCCCGGTGAGGACCTCCTCCACCGCCTCATTGACGTCCTCGAGATCCCGCTCCTCAGCGATCACCCGGGTGCGTCCCGCGGCATGCAGGTCGAAGACCTCCGTCAAATCCTGCCGCGTGCCCACGATCGAGCCGATGACACTGATTCCGCGAAGGACTGTCTCGAAGACCGGAAGGGTGTACTCCCCGGCAGCGGGCAACGCCACCAGCACCAGTCGTCCCCCGCGATTGAGGGCGTCGAATGCCTGGCGAGTCACCTCCGGTGCGACCGCGAGGACGATCGCCACATCTGCGCCGCCGAGTCGCCCGATCGCCGCCGCCGGGTCCTCTGCCGCCGCATTCACGACGTGGTCGGCACCCAGCTCCTCGGCGAGCTCGAGCTTGTCGTCGGTCACATCGATAGCGATCACCTTGGCCCCGACCAAACGGGCGTACTGCACAGCCAGGTGACCGAGTCCCCCGACGCCGAAGATCGCCACGGTCTCGTCCGGTCGGACTCGCGCGTTCTTCACGGCCGCGTACGTCGTCACCCCCGCGCAGGTGAGCGGCGCAGCATCCACAGGATGGACGCCGTCGGGGACGGAAACGACGAAGCGGGCGTCGGCGACCAGATATTCGGCGTACCCGCCCGGCACCGAGAAACCCGTGTTCGCCTGGTTGACGCAGAGGTTCTCGCGCCCATCGATGCAGTAGCGGCAGCGACCGCATGCCCGTCCGAGCCACGGCACAGCGACGCGCTGGCCCACCCGCGGCTCGGTCACGCCGGCACCGTGCCCCTCGACGATCCCCACCGCCTCGTGTCCGGGGATCAGCGGGAAGGTCGCTGACACCGGCCAATCGCCGTTCATCGCATGGATGTCGGTGTGGCACAGCCCGCACGTCTCGACGCGAAGGAGCACCTGACCGGGCCCCGGTTCGGGAACCGGAAGCTCCTCCACCTGCGCCGACGCACCGGCACGACTGACGACTGCTGCTTTCACGACTGGTCCTCCTCAGGCTGATGGAGGGAGTCTGCTCGTTCCCTCACGCGCGCCAGTGGGACCTTCGACCCCCGCGGAGAACGGATCGCGCACGACGATGGCCGCATGCGCGCCTCCCAGACCGACACCGCTGTCTCACCCGCCCCCGGTGAAGAGTCCCTCCCCTGGTCGCAACCGGGGATCCTCGTGGGGGTCGACGGCTCGGAATCCGCCGCCGCTGCGCTGGAGTACGCGGTCGAGATCGCCCCGAAACTGGGGCTGCCCGTGCATGCCATGGCCGTCTGGGACGATCCGGGTCTGATCTGGGGAGACGCCCCCACGCCCGACGTCCGCACGGACTACGAAGAGCTGGCACGCGATCTCGCGTCCCGCGCTGCCCTGGAGATCTTCCCGGAGGGGCCGCCACCGTGGCTGACCACCGGGACGCGCCGCGGCACGGCCGAGCACACGCTCGTCGACGCGTCGGAGCACGCGGCGATGCTGGTGCTGGGCTCACACGGCCGCAGTCGGATCGGCAGCCTCTTCCTCGGGTCTGTGAGCGCGGTGTGCGCCTCGCACGCAGCTTGTCCGGTGATGATCGTCCGCCACCGCTCGCGCCGCGGCACATCGTCGACGCCGGAGACGACGACAGCGGGTCGCGACCGTGTCTGACGATGTGCGCGTCGTCCGGCACGACGCTGAGCTCACGGCGGGTGTTCGCCGACGCGTGGCGATGTCGGAACTGACCGACTTCTTCGCCGCGGCCTACACCGAGACAGCCAGAGCTTTGGAGGAGCAGGGGACGGCCCCGATCGGACCGCCGTTTGGAAAGTACTACGGGGTACCCGACACGACCGTCGACGTCGAGGCGGGCTTTCCCGTTGCGGGGACGATGCGCCCGCAGGGGAACGTCCACCCCGGGGAGCTCCCGGCGGGCCTGGTCGCAGAGGCGATCCATGAGGGGTCCTACGACACCATGCATCAGACCTACGCGGCGGTGCAGCGACACTGCGACGCGGTCGGATTGACACCGGGGCCGGTCTGTTGGGAGCAGTATCTGAGCGACCCCGAGGTCGAGCCTGATCCCGCGCGGTGGCGCACCCTGATCCGCTGGCCCGTCACCGATCCCCTCGGGGGGGTGAGCAGCGCGTCCTGGTAGAACGCGATCACTCGCTCACGCCACTGGTGACGGTCGGTGGTCAGGGCGCCGGTATGGTCGGCACCCGACGCCACCCACACCGATGTTTGCGAAGGAGCGGCGGCCGCCAGGCGTTCGGCGACGAGTTGTTCGTCGGCTACCGTTCCCGCAGCGATCATCAGCACCTCGGTGTGCTGCGGGAGCATGCGAACGGCGTCGTCGAGAGAACCCGGCATCTCGGCGGGGCTGAGCAGATCGGTGAGAGTGAACGTGCCGGCATCCAGCAGATTCTGCAGGCTCCCGCGCAGCCCGTAGGTCTCCGAAAGCCACCATTTGTCCGCCGCAACCCTCCCGGTCGCCCCCTCCGCCACGACAGCGCGGATGCGGGGGTCGGACGAGGCCGCACCGATCGCCTCCTCACCCCCCATCGACAGTCCGAGCACGCCGACGGCGGAGATGGCCGGATGCGCGCGGCCGAGCACCTCGTCCACGGCCGCGGTGATGTCCTCGTCGCCGTACCAGCCCAGCTCCATGCCGTGTCCTTCGCTGAGACCGTGACCCCGTGCGTCGGTGGCGAGAACGCTGAAACCCGCCTCGTTCAAGACCCGAGCATGCGCCTCGACGTCATTGGCCGTCGACCCGGCGCCGTGTCTCACGATCACCGCCGCTCCGTTGTCTCCGGCGAGGAACCATCCCGCGAACATCACTCCCGCCTCCGAGGAGAAGCGCACCTCCCGTGCACCGTCGGGTGTGCCGGACCGGACGGGGTGGGGCGGGTGAGCCGCGGCGAGCGCGATGGACGAGCTGTAAACCCCCGACGCGAGCAGGACGACAAGGGCGGGGATGACGGCGAGCGACCACCAGCGAAGCGAGCGCGTCAGGGCCACCGCCGACCAGACGAGAAGCGTCAGGCCGAAGAGGCCGAGGATGACCGTGAGGACGGTGGAGCCGACCTGCCCGGCGCGAGGCAACGCCACCCCGAGGCCGATGGAGAGAGCCAGCCACGCGCCGATCAGGCCGAGCGAGCCCCATCGGAGCGGGTGTCCGCCGCGGTGATCATCAGCCACCAACGCCGGCACCCCGATCAGGCCGACGGGACGATGAGCCGATTGTCGACATCGGTGACGTGCGGCGTAGCCCACGCGGCACGTGCCGCTTCCTCGCGCTCGGTCCAGGTGGACACGGTGCCGGTGAGGGTGACCGTCGTACCCATCACCGCGACATCGATCTGTCGCGCCTGCAGCAGTGCTTTTCGCGATATCGCTCGTCGAATGCGATCCTCGGTGTCCGCGCTGGCCGGACGCTCCCGCAGAGTGAGCATGTTGTCGACGGTGGAGACGCCCCGGAGGAACTGCACGGCCCGCGTCGCGGCGTAGCGCTCGGAGTTTCCCCGCACCTCCCCGATCAGGGTGACGTCATGGCCGTGGACGATCGCCTGCACGGAGTCGGGCACGGTGATCGCCGCACGCAGTGCGCGCTCGACCTCTTTGGCGACGTCCGCTTGCGTCACCGGCCACTTGGTCCGCGGATGCACCGTCAGCGCATCGACGAGCGTGCGAACGCCGCGGACCCGAAGCGCTGCCTTCGTCGCTGCCCTTCGCTCGGCGTTCGTCGCCACCTCGCCGGAGAGCGTGACCGCGCCGCCACGCACGGAGACGCCGATCTCGGCGGCATCCAGGTCGGGATTCCCTTCCAGCTCCGCTTCGACGTCCGTCTTCACGATGAGATCGTGCTCCGTCTTCGTGGCCATGGTGAGCTTCTCTTTCCTTGGGGGGCGAGGTCATCGTGCACCTCCGCCCCTCGTCCGCCCGGGTCGTTGGTCCTGCGACGGGCGGTGATCGCCACGGGTGCAGCCTGCGCCTTGTCGCCGCACCTGCGGCGGAGTAGCGTGGGGTCTCCAGCGGACGCAGGGGGCGGGAGCGGTCCATGAGTGACTCCCCGGGTTTTCTCGACGGCTCGCGATCGCATCTCGAGAAAACCCTCGACGATCTGATCGCCGACGCTCAGCGCGTGCTCACCGCGGAGACGCGCGTGAGAAGCCTGCTCGCCGCCAACCGGGCAGTGACAGAAGAACTCGACCTCGACCACACGCTGCATCGGATCGTCGAGGTCGCCGCCGCCCTCGTCAAGGCGGAGTACGCGGCCCTGGGCGTTCTCGGCGGCGACGGCAGGCTGGAGCGGTTCATCCATACCGGAATGAACCCTGCCCAGGTCGAGGCCATCGGCCGCCTGCCCGAAGGACGTGGTCTGCTGGGCGCCGTCATCGAGGAGGCGCGAACGATCCGTCTCCGCGACCTCGCCGAAGATCCGCGATCTGTCGGCTTCCTCCCGCTTCACCCGCCCATGCACGGGTTTCTCGGAGTTCCGGTGCGTACGAGGGACGAGGTCTTCGGCAACCTCTACCTGACCAACCCCGCGGCGGGGGAATTCACTTCCGAAGACGCGGAGCTGATCGAAGCATTGGCAGCCACAGCGGGAATCGCGATAGACAACGCCCGACTGTTCGAGCGAGCCGTGCGACAGCGACGACTGGCCAGTGCGCTGTCGAGCATCAGCGGCGCGCTCCTCGCCCCTGCGGGCGAGGACCCGATGGACATCGTGGTCCGCGGACTCAGCGACGTCGTCGCAGCCGACCTCGTCACGATCGTGGTGCCCGAGCAGGAGGGGAGGATGCATCGGGTGGTCGCCGTCTGGGGCGAGCACGCCGTGCAGTTGGAGGGAACCCTCCACCCGGCGGAATCCTCGGTCGCCGAGCAGGCGATGAGGACCGGGAAGATCGCCACCGTGAGCCACAGGCGCTCCTACCTCGACGGCCGCCTCGTGCTCGGGTCCACCGCCGCGGTGCCCTTCGTCGCGACGCAGGCCCCCACGGGAGCCATCCTCGTCGCACGACATCCCGACCGGCCGCACCTCACTCAAGCTGACCTCGAAGCGGTGTCCGAGTTCGCCTCGCAGGCAGGCATCGCCGTGACCCTCGCGTGGGCACGCCGCGATCGACAGCGACTGGAAGTGATGGAGGATCGAGCCCGAATCGCCCGGGATCTCCATGACCATGTCATCCAGCGCCTGTTCGCATCGGGCATCCGGCTGCAGGCCCTGGCATCGATCGACGGTCCGCACACCGCCGCGCTCGAGGGCGAGGTCACCGAGATCGATGCCGCGATCAACGACATCCGCGCGGCGATCTTCACCCTCCGCACCCGCCCCGAGTCGGGTGTTCCGGTGGCGAGGCACCGGGTGATCGACGTCATCACCGAACTCTCACCCACCCTGACCTCCCCTCCCCGTCTGACCTTCCGCGGTCCTGTCGACCTCGTTCTGAGCGGCGACCTCGCCGACGACGTCGTCGCGGTCATCCGCGAATCCCTTGCGAACATCTCCCGGCACGCCGGGGCGACGGCGTCCTCCGTGTCGGTCGAGGCGACCGACAGCGCTGTGACCGTGATCGTCGAGGACGACGGACACGGGCCGCCGTCGCACGTGACCCGCCGTGGGGGAACGAAGAACCTGGACGACCGGGCGTCCCGGCGCGGGGGCACCTACGCGCTCACGACCGGCTCCGAGCGGGGCGCGCGGTCGGAGTGGCGCGTGCCTCTTCTTCCCGCCACGGGATGATGCGCAACGGCCACGAGACACCACAGCACGGGGAGACGCCCGTCGTCGCGGTCGCGCCTCCCCTGGCTGCGGCAGCCTGGTGTCATGACGCAGCCCGTCACGACACGTCCGAAACGGCTGCGCGGGTGCGACCCGCGCTGTCACGATAGGCGCACGCAGCCGCCCTCCTCGGGACGAAAGTCTCTCCGGCGCCCGGCCCGGTGAGACGCGAAGGGTGGGCCACGGTTCAGATCGTCACCTTCTCCCCCTGCTCGGGGACGCGCGCAGCCCAGTGGAGTTCGCGCTCGATGCGCAGTCGCAGCGCATCGGCGGCCGCGGGCTCACCGTGGGTGACGTAGACCATGCTCGGCCGCGATCCGGTCCTCATCCAGTCGATCGTCTGACGGGCGTCGGCATGAGCCGACATGGTGTGCAGATGGTGCACCTCTGCGCGGACGGCGACGTCTTTTCCGAAGATCCTGAGGGTGTCGGCACCCGCGAGCAGTGCAGCGCCTCGTGTTCCTCCCGCTTGGAATCCGGTGAGGACGATGGCGTTCTTGGGGTCGGGCCCGTATGCGACGAGGTGGTGCAGCACCCGGCCGCCGGTCAGCATCCCGCTGGCGGAGATGATGATCATCGGACCGCCGCGGAGATTCAGGAGCTTGGAGTCGTCGACGCTCCTGATCATCGTCGCGAGGTCGTACATGCGATCGAGTTCGGCCTGGTCGATCCGGTGTTCCGCGGCGTGTCGTCGATACACGTCCACGACGCTGACGGCCATCGGACTGTTGACGAAGATCGGGATGTCGGGGATGTCGCCGGCCGCCCGCAGGCGAGAGAGGTGAAGGAGGATCGTCTCCGTGCGCCCCACGGCGAAAGCCGGTATCAGAACGACGCCACCGGCTGCCGCGACCCTTCGCACGATCTCTCCGAGAACGACCTGCGGATCGGCCAATCCGTGGGAGTGATCGCCGTAGGTCGATTCCGTCACCAGGATGTCGCACGTCCCGAGCTCTTCCGGTGGCGGCATCAGCGGGTCATCCGGTCGTCCGAGATCGCCGGTGAATCGGACGACTCTGTCGCCGAGGCGCAGCGCGACCCCCGCCGCGCCGAGGATGTGTCCGGCGCGGATGAGAGAGAACTCGAACTCGTCGCCGATCCTCTGCGGCTCGTGGAAGGCCACCGGGTCCATCAGATGCATCGCCCGCTCGACGTCGTGCGTGTCGTAGAGCGGGCGCGGATGCTCGTGCCGAGACCATCCGCCCCGGGCGGCCGCCCGCGCTTCCTCCTCCAGGAGGTGGGCGCTGTCGGGAAGGAGGATCCCGCAGAGCTCCGCCGTGCCCTCGCTCGCGAAGATCGGGCCGTCGAAGCCGTCACGGACGAGAGCCGGCAGGTAGCCGGAGTGATCGAGGTGGGCGTGCGTCAGGATCACCGCATCGATCGAACTCGGATCGATGGGGAAGGGCGCGCGATTGCGCGCCCGCAGCACCTTGAAGCCCTGGAAGAGCCCGCAGTCGACCAAGACCCGGCGACCCGCACGCTCGACGAGGAACCGCGATCCCGTCACGGTGTCGGCCGCGCCGAGGAACCGGAGCGATCCTCCTGTCCCGGTCATGATGCGATGACCTGCGCAGAGACGATCCGCTCGGCGATCCTCATCCCCCAGCCCCGCGCGCGCTCCAGCTCGCCCGGAAGAAGATGGCTGTCTCGATCGACGAGGAAACTCTGAGGCTCGTCCAGATGAACCGATCCGAGCCGGAGCAATCGGCGGTCGATCGCCGCAGCCGCCGAGCCGGTGAAGATCCTGGGCATGTCGGCGCGGGTGTCGAAAGCGGCGTGGTGGCGGATGTGAGCGGGTTTGCCGTCGAGCCACTCTCGGACTCCGGTGCTTGCGCCCTCGGGTTCGAGGGTGTGGCGGGCGGGGTCGGTGATCGCCCACTGGACCGCGTCGTCGCGCGATTCGCGGCGGCTCAGGCCGTGAGCGTGAGTCGGGGCGCCGACGATGACGATCCGCTCCTCCCGCCCGGCGGCTTCGCGCACGGGGACGAGTGCGCAGTCCACGCGAGCACGAAGTCCCTCGATGATCGCCTCCGCGATGCGGCGGGTTGCGCCGAACATCGACTCGTAGACGATGAGCGCGCGCTCCATGACCTCTGCCTCCGCCATGACGCCTCCTCCTGCGCTCTCGTCATCCATCCAAGCGAGGGCGCGCGGGTGCGGAGGGGACCAAAGGCCCGGGAGCGAGGCGGCCGCCGGTAGACGCTGATGTCGCCGTCACGGCCGGGCAGGAGGACGCCATGCACCCCGCAGCAATCGTGACGCTCACCATGAACCCCGCCCTCGACGTGGCCACTCGCATCGACCGGCTGGAGCCGGAGCGGAAGCTCCGATGCGACACGCCCCGTTACGACCCGGGCGGAGGCGGAGTGAACGTGAGCAGGACGATCCGACGCCTGAACGGACGATCAGTGGCGATCTGCGCGCTGGGAGGGTCGTCCGCTGACACCTACCTCGAGCTGCTCGAGCGCGAAGGCGTGGAAACCGTGATCATTCCCATCGGGGGAACGACCCGCCAGAGCTTCACGGTGACGGAGACCACCACGGCTCGCCAGTACCGGTTCGTCCTGCCCGGTCCGGCTCTGACGGAAGCGGAGTGGCGGCACTGCCTGCAGATCGCGGTGGAGCGGAGCCCCCGCGAGGGATACCTTGTCGCCAGCGGCAGCCTCCCGCCCGGCGTGCCGACCGACTTCTACGCACAGCTGTCGAAGGCCGCAGGCCGCAACGGAAGCCGGGTGGTCCTCGACACGGCGGGCCCGGCCCTGTCGGCAGCCCTCGACGCGGGAGTATTCCTCATCAAGCCGAGCCGCGACGAGCTGGCACACCTCGCCGGAATCGATCCAGGGTCGTCCATCCCCGATCTCGTCGGCGTCGCCCGTGCGCTCATCCGTGCCGCACGCACGGAGCTGGTCGCGCTCAGCCTGGGCCGGGAGGGGGCCGTTCTGATCTCGCGCGACACCGAGATCTTCATCCCCGTTCCCGAAGTCAGAGTGATCAGCACCGTCGGGGCCGGCGACGCCTTCCTCGGCGGATTCATCTCGGCCCTCGCCACGGGCCGGGATCGGGGCGAAGCGCTGCGCATCGCGGTCGCAGCGGGAACGGCGACCGCGATGCGTCCGAGCACCGAGGTGTGTCGCATCGAGGACGTCGAGCAGCTGATGACCCGGCTGACACCGTCAGGGACTTTGTACCCTTCGCCGGAGCGCGGCTCGGCCTAGCCTCGACGCCACCCAGCTCTCGATACCGAAGGTCGCACATGGAATCGATCGTGCTCGGCTACGACGGCTCGCCGGCGTCGGTGGCCGCGCTGTCATGGGTAGCGGCGCGGGCTGCCCGCACGGTTGTCGGCGTCGATGTCGTGACGGTGATCTCGCGCTTCGCGCAGGAACGGAGTTCCGCCCTGCGACACCTCGGTAACGCCGAGGGCTTTCTTCGGGATCGCGTTCCCGGCATCGGGGTGCAGCTGCACCGGCTCGAAGGCGGCGTCGAGCCTGCCCTGACCCTCATGAGCAGCAACGCCGATGTGGTGGTCCTCGGTGTGACCCTCGGCCGCCCGGTCCGCGCGGCTCTGTCGGGTGCGCTGCCGCTGCAGGTCAGCGCCCGCTCCCGTGCACCGGTCGTGCTCGTGCCTGCCGAGTGGTCCGACCTCGGCGACCCCGTGACGGTGGGTGTGAGCGCGGACGACAGTTCGGATGCCGCCGTCGCCTTCGCCGCATGCGAGGCCGACCTCACGAGCGTCTCACTGCGGTTGGTCCATGCCTGGCAGATGCCTCCTCCGTCCTTCGCGGGCGACGCGGTCCCCACGGTCGATGCCGTCGTGGCTGAACACCGAGGCGTTCTGGACACGCGGATGCGCTGGGTCATCGCCCGTTATCCGAGCATGGGCCTCCGCAGCGACCTGGTGCGCGACCTCGCCGGACCGACGCTTCTCCGACACGCCGCGCACTCGTCTCTCCTGGTCATCGGAACTCATCACCGCGGCGTGGTGCAGGGCCGCCTGAGCGGATCCGTGGCCCAGGCCCTGGTGTGGCGGGTGCCGTGTCCCCTCGCAGTCGTGCCCGCGGAGACGACGGATGATGAAGGAGAGGAAGACTGATGCGCGCCATCCGAATCGCACTCATGACGGTGCAGTCGTTCATCGCGATCACCGCAGCGCTCGGGGGTGTCGCCCTCATCGTCGGCACGCTGTTGCCGTCCCTCGCGACTGTCTTCATGCCTCCCCTGGACTATCTGGCGGGCTCCCCGTTCTCCTCCTACCTCGTTCCGGGCCTGGCGCTCCTGCTGGTGGTGGGCGGGACACAGGCGGCCGCGCTGCTGCTCACGCTGACCCGCTCGCCGTGGTCTGCGGTCACCAGTGCGCTGGCGGGATTCGCCTGCCTCGCCTGGATCTTCGTGCAGATGATCTACATCCCCTTCAGCGTGCTCCAGCTGGTGTACGCGGCACTGGGGGGCATCGAGCTCGCGCTGACCATGTTGACACTGGGGATCTGGGACCAGCGGCGCGTGACCCACCGGTCGACCTTCGTCGCCGCCTCACGTTCCGAACCCGGACGCACGCACCGCGTCTGACGTCACCCGTCGGCGCGCTCCTGCGTGTGGTGCAGCTCCACGATGGCCGCCTGGGTGCGGCTGTCGACACCGAGCTTGCGAAGCAGCGACGAGACGTAGTTCTTGACCGTCTTCTCGGCGATGCCGAGGCGCTCACCGATCTGGCGGTTGGTCATGCCGTCCGCGATCAAGTGGAGGATCTGGCGCTCGCGCAGGCCGAGCGACCCCCATCGCGGGTCGTCGCTGTCGGCCTGGCTCCGAAGCGCCTGGGCCGAGCGCTGTCCCAGCGGACTGTCCACCAGGCGCCGTCCGGCGGCGATGGCGCGGATCGCCGCCACGAGCCCGGTTCCCCGGATGTCCTTCAGGACGTAACCGGCCGCACCGGCGAGCGTCGCAGCGTGCAGCGCCGCATCGTCGTCGAATGCGGTGAGGATCAGGCAGCGTACGTCGGGGAGACGCGACCCGATCTCCCGGCACAGATCGATCCCGTTCCCGTCAGGCAGATGGACATCGAGAACCGCGATGTCGGGGCGCGTCGCCTCGATGCGGCTGAGCCCATCACGGACTGTCCCCGCCTCGCCGATGACCTCGATGTCGGAATGAGCCTCGAGGATGTCGGCCAGCCCACGGCGGAGGATCTCGTGATCGTCGACGAGGAAGACGCGGATCATGACGGACTCCTTCCGGCTGAGCCCCGGATCCACGGCGATACGGGTCGGGCGTTGCGATCAAGGCTACGGTCGCGCAACCACCCAGAGAAGACCCGCACGGGACCTTCGTTCCTCCTTCGCTTCGCGACAGGGGTTCGGATGGGAACCGGAACGGAAGGAGTCCCCCTTGGCCGAGACATCACGCGCACGAGATCTGACCACCGCGGAATGCTGGTCGCTGCTCGAGAACGGGGACATCGGACGACTCGCCGTCACCCGCACCGACGGAACGCCGGATATCTTCCCCGTCAACTTCGTCGCGCATGAGGGAGCGGTGTACATCCGCAGCGCGCCCGACGCGAAGGTCGTCAGTCTGGACGCGCGGCCGGCCGCCGCCTTCGAGATCGACGGTCACGATGACGAAGGAACGTGGAGCGTGGTCGTGCGAGGCACGGCGGCGCGTACCGTCGACGACGTGGAGATCGACGGCAGCGGTATCCGGCGGATCGTGACGGTGAGTCCTCGCCACAAGCCCCACGTTCTGAAGCTGGCGGCCCGGACCGTGACGGGTCGGCGATTCACCGACCCGTTCCCCGTTCCGTCTCCGGGCGACGAGCACGGCATCTCCTTCCCCAGCAGCAGGCCGAGGTTTCTCCGCCCCGAACCCATTCCCTCGCACCGTCCCTGGTCGGAGGGCGCGTCGCTCGAGCCATCGGAAGAGAGCCGAGAGGCGTCGGATCCGCCGTCAGCGTGACAGCATCGCGGTCGTCCAGCGCCCCATCCGCTCGTAAGCCTCGGCGCGCGCCTCGCGCCGGGACAGGAAGACATCGTGCAGCGCGCCGTCGATCCGCTCGATCGTCACCGATGAACCGAGCTTGAGCGCCGCGCGCGCGATGTCGTCGACCACCAGCACCGAATCAGCGCGGGTGAGCTCGTCATCCCAGCGCGTCGGCGCCACGCTCCGCGCCGACAGCAGCACACAGACCGGCACCGAGATACCGAGCCCTTTCGAGACCGCCGCGTGCCCTGCGACGATCGCCCGCATCCACCCCACGTGCACGGGCAGGCTGCGTTCCGGTCGCCACGCGAGATCCACCTGCACGGGGTCGTCGGCATCCGCCACCTCGGCCTGCGCCCGCGCGTAGAAACCTCCGTCCACCTGTGGCCACAGATCCAGCGGCCGACGACGGGAGTGGATGTCGAGCACCGGCGTGATCGCCTGCCGCACCGACGCACTCAGCTGGAATTCGAGCCACGGGCTGTTCAAGACGATCGCAGCGGCAGCGCCCGGATGACGCGCGGCCCACAGACTCAGGGTCAGCCCCCCGGTCGAGTGCCCGAAGAGCACGAGGCGTCGCTCCCCCGTGCCATCCGCTCTCCTCCCCATCGCGGTCAGCGCTTCGGCGATGTCGGCGTCGTAGTCGGTGAGGTCGCCGATGTAGCCCGGTGTCTGACCGGGCCGGAGGCTCCGGCCGTACTTCCGCAGGTCCAGAGCGTAGAACCTCGCGCCGCGCTCGACCCAGAACCGAGCGAGACGCGTCTGGAAGAAGTAGTCCGACCACCCGTGGACGTACAGCACGTCGACGTCGGCGAAGGGCCGCGGCCGTCCCGCGAAGAACTCCCGGACCGACCGGCGGGGCATCAGTCGCACGAGCGTCGCGACGACCGCGCCCTCATCGTCATCGGAGAGCGGCAGCGTCAGCTGCTCGAACGGCGCCCCGAGGACGTCCGGCGCCCAGCCCTCGGTCATCCGATCGGCCTCGCGTCGGGTCACCGACCCAGCGGCTACCAGTTGCCGGGATTCGAGTCCCGATTCTCGTGACGGCTGAGCGTCACCGGCAGCGCCACGGCGGCGCAGATGATGAGCACCCCAGCGGCGAACAGCACGGCGCCGAAGTCAGGGAAGTTGAAGCTCGCCCCCAGGATCCACATCCCGCCTACGAGCAGGACCATGTACAGCGCGATCAGCATGGGGTGACCTCCTGGTGAAGGGAAACTCCCCCCAGCCTATCCGGGTCGCAGCACCTGCCGCAGGCGACTACTCCCCGCGCGAGACCGCGATCATCTCGTCACGGGGCACGACCTTGATGCGCGCGCGGCCGTGCGGCGCGCCGAGAGCCACCTCGTGCTCGTCGAGGCGGTGCCAGCCGTCGAGGTCGGTCCACGCGACTCCGCGCGATTCCAGCAGCGCGGGGATGGCCTCCTCCGACGGATCGGTCGGTTGCCACCACGAACCCTGGTCGTTGATGATGTGACGCACGGTCTCCATCGCGTCGGACTTGGTGTGGCCGATCAGGCCCACCGGCCCGCGCTTGATCCATCCGGTCGCGTACACGCCGGGGACCCGCTCATTCGAGTCCTTGCGCAGCACCTGGCCCTCGTGGTTGGGGATGACCCCGTGGCGCTTGTCGAACGGCACTCCCGGCAGCGGCGACCCGAAGTAGCCGACCGCACGGTAGATCGCCTGCACGGCGACCTCGCGGATCTCGCCGGTGCCCACGACACCGCCCTCGCCGTCGGGGCGGGTGCGCTCGTACACGAACGCCGACACCCGGCCGTTGTCGTCGGTCTTGACCTCGACGGGCTTCGCCCAGAAGTGCAGATGCAGGCGACGCGAGGCCTCACCCCCGGCGTTGTTGACGCTCGGGCGCTTGCGCCACGCCTGCAGCACGCGGTCGATGACCATCACCTGCTTGTTGCTCGCGATGGCGTCCTTCGAGGCCTCGTCGTAATCGAAATCCTCGTCGTAGACGACCATGTCGACATCGCGCAGCTCGCCGAGCTCGCGAAGCTCCAGCGGGGTGAACTTCACCTGCGCGGGGCCACGGCGGCCGAACACGTGCACGTCGGTCACCGGCGAAGCCTTCAGGCCCTCGTAGACGTTGTCGGGGATCTCGGTGGGGAGCAGGTCCTCGGCATGCTTGGCGAGCATCCTCGAGACGTCGAGCGCGACGTTGCCGTTCCCGATGACGGCCACCGACTCCGCATCCAGCGGCCAGGTGCGCGGCACGTCGGGGTGGCCGTCGAACCAGCTGACGAAGTCGGCCGCGCCGTAGGAGCCCTCGGCGTCGATCCCGGGGATGCGCAGGTCGGTGTCGCGCACCGCGCCGGTGGCGAAGATCACCGCGTTGTAGTGCTGCTTGAGGTCGTCGAGCGTGATGTCCTCACCGAAGCGGACGTTGCCGAAGATGCGGATGTCACCGCGGTCGAGCACTTCGCGCAGCGCCGTGATGATGCCCTTGATGCGCGGGTGGTCGGGGGCCACCCCGTAGCGCACCAGTCCGTAGGGGGCGGGCAGCTGCTCGAACAGGTCGATGGAGACGTCGAAGCGACGCTCCGCCTTCAGCAGGATGTCGGCGGCATAGATGCCGGCGGGTCCTGCACCGACGATGGCAAGCCTGAGCTTGGTCATGAAGTCCTTTCTGACGGATGCCGCGCCGCGGCGTTCCCGGGTGCGCCGCCGATCAGCTCGCGCGATCGGCGACCGCCCGCGCGAAGCGCGTCAGCGCATCGCGCACCGGCCCTTCGGGCAGCGGCTCCAGCGCATCGATCGCTTCAAGAGAGTACCGGTGCGCGAGCTCCCGCGTGGCCTCGGTCGTCTCGTGCTCGCGGAGTTCGGCGAGGGGGCTGTCGAGGATCGCGGGGTCGGCGCCCTCGGCGATCCGCTCCACGCCTTCGTCGATCGTCTCGCGCAGTCGCACCGCATCGGCGTCTCGCCGCTGACCGAGCAGCAGGAACGGCATCGTGGGGACGCCCGCACGCAGGTCGGTGCCGGGCACCTTGCCGGTCTCACCGGGGTCGGGCGAGAGGTCGATCACATCGTCGAGCAGCTGGAAGGCGACACCGGCCTTCTCTCCGAACACCACCATGGGCGCCTCGAAGGCGGGGTCGGCGTCGGAGAAGATCACGCCGGCCTGCGCGGCCGCGGCGATCAGCGAGCCGGTCTTGTCCGAGAGCACCTGCAGGTAGAACTCAACCGGGTCATCGTCCTCGGTGGCGCCGACGGTCTCGTGCATCTGTCCGAGCACGAGACGCTCGAAGGTGTCGGCCTGGATCCGGATGGCGCGCTCCCCCAACCGCGCCATGATCTGGCTGGCGCGGGAGAAGAGCAGGTCGCCGGTGAGGATCGCGACGTTGTTGCCCCACACCGCGTGCGCGGCGGGCACCCCGCGACGCTTGTCCGCGACATCCATCACGTCGTCGTGGTACAGCGAGCCGAGGTGGGTCATCTCCAGCGCCGAGGCCGCTTCGACGACTTCGTCCGTGACCCCGTCACCCAGCTGGGAGGTCAGGAGCGCGAGAGTGGGGCGCACGCGCTTCCCGCCGGCGTTGTACAGATAGCGGCTGGTGGCGTTGGCGAGCGCGTCGGTCACGCGCAGTTCGCTGCGCAGGTGTTCGTCGACGCGCGCGAGCCCGTCCTCGACCGCCGCGAGAAGGCGACGGGCCCCGGGCCCGGCGAAGACCCGCTCGGTCAGGCTCAGCTGACCGGTGATCGGCGAGCCGGGAGCGGAAGGAGTCACGGATCCAGCCTAGCGGCGCGCGGATCGCAGGCGGTCGCCTCAGGGCTTGCGGCCCCGGTGCAGGGCGACGATGCCCATCGACAGGTTGCGGAACGCGACATCGGTCCATCCCGCCTCGCGGATCCAGGCCGACAGCGTGCGCTGGTCGGGCCAGTCGCGGATCGACTCGTTCAGATAGTCGTACGCCTCGGCGTTCGAGCTCACGGCCTTCGCCACCGTCGGCAGCACGCGGTCGTTGTAGAAGCGGTACAGCCGGTTGAAGGCGCCCGACGGCGGCTGCGAGAACTCGCAGATCACCACGCGTCCGCCGGGTCGGGTCACCCGCCACAGCTCCCGCAGAGCCTTCTTCGGATCATTGACGTTGCGCAGACCGAACGACATCGTGACGGCATCGAACTCCGCGTCGCCGAACGGCAGGTCGGTCGCGTCCGCCTGCACGAACCTCAGATTCCCGATGCCGCCACCCGGCGACGACGCCCCGTAACGGCGCTCGCCTTCGGCGATCATTCCGGGTGAGAAATCGGCGGCCACCACCTGGGCTCCGCTCTTGGCGAGCGCGACGCTGGACGCGCCGGTGCCGGCGGCGAGGTCGAGGATGCGCTCGCCCGGCCGCGGCGAGACCGCGCGGGTCGTCGCCGCACGCCACATCCGGTCGTTGCCGAGGCTCAGAACGGTGTTCGTGCGGTCGTAGCCGCGGGCGACCTGATCGAACATGCCGCTGACGCGTCGCGGATCCTTACCGAGGTCGGCGCGGTTGGGTTCGCGATCGGTCGTCACGGGTCGAGTCTAAGCGCGTCGCCGTCGTCGCAGACCGGGTGAGCACGGGTGCGCATCCTCAGAGATGCAGCGCCTCGAGCTGCGAGAGCCAGTGCGCGGGTGTCGTCTCGTCGAAGGGTGCGACGCCCGCACGAACCTTCTGCTCGAGGTCGACCGCGAGCGCCTCGAGACGCGCGACGATGTCGAGCGGGTAGCCGTATGCGACCCGGTGCTCGTCCCACTCGTCGCGGTCGTCGATGTAGATCCCCCGCTCGGTGTGCTTGACGACATCAAGATCCATGTCGACACCGACCGGCGCACCGTCCCGCCAGCCCACATCCCACCCCAGATCGATGTAGATCTGCGTCCGGTTCGGATCCGCATTGCGGGTATAGGCGTACTCCCCGCTCGGAGGCAGCAGCATCACGCACGCCTGACGGGTCACCATCTGCCGTCCGGGCCGCTCGCTGATCCAGCCTGCGGGCTGGCCGACCCAGTCGCCCCACCGGTCGCTGCCGAGGTAGACGCAGTCGTGCTCCCAGTGCACCCCGCCGTTCCATTTCCGCCAGCGGAAGCGCACGCGCTGCCCGATCTCGGGGCGGAGGGCGGATGACGAGGCGTCGGTCACCTCGTCAATATACGGCGTCGCCGTCCGGCCCCGGGCGCCCGGATCTAGAGTGGAGCCGTGATCCCCCCCCTCCCCCGGCTGGTGGTCGAGACCTCTCCGATCGATCCCGTCGAGGAGCTGCTCCCCTTCGCCGATGCCGCGTCACCGCTGTGCTGGATCCGCCGCGCGGAGGGCATCGCCGGATTCGGCGAGGCCCTCCGACTCGAGGAGCCCGGAGGTCAGGACCCGGACGCCGAACCGCGCAACGCGCGCATCGCCCGCCTCGCCGACGTGTGGCGAGAGGTGGCGTCGCACGCGCGGGTCGACGATGCGGTCGGCGTTCCCGGATCGGGACTGGTCGCTTTCGGCGCGTTCAGTTTCACCGCCGCATCGGCCGCATCGAGCGTGCTCATCGTGCCGCGCGTCATCGTCGGCCGGCGGGGCGGACGCGGGTGGATCACCTCCATCCGCACCGCCGACGAGGCGGCCGTCGAGCCCTCCCCCCGCCGTCTCGGCCCGTACTGGCCGGGTGCGGTGGGCCCGGGCCGGATGACGCATGAGGGGTATCAGTCGGCGGTGCGCGCCGCGGTCACCGCGATCGGCGCCGGAGAAGTCGGCAAAGTCGTGCTCGCCCGCGACCTCGTCGGCGCGGTGCCGCACGACGCCGACCTCCGCCGCCTGGTGCGGGCTCTTGCGACCGACTACCCCGACTGCTGGACCTTCGCCGTCGACGGCCTGATCGGAGCAAGCCCTGAGACCCTCGTGACGGTGCACGACGGCACCGTCACGGCGCGCGTCCTCGCCGGCACGCGCGCCCGGGGGGCCGACGCCGACGCCGACAACGCCGCATCGCTCGCGCTCGCCACGAGTGCGAAGGATCTCGACGAGCATCGATACGCCGCCCACAGCGTGCTGTCCTCCCTCCGCCCCCACACCAGCGCCCTCGCGTCGAGCGAGCAGCCCTTCACCCTGAAGCTCCCCAACGTCTGGCACCTGGCCACCGACATCGAAGGCACTCTGGACGACGGGGCGTCGTCGCTCGACCTCGTCGCCGCCCTGCACCCCACCGCCGCGGTGGCCGGTTCTCCCACGCAGGCCGCACTCGCCGTCATCCGCCGCCTGGAGCCCTTCGACCGTGGACGATATGCCGGGCCCGTGGGCTGGGTCGACCAGTCCGGCAACGGCGAGTGGGCGATCGCGCTGCGCTGCGCGCAGTTCGGCCTCGACCGGGTCGACATCCACGGCGACGGAATCCCCGTCGTCGCCCACGCCGGGGCGGGCATCGTCGCCGGCAGCGACCCGGAGGCAGAGCTCTTGGAGACACGCGTGAAGTTCCGTCCGATCGTGGACGCCCTCGCATGAGCGGCGCCGTCCCTTCGCTTCCGACCCGGGGCGACGCTGTCCTGGTGGGGCTCACCCTCATCGACGGCGTCGAGCCCGAACCCCGAGACGGCATGGCCCTCGTCATCGCGGACGGCAGGATCGCGCGGGTCACGACCCCGGATGACGCGGTGACCGGGGCCGAACGGGTGATCGACCTCGACGGCGCCTTCGTCATGCCGGGCCTGATCAACATGCACACGCACTTCTCGCTGTCCCTTCCGGGAGCGGGTGGCGACGCGGTCAGCAGCCTCAGCCCGCACGAGCTCTCGCTCTACATGGCAGACGGCGCGCGCCGCACCCTGCTGTCGGGGGTGACCACGGTGCGCTGCGTCGCCGAGAAGGGCGGCGCCGACTTCGCGCTGCGCCGCGCGATCGCCGCCGGTCACGTGCCGGGCCCCCGCATCTACACCGCGGGGCGCGCGCTGTGCTGCACCGGCGGGCACGGGTTCGACAGCGACGACACCCTGGAGTGCGACGGCGCCGACGCCTTCGCACGAGGGGTCCGTTCGCAGGTCAAGGCCGGCGCCGACCTCATCAAGCTCATGATCTCGGGCGGCATCGCCGGCGAGCACGAGGAGATCACCACGCCCCAGCTCACCCGCGAGGAGATGGCCGCGGCGATTTCGACCGCCCATGCGTGGGGCCGCAAGGTCACGGCTCACGCCGGGCCTGCGGCGATCATCGCCGAAGCGGTGGCGCTGGGCCTGGACTGCGTCGAGCACGGGTACGAGCTCACCCCCGAGGTCGCTCGCCTCATGGCCGAGCACGGCACAGCGCTCGTGCCGACGCTCGTCGTCACCCGGGCGAGCGCGTTCTTCGACGACCTCGGCGTACCGGCATGGATGCAGCAGCGCTCCCTCGGGGCGGGACCGCGCCATATGGCTTCGTACCGCCACGCACTCGACGCCGGCGTCGACGTGCTCCTGGGCAGCGACATGCCCCCGTTCTGGAACTTCGAGGGGACGAGCGCGGTGGTGCGCGAACTCGAGCACATGCAGGCGGGCGGCCTCGCCGCCCCCGACGCGGTGCGCGCAGCGACAGCGGCCCCCGCCCGGTGGCTGGGCGCCGAGGGTCAGCTCGGCACCCTCACGCCGGGCGCATGGGCCGACCTCGTCGTGACCCCGGGCGATCCGACGGCCGACGTCAGTGCACTCCGCGACCTCGATCTGGTCATGAAGGGCGGTGTCGTCGTCCGCGACGACCGGGGCCGTGTCCGCGGCGCCTTCGAGTGAAGACGCGCGTGCGACTGACAGGATGAGCAAGATGAGCACCGTGAACCTGCCCGAGCCTCCCTCCGACAGTGGCGACGGCGCCACCTCCGATCTCTACGACCTCCGGGTCGTCGTCGAACGGATCGAGGGCCGGTCGGTCTGCGGCATGGCGGTGGGCGATCACATCGATCTCGTCGAGAGCAGCCGGCTGTGCCTTCCCGACGGCGGTCACTTCTGCCTCTACGCCCTTCAGGCGGTGCTTCCCCTCCTGCCGGCCAAGCAGCGGCAGCTTCCGGCCGGCGATTGGCTGGAGAGGGATGACCTCGTCGCATGCCCTGACCCGGAGGAGCGTCTGATCATGCGGATCGAGCGCACCGGCATCCGCTCCATCCCGACCGACGAGCTCACGTGAGCCGCGCCTCGCACCGGGTGCAGGTGAGCCTGGGCCTGCAGACCGACAAGCGCCTCGGCGAATACGGCGCTCTCGCGCGCCTGGCCGAAGACCTCGGCTTCGACGGGGTGAGCGTCTTCTCCGATCTGCTCTATCAGCCGCCGATCGCCGCGCTGCTGGAGATGGCGGGCGCCACCTCGCGGATCCGCCTCGGATGCGCGTGCTGGAACCCCTTCACCCTTCATCCGTACGAGATCGCCGGTCAGTTCGCCCTCGTCGACGACGCATCGGGGGGCCGTGCGTACCTGGGCCTCGCCCGCGGGTCGTGGCTGGAGGCCATCGGGCTCGAGCCCGAGCGGCCGATCACCGCGCTCCGCGATGCCGCCGGAGTGATCCAAGCCCTGCTCAGCGGTGCGGGTGAGGGGTACGACGGCCGGGTGTTCCGTCTCGAACCGGACGTGCGGCTGCGGTATCCGGTGGTGCGTCCGCAGGCCCCGGTGCTGATCGGCTCATGGGGCCCGAGAGGCATGTCGCTGGCGGGGGAGATCGCCGACGAGATCAAGATCGGCGGTTCGGCGAACCCGGCGATGGTGCAGGTCGTGCGTGAGCGCCTCCGCCCCGGCGCGCAGAAGGCAGGTCGCGCCGAGCGCGACGTCGGCGTCGTGCTCGGCGCCGTGACGGTCGTCGATCGCGACGGCGATGCCGCCAGGGCGCTGGCCCGCCGTGAGGTGGCGATGTACCTCGACGTCATCGCCGCCCTCGACCCGACGGTGGATCTTCCCGAGGGGCTGCTCCCCGGCATCCGCTCCCGGCTCGCCGAAGGCGACGAGGAGGGCGCGGGACGACTGGTCCCCCGCGACGTGCTGGAGCTGTTCGCCTTCGCCGGCACTCCTGACGACATCGCACGCCAGGCGCATCTCCTGATCGACGCCGGCGTCGACCGGATCGAATTCGGAACCCCCCACGGACGGGTGCCGGCCGAGGGGATCGCGCTTCTCGGGCGTGAGGTGCTGCCACAGCTCGCGGACTGAGCGACGGCGCGTCGGCGGCGGTCGCTCAGCCCAGCAGGCGTTCGCGGAGCGGGTCGAGACCCATCGGACCGAGCGCAAGCGCGTCGCGATGGAACCGGCGGAGCGAGAACGCCTCGCCGTCGACGACCTCCCGCGCGGTGCGAGCCTGCGTCCACAGACGCGCGCCGACGCGGAACGCCAGCGCCTGACCCGGCCAGCCGAGATAGCGGTCGACTTCGAATCCGGCGAGCGCCGGCTCGACGAGGGCGAAACGCTCGAGCAGGTCGCGCGCGAGCTCGGGCGTCCAGGGCTGCGCAGCGACGAGCACGTCGCCGGGTACCGGCCACCCGGTGTGCAGCCCGATGTCGGCGACGATGCGGACGGTGCGCCAGATCTGTCCGAGGAGCAGGCCGAGCCGCTCAGCGGGATCGCGGATGAGACCGAGTTCATCCGAGAGCTGCTCGGCGTAGTGGGCCCACCCCTCGGCATAGCCGTGGATGTGGCACAGGTGCCGCTGCCACGGGTGCAGACCCGGATCGGAGGCGGTGACGACGAACTGCAGGTGATGGCCGGGGAGGCCCTCGTGATGCACGCTCGTCACCTCCTGCCAGCTGGCTGCGACCGGGATGCCGCTCGGAATCGTCCAGACGATGCGGCTCGGCGCCGACCCGTCCGGCGGCGCCGGGGTGTAATAGACGACACCGCTGGACGCCTCGGAGACGACGCACTCGACACGATCGACGGTCGGCGGCAGATCGAAGGCGTCCGCGAGCGCGGAGATCGTCTCGGACACGCGGCTGCGAAGCCACGCGCGGATGGCGGGGACGCCGTCGAGCCGGTAGCGCGGGTCGACGTCGAGAAGGGCGGCGGCCGTGCGCACCGGATCGTCACCCCCGCCCGGGAGGGCCGAGCCCCCGAGGGTCGCGGCGAGCTCGCGCGATGCCGCGACGAGCCGGGTGAGCTCGGACCATCCCCACGCGTACGTCTCGGCGAGGTCGATCGAGGCGCCGAGCATCGCCGCGGCCATGCTCGGGTAGACCTCGGCCCCCACCCCGTCGACCGTCGGGGCCACGGGTCGCAGCTCGTCGCGGAGCACCCCGACGAGCTCGCGCAGGGCGTCGGCGCACAGGTCGCCGGCGGCGCGCAGCCGGGCGCGCGTGGCGGAGTCGACGGCGTCGTCGACCGGGATCGCGCCGAACCAGTCGGTGTCGATCCACCGATCGACCTGCGCGGCGAGCGTGTCGAGCTGCCGCACGGGCGCGACGCCTCCCCCGGTGAACCGCGCGGTGTTCTCGCGGGCCCAGCGCAGACTGTCGATGTACTGCCGGGTGGCGACGGGTACCGCTTCGATACGGCGCAGAAGCGCCTCGCCCGCGGCATCCGGAGTCACGGTCAGGCCCTCGACAGCGTAGCGCACGAGATGGATCGGAGTGGCGAGCCCCGCGACGAGCCGCGGCGTGAAGCCGGTGTCGAAGAGCAGCCGCTCGCGCTCCATGCGCTCCCGGAGGGCGGCGCGAAGCGCGGGGTCGCCGGCCTCGGGGCCGAGGGCGTCGAGCCGGGCGATCACCTCGCCCTGCAGCGCGTAGCGCTCCTGCAGCCACGCCGGAGACAGATCGGGGAGGGCGGGTCCGTCATCGAGGCCGATCGCCTGCGCCGCATCGGGCTCGTGCTCGGCGAGGCGGTCCACGTAGTGGTCGGCGATCAGGTGGACCGGGTCGGTGCTGGCGCTCACCGACCCAGCCTACGGACGAGCGGCGGACCGATGAGTCGCAGGCCCCGGGCGCACCCTAGGCGGGCATCGTGGCGGCCAGCCGCTCCTTCTCCCGTTCGACGTCGAACGTCGCCGCCGGCCACCGCGGGTCGAGGGTCTCGAGCGCTTCGACGAGAAGGCGCTGCACGGCGACACGCGCGTACCACTTGCGGTTCGCCGGAACCACATACCACGGCGCGGCGGCCGTCGACGTGCGTTCGAACACCGTCTGGTACGCCGCCATATAGTCGGGCCAGAGCGCGCGTTCGTCCACGTCGCCGGGGTTGTACTTCCAGTGTTTGTCGGGCCGGTCGAGCCGCTCCATCAGGCGGGCGCCCTGCTCGGCGTACGAGATGTGCAGCATGACCTTGACGATGCGGGTGCCGCTCTCGACGACGCGGGCCTCGAAGTCGTTGATGGCGTCGTAGCGCCGCTCGATCTCCTCGGCGGGGGCGAGGGCGCGGACGCGACCGACGAGCACGTCCTCGTAGTGCGACCGATCGAACACCCCGATGAATCCCGGCTGGGGAAGACGCCGCTCGATACGCCAGAGGAAGTCGTGCGCGAGCTCCTCGGGGGTCGGCTTCTTGAACGCGGTGAGCATGACGCCCTGCGGGTCGACCGATCCGACGACGTGCCGGACGATCCCTCCCTTGCCGGCGGAATCCATCGCCTGCAGAACGAGGAGCACGGCCTGGTCGGTCGCCTGGCTCCTGCTCGCAGCGTAGAGGCGCTCCTGCAGCTCATCGAGCCGGGAATCGTCGGCCAGGTCGGCGACACCGTCGGCTTTGGAGCCGTCGTAGGCCGGGGTGGAGTCGGGGTCGACGGCGGCGAGGTCGAAACCCTCCTCGACGCGAAGGGCGATCGCGGGGTCGCCGATCCAACCGGTGTCGTCTGCCGTCGTCATCCCGCCATGATGTCCCACCGCGGGTCGACGAGGGAAGAGCGGGGCGGTCAGCGGGTGAGCGGCACTTCGATGAGCAGACGCGAGGCGGTCCCGGAGGTGAGCGCCTGATCGAGCTCCGACCGCGTCGTGGCGCGCCGGTACTCCCACCCGTAGGCGCTCGCGATCGCCTCGAGCCTCACCTCGTGAGGGGTGTAGAGCACGCGATCCATGGCCTCGGGGCCGGCGACTGCCGCGACCTCGAGCCCGTCGAAGATCGTTCCCCCGCCGTCGTTGCCGACGATCACCTGCATCCGCGGTGACGATTCGGCCGGCGGCACGAGCAGCGCGCCGACGTCGTGCAGCATCGCCAGGTCTCCGAGCAGCACCCGCGTCACGCCGGCGGACGCAGCGCCGACGGCGTCCTGGCTGGCCAGAGCGATCCCGGTCGCGGTGGCGATCGTGCCGTCGATGCCGGCGAGCCCGCGGTTGGCGTGCACCCGCACCTTCTTGCCGCCGAGGACGCTGTCGGCCACCCGCACCAACCGCGACGAGCCGAACATCAGGCGGTCGTGGGGCCAGGTCGCACGCCACACCGCGTCGACGAGCGCGGCGCGGTCGACCGGTGCGCGCAGCACCGCGAGCTCGGCCGCGATCGCCGGGAGCCGCTCGTCGGGTACGGCCGACGACAGCGCATCGGGATCGGGCGCGGGGGGGCTCAGATCGATGGATGCCGCCTGCGAGGCGCGCATCCAGGCACCGAGCCATTCGCGGTCGGCCGTTCCGGGGGCGACGGAGACGGCGTCGACCTGGAGGGTCGAGCCGTTGAGATTGAGCGCCTCGCCCGGGCCGCGGACCGCGAGCACCGTCAGGTCGTGACGCGAGAGGAGCGAGGCGACCTCGCGGCTGAGGGTGGGGTGGCCGAACACGACGGCGCGTTCGACGCGGCCGCCGAGCGCGGGGTCGGCGAGCAGGGCGCGATACCCGTGCACCAGGTGACGACCGTAGCGCGCGCCGCTGACGATCTCGGCGATGAGCGGCCACCCGCCCTCGTGGGCGAGCGCCTCTGCCCCGGCACCGGCGTCGGCCCCGGCGACGACCACGGTGCGGGGACCGCGCTCGAGCACGGCGTCGAGGTCGGTGTCGGTGACGCTCCCCTCGTTCGCTCCCTCCGACCCGCCGATTCCGCCGCCGCCCTGGTAGAGCGCGCCGGAGGGTTCGGGCGGAGCGGCGTCGGAGGGATCCGCGCCGGCCGGCGCGGCGATCCACCTCGGCAGGGCGCCGGCGAGCGGGTCGCGGTAGGGCAGGTTCAGGTGCACGGGCCCCGCGAGTCGCCCGGTCTCGCCGCGCGCGGCGGCGAGCGCTTCGCCGGCGGTCTGACGCAGCATCGTCGTCTGCTCGCTCGCACCCGATTCGTCGACCTCGGTCGGGACGGGCAGGTCGGCGTCCCACCGCGTGAATCCGGCGTACAGACCGGGCTGACGCGTGGCCTGGTTGGCGCCGACGCCGCGCAGCTCCGGCGGGCGGTCGGCGGTGAGGAGGATCAGCGGCACCCCTGCGTGATGGGCCTCGAGCACGGCCGGGAGGTAGTTCGCCGTCGCGGTTCCCGACGTGCACACGAGCGCGGCCGGCATCCCCGTCTCGCGTCCGATCCCGAGAGCCACGAACCCCGCTACGCGTTCGTCGATGCGCACGTGCAGTCGCACGACGCCCCGCCGTTCGAACTCGGCGGCGACCAGCGCGAGCGCCTGCGAGCGTGACCCGGGACTCAGCACGAGGTGTCGGACACCACCGGCCACGAGCGCCCCGACGAGGGCGGCGGCGGCATCGGTCGACGGAGCCTGCGCCCCGGAGGTGTCGCCGGTCACCTCAGCTCAGCGGTCCGCGGGTGCCGAGCGGGTCATCGTCATCGGCCGGTCGCTCGCCGGCCCGGGCGGAGCGGTCGCGACCGCTCGCGGGCGGTTCGATCGTGCTGCCGGGCGCCGCTCCGCGCTCGGGCGGCAGGAAGCGGGGGTCATCGGCCTCGGCATCCAGCTGAGCGAGTTCTTCTTCGAGCCGGCGGATGCGCTCGTCCTGATCGCTGATCGAGCCGATGCGCCCGAGGAACTCGGGGTCGTCGTCGGGCGCGCGACGCGCGGCGATCGTCTTCTTGCGCAGTCGCCCCACCACGAACCACAGCGCGCCGCCCAGCACGGGGAGGAGGATGACGATGAGGATCCAGATCGGCTTGCTCACACCCCGATGGCGATTCGGCGGCTGCAGGGCGCAGTCGACGATGCTGTAGACCCAGAACACCGTGGCCAGCAATGCCGCGATGAGGAGCACCCTCGTCATGGGTCCATCCTAGGCGCGCTGGGCTGGGCGCGGCCTGGGGGTCGCAGGCGGAGGGCAGGAGGGAGCCCGACGTAAACTGGAGCCGTGAAAGCCCGATCCGCCCTGGTCTACTCCGTGCTGCGGCTTCTGGCGTTCCTGGTGCCCTTCGGCATCATGATGCTCTTCCCGATCTTCCAGCAGCTGTACTGGCTCGCGGCGATCTTCGCCGCCCTCATCGGACTGAGCTTGTCGCTGCTGTTCCTTCGCCGTCCGCTCAACGAGGTCACCTCATCGCTCGGCGCCGGCCGTCGCGAGCGCGCGGTCCGCGCCGACAGTGCGGCCGCCGACGCGGACGCGGACGCAGAGGATGCCGCCGCTGACGCAATGGGTGCGGACGTGAGGGGTGCGGACGCGAGGGGTGAGCGCGCGGGCGATCAGCCGACGAACGCCCAGAACAAGAACACCCCGTAGGTCAGCGACGCGAGAGAGCTCAAAGCCAGCGCGACGACGAGTTCCCTGGGGAGCCGGTACGTCCAGACGATGAGCACCGCCGGGAGCGCGGCGAGCAGACCGAACATGGTCAGCCACGCGACCGGATAGAACAGCGCCAGCCACCCGGAGATCACGAACGGCGCGAGGATCAGAACGGTGAAGAGCACCTGCGACCCGCGGCGCCCGATCAGCACCGACAGCGTCCGCTTGCCGGCCGTGCGGTCCTGATCGATATCGCGGAGGTTGTTCGCCAGCAGCACGGCGCACGCGAACAGGCCCGCGCCCACCGCCCCGAACCAGGCCTCCTGGGGCAGTGCGAGCGCCTGAACCCAGGTCGTCCCGAGGGTTGCGACGAGGCCGAAGAAGAGGAAGACCACGACCTCGCCCAACCCGTAGTACCCGTAGGGGCGCTTCCCGCCGGTGTAGAACCAGGCCGCGACGAGGCAGACGACGCCCACGAGCAGCAGCCACCACTGCTGGGTGCGGATGACGATGGCAAGGCCCGCCACCGCGGCGAGGCCGAAGAACACCAGCGCCACGACGAGCACGGTGCGAGGCTTCGCCTTCCGGGCGCCGGTCAGCCGCGCGGGGCCGACGCGGAAGTCGTCGGTGCCCCGGATGCCGTCGCTGTAGTCGTTGGCGTAGTTGACCCCGATCTGGAGGCACACCGCCACCGCGAGGCAGCACAGCGCGACGACCCACCGGAGCGAGTCGAGCACGAGCATCGAGGCGCCCGTGCCGATGAGCACCGGGGTGACCGCGAGCGGCAGTGTGCGCAGGCGTGCGGCGCCGATCCAGTCGCGCGCGGTCGCCTTCTGGGGCGCGCGGGTCGGGGCGACCGGAACGCGCTGCGGGTTGCCGCCGGGGCGGGGACGGGATGCCGGACGCTTGCGCTTCTTGCTGGAGGTTCGTGCCACGAGGTCACATCCTAGGGCTGCGCACTATCGGTGCCCCGCCACGAGGCGCCGGATCGCCTCGCGGTCGGGCTTTCCCGAGGGCAGGGCCGCCATCTCGTCGACGAGGATCAAGCGGGAGGGGCGGGCGTGGGCGCCGATCTCGGCGGCCACGGCCGCCCGGGCCTCGGCGAGCTGGGTGGCTTCGCTGCGGCGGAGCGCCTCTCCGCGGGCGGCGACGATCACCGAGGCCTCGCCCCAGCGGTCATCCGCCACCCCCACCACGACGGCGGAGTGCAGTCCCGGCACCGACCGCACCACGCGCTCGACCCGGTCGAGGGAGACGTTGATGCCGCCCGAGACGATCACGTTGTCCAGGCGCCCCCGCACCCGCAGCACACCGTCGTCGATGAGACCCGCATCGCCGGTGCGGTACCACCGCGTACCGTCGCGAGCGGTGACGAAGGCCGCGTCGGTGCGCACCGGGTCGTGGAGGTATCCCTCGGCGAGGGTCGGACCCGAAAGCTGCACCTCCCCGTTCTCGATCCGCAGCCCCACGCCGTCGAGGGGGACGCCGTCGTACACGCAGCCGCCGCTCGTCTCGGTCGCGCCATAGGTGCGGACGATCCGCGCCCCGGCCTCTTCGGCGCGCTCGAGCACCGCTGCGGGCAGGGCCTGTCCGCCGATGAGGATCGCCTCGAAGGAACGGAGCGCTGTGCGCACCGCCGTGTCGTGCTCGGCGACGTCGAGGAGCCGGATCAACTGGGCGGGGACCAGGGAGGTGAAGGTCGGCACGCGATGCCCGTTCTCGCTCGAGACGAGCATGAGCGCCGCCGACGCGAACGCCTGCGGCTGGAACGGACCCGAGAGCAGGCCCGGCTGCCGGTCGGCGACGAGCGACCGGACGAGAACCTGGAGTCCCGCCACGTAGCTCGCGGGGAGGGCGAGGAGCCACGCCCCGTCGCCGATCCGCTCCGCGGTGGCGAGCGCACTGGCGGTGAGCGCCGATCGGCTGAGGACGACGCGCTTGGGGATCCCGGTCGACCCCGACGTCGTGACCACCACCGCGGTCCCCGCAGGGACCTCCTCGTCCGGCCCTGCCGCGTCGGCATCGGTCATGCCGAGGCCGAGCGCAGGACCGGCCCCGAGCACGGCGGCGCGCAGCGCCGGCAGGATGTCGCGGGGGTCGTCGCCCTCGACCGGGTGGAGCTTCACGCCGGACCCGTCAGTAGTGCCAGGGGTAGGGCGACCAGTCGGGGTCGCGCTTCTGCAGGAACGCGTCGCGGCCCTCGACCGCCTCATCGGTGCCGTAGGCGAGGCGCGTCGCCTCGCCGGCGAACAGCTGCTGGCCGGCGATGCCGTCGTCGACGGCGTTGAAGGCGAACTTCAGCATGCGGATCGCGGTCGGAGACTTCGTGAGGATCACCCGGGCCATCGACAGCGCTTCGCGCTCGAGATCGGCGTGGTCGACCACACGGTTGACCGCCCCCATCTCGTAGGCCCGCTCGGCGGAGTACTCCTCGGCGAGGAAGAACACCTCCCGGGCGAACTTCTGCCCGATCTGACGGGCGAAGAACGCCGAGCCGTACCCGGCATCGAACGAACCCACGTCGGCGTCGGTCTGTTTGAAGCGGCCGTGCTCACGGCTGGCGATCGTGAGATCGCACACCACGTGCAGCGAGTGCCCTCCGCCCGCCGCCCATCCCGGCACCACCGCGATGACCACCTTCGGCATGAACCGGATGAGACGCTGCACCTCGAGGATGTGCAGTCTCCCGAGTGCCGCGCGCGCGTCGCCGGACTCATCGCCGGCGTCATCCGTCCCGTCGTACTGGTATCCGGTGCGCCCGCGGATGCGCTGGTCGCCGCCCGAGCAGAACGCCCAGCCGCCGTCCTTGGGGCTCGGGCCGTTGCCGGTGAGCAGCACCACCCCGATGCGCGGATCCTGCCGGGCGATGTCGAGCGCCTCGTAGAGCTCGTCGACCGTACGCGGACGGAAGGCGTTGCGCACCTCGGGACGGTCGAACGCGATGCGCGCGATCCGCCCGTCGGTGGAGACGTGGGCGGTGATGTCGGTGTACCGCTCCGCGCCGGGGGCTGCGACCCACTCGGCCGGATCGAAGAGGTCGGAGACCGGTTCGGCGCTCACACCGCGCTCCCGGCGCCGTTCTTGCCGTCGCGCCAGCGCAGCCACCCGGCGATCACGTCGTAGTCCGCCTCGGAGGGTGCCCACCCGAGGGTGAACAGCCGGACGCCGGCGTCGAAGAGCGCGTCGGCGTCGGACTGGTCACGGCGCTGCAAGTCGTTCGAGACGACGAGGTCGGTGACATCGGTCCCCTCCTTCTCAGCCCAGGTGTCGATGACGCCGAGCTTGTGGCCGAGCTCGTCGGGGGTGACGAAGCTGTGCCAGATGTGCGCGTGGCGGGCGACCAGGCGCAGGGTCTTCTGCTCGCCCTTGCCGCCGATCATGATCGGGATGTCGCGGGTGGGTGCGGGGTTGAGCGTGCTCCACCGCGCGACCACGCGGTCGAGTCCCTCGGCGAGATCGTTCAGGCGCGACCCGGCGGTGCCGAACTCGTAGCCGTACTCGGTGTAGTCGCGCTCGAACCAGCCCGAGCCCGTGCCGAAGATGAAGCGTCCGCCGCTGATGTGGTCGAGGGTACGGGCCATGTCGGCCTGCAGGTCGGCGTTGCGGTAGCTGTTGCAGTTCACCAGCGAGCCGAACTCGACCCGTTCGGTCAGCTCGGCCCAGGCGCCGAGCATGGTCCACGACTCGAAGTGCAGGCCGTCGGGGTCGCCGAACAGGGGGAAGAAGTGGTCCCAGTTGAACAGGATGTCCACGCCCATCTCCTCCAGCCGGAGGACCGCGTCGCGGATCTGCGCGTAGGTGGCGTGCTGGGGCTGGATCTGCACGCCGAGGCGCACGGGGGTATCGAGAAGCATGTCGCCAGCCTAGAACGCGGGGCATGGCGCCGGATCGCGGACCGAGGTCGGGTCAGCGCCCGAGCATCGCGCCGCCCCGCCCTCGGCGCGCCTTGAGAAAGGCGTCGACGGTGTCCCACGCCGCGATGGCGACGATCCCGAAGCCGAAGATCACCGCGAGGATGCCGGCGACGTCATCGCCGCCCTCGCCGATGACCGTCGGGAAGAACTCGGCGTTCAGCAGCCGTCCCTGTGTGAGGAGCCACACTGCCGCGGCGACGAACGCTGCGTTGAGCACGAGGTTCGCCACGGCGAGCGCCGGCGTCCACCGCCCGACGAGGTAGACAACGATCGTGAGAACGGCCTCGGCCACGGCGAGGATCACGAGGCCGGCGAACCAGGTCGGCCAGAGTCCGGGGTCGAAGAACGACAGCCCGCGCTCGGACGGGACGAATCCGATGGCGAGGTCCCACAGCACCAGCCCCACCCCCAGCACGAGGAAGACCAGCTGCCCCACCATGTCGCCGAATCCGGCGCCGCGCGGGCGCGCCTCGGGGAGCCGGTCGAGCGACCACTCCCCGAGACCCATGTCGGCGCGACGCTGGACGGTGCGCTCCACGATCGCGAAGACGAGCACGGTCCAGAACCCGAGATTGACCGTCACCTGGATCAGCGTCACGACGACCGAGCCGACCAGCTCACCGAAGCTCGCTCCGCTCAGGGTCTGGGCGAGGGCCACGCCGAAGGCGGCGCACGGCAGCACGATCGCCAGCAGCAGCTTCAGCAGACGCCACCAGTCGAGGAAGTAGCGCGGGCCGATCAGCTGCAGCGGCCGATCGGTGTACTGGGCGGCGAGTACCTCTGGGTCGCCGAGAGAGAGTAGCACTGCCCGCTCGGCGGCAGCGGGGTCCTCGCCGCCGGCGATGCGGGCGTCGATCTGGTCGTCGATGGATCCGCGCAGCTCTGCGGCGAGATCGGGGCGCTGCGCCTCGGGCACCGTGCGCATCGCGGCGTCGATGTAGCGGTCGGTCAAGGTGGTGGTGGTCATGGCGTGTCCTCAGGAGGCGGATGAAGCGGGCAGGTCGGCGATCGCGCGGGCGAGCGCGTCGAAGTCGGCGCCGAGGGCGGCGGCGAGCCGCACCCCTTCGACGCTCGTGCGGTAGAACTTGCGCGGACGTGCCTCGTCGGTGTTCCACTCGCTGGTCAGGTGCCCCTGCTTCTCGAGGCGGCGGAGCAGGGGATAGAGCGTGTTGGCGTCGACGTCGAAGCCGCGCGACTGCAGCTCCTCCAGCAGGCCGTAGCCGTACCCGGGGTCCTGCAGCAACCGCAGGCACGCCAGCACGACGGTTCCGCGACGGAGCTCCTGCAGGTGGGTGTCGAGGGCTTCGGTCTCGCTCATGGCTCACACTGTACTGTGTGTCACACACTATCGTCAATGACACGATGATGGATGCCGCGGCACCGGCCACAATGGGCGGATGACACTCCCCCGGCTCGACGATGTCCTGGATCGACTGCACGTCGTGTCCCTGCCGCTGTTCACGCGCTTCCGCGGTCTCGACAGCCGCGAACTGGCCCTGATCGAGGGTCCCGAGGGGTGGACGGAGTTCTCTCCCTTCGTGGAGTACGACGATCGCGAGTCGAGCACGTGGCTCGCCGCGGCGCTGGAGTACGGCTGGTCGCCCACTCCCCCGGCACAGCGCGACCTCATCCCGGTGAACGCGACCGTGCCGGCCGTGCCCGCGGCATCCGTCCCCGAGGTCCTCACGCGATTCGCCGGCTGCCGCACCGCGAAGGTGAAGGTCGCCGACCCGGGCCAGCGTCTCGTCGACGACGTCGCCCGCGTGGCGGCCGTGCGCGAGGCGATGGGACCGGAGGGGCGCATCAGGATCGACGCGAACGGCGCCTGGAACATCGACGAGGCCGAGCATGCCGTCCGGGCCATGGAGCATTACGACCTCGAATACGTCGAGCAGCCCTGCGCGAGCATCGACGAGCTCGCCGAGCTCCGGCGCCGCATCTCGCGTCTGGACATCCCCGTGGCCGCCGACGAGAGCGTGCGCAAGGCCGACGACCCGCTGGCCGTCGCCCGCGCCGAGGCCGCGGACCTCCTCGTCATCAAGGCCCAGCCGCTCGGCGGGGTGTCACGCGCGCTGCGCATCGTCGCCGAGGCGGGGCTTCCCGTCGTCGTCTCCAGCGCGCTGGACTCGGCGGTCGGCCTGTCGATGGGGGCCGCCCTCGCCGCGGCGCTTCCCGACCTGCCCTACGACTGCGGCCTGGGCACCGGCGCCCTGTTCGCCGAAGACGTCTCGGACTACGTCGCCCAGGACGGAGCCCTGCGCGTGGTCCGGCCGGTTCCCGACCCCGACGTCTTGGAGCGCCGCGCCGTCGACGCCGCCCGCCGGCAGTGGTGGGCGGAGCGTGTCGCGCGGTGCCACGCCCTCCTCGCGACGACCTGACGCGCGCCTCGTCGGGCTCAGTCGTCGACGAGCACCAGGTGCGCGATCTGCGCGACCTCGGCGCGGCAACGCTTCTCGCGTTCGTCGTCGTCGAGACCGGCCATCACCGCGCGGACGAGCGTGGACTCCCACGACGAGATGAACAGCCGGGCCGCATCGGCAGCCGGCACACGGAAGCGCACCCTCGTGGAGCGTCCGATGTCGTCGATGATGCGCGCGACGCTCGCGTGCATCTCGTCCTGCTGACGGAGGTATCCGTCGGCGAAACGAGGGTTGCGGAGGGCGTGCATGCGGATCTCGCTCATGAGGAGCACGCCCAGCCGGTCTTCGGCGGGCCCGTCCAGCACCCGCTGCACCACCGCCTGGATGGCATCGGTGGTCACCTCGAGGTGACCACCGTCTTCGAGTTCGGCCACCCGCACCGCGACAGCGTCGACGCGCGCCTCCCAGACTCGGGCCGCGAGCTCCAGGAAGAGCTCCTCTTTGCTGTCGAAATTGGAGTAGAACGCGCCGCGGGTGAACCCGGCTCGCTCGCACACCGCCTCGACCGATGCGGCGTCGAGGCCCGACTCTGCGAAGACCTCGGCGGCGGCATCGAGCAGGCGCTGGCGCGTGGCATCGCGACGGCGTGCAGGGGTGGTGCTCGTCATCGGCCCTCCTTCGACTTTCACGGGAACTCCCCAGACTGGCGGTCCGGGCGCGCTTTACGATACACCTGTGTATTGGATACAGCGCTGTATCGATATCTGATCCCCGTTTCCAGGAGGCGCCGTGTCCACACTGCTCTACGCACTCGGACGTTGGTCGTTCCGTCGGCCGTGGAAGGTGCTCGTCGCCTGGCTGCTGCTGCTCGCTCTGGCCGGCGGCGGCGCCGCCCTGTTCTCCCAGGGCACCGACAACTCCTTCTCGATTCCCGGCACCGAGGCGCAGGAAGGCCTCGAGGAGCTGAATCGCACCTTTCCGCAGGTGAGCGGCACGAGCGCGCAGCTGGTGGTGGTCGCCGCCGACGGCGACCAGATCGACGACGAGGCGTATCGCAGCGCGATCGACGACGCGGTGGCGGACTTCACCGACCTCGACGACGTCATCGCCGTCACCGACCCCTACGACGACACAATCAGCGGCCTTCTCTCCGATGACGGCACCGCCGCCATCATCCGGATGCAGTTCGAAGGCCAGGCGACCGAGATCTCGGACGAGACCGTCTCGTCGGCCGAGGCCATCGCCGACGAGCTGGCCGAGACTCTGCCGGCCGGGTCGCAGGCGGCTCTCGGCGGCGACCTGTTCTCCACCGCGGTGCCGACGCTCACCATCATCGAGGCGATCGGCGTGCTCATCGCGCTGTTCGTGCTGATGATCACTTTCCGCTCGATCGCCGTGGCGTGGTTCCCGCTCATCAGCGCGATCATCGGGGTCGGTCTCGCGGTCGCCCTGATCTTCGTGGCCACGGTGTTCTCGACCATCTCGTCGACGACGCCGCTGCTGGCGGTGATGCTCGGACTCGCGGTCGGCATCGACTACTCGCTCTTCATCGTCGCGCGGCATCAGGATCAGGTGCGCGCCGGGATGGAACCCGAGGAGTCGGCCGCGCGCGCCACCGGCACCGCCGGCTCGGCGGTGGTCTTCGCCGGGGTGACGGTGCTGATCGCCCTCATCGGGCTGTCGTTCGCCGGCATCCCGTTCCTCACCACGATGGGAATCGCCGCGGCCGTCGCCGTCGCGATCGCCGTGGTGGTGGCCCTGACCCTCACTCCCGCTCTCCTCGGCTTCGCCAAGGGGCGGGTCGTCGGCTGGAAGCGGCGACGGGCGCCCAAGGCGCCGAAGACGGATGGCGCGAAACGCCCCAACCGCTGGGTGATGCTCGTCACTCGCCGCCCCCTCCTCACCACCATCGCGGTCGTCGCTGCGCTCGGCGCGGCCGCGATCCCGGCCGCGAGCCTCACCCTCGCCCTCCCCAACGCCGGAATGCAGAGCGAGGAGAGCGAGGCCCGCCAGGCCTACGACCTCGTCGCCGAGAAGTTCGGCCCCGGAGCCAACGGCCCCCTCATCATGACCGGGACGATCGTCACCTCGACCGACCCGCTCGGCCTGATGGACGACCTCGCGGCCGAGATCGAGCAGGTGCCCGGCGTGGAGGAGGTGGCCCTGGCCACCCCCAACGAGACCGCCGACACCGGCATCATCCAGATCGTCCCCGAGACCGCTCCCGACGACCCGGCCACCGCCGACCTCGTCCGCGAGCTGCGCGCGCAGCACGACCGGCTCCTCGACGAGTACGGCGTGGATCTGAAGGTCACCGGCTTCACGGCGGTCGCCATCGACATCTCCGACCGGCTGGGTGAGGCGCTGCTCCCCTTCGGGATCTTCGTGGTCGGGCTCTCGCTCGTCCTCCTGATGATCGTCTTCCGTTCGATCTGGGTGCCGCTGAAGGCCGCCGCCGGCTACCTCCTCTCGGTCGCCGCCGGATTCGGAGCCGTCGCCGCGGTGTTCGAGTGGGGATGGTTCGCCGACCTGCTCCACGTCTCGCGCACCGGACCGGTGATCAGCTTCATGCCGATCATCCTCATGGGCGTGCTGTTCGGCCTCGCGATGGACTACGAGGTCTTCCTCGTCTCGCGCATGCGCGAGGACTTCGTCCACGCACGACGGCGCCTGGGCCGCAATCCTTCGCGCGACGAGCTGCGGACGATCGCGGTCGGCGCGGTGCGCTCGGGCTTCACCGCGTCCGCCCGCGTGGTGACCGCGGCGGCGGTGATCATGTTCGCCGTGTTCGCCGCCTTCGTCCCCGAGGGGGATACGTCGATCAAGCCCATCGCGCTCGGGCTCGCCGTCGGCATCGCCGTCGACGCCTTCATCGTGCGCATGACGCTCGTGCCCGCGGTCATGACGCTGCTGGGTGAGAAGGCCTGGTGGTTCCCGAAGGCGCTCGACCGGATGCTGCCGCACTTCGACATCGAAGGTGAGGCCGTCGAGCGCGAGATCGCGCTCGAGGACTGGCCCGAGCGTGACACCACCGCCGCGGTCGTGGCCGACGGGGTCGGCGTCGGCGACGGCGCCGAGGGTGACGGCGATGTCGTGTACGCCGGGGCGTCGTTCCGGCTGGAGCCGGGGTCGACGCTCATCGTCACCTCCGATGACGCGCGCGCCGCGCGCGGACTGCTCCTCACCATCGCGGGGCGCCTCGCCCCCACCGAGGGTCGCATCAAGGTCGAGGGGCACCTCCTCCCCGAGCGCGCCGCGTGGGTGCGCCCACGGGTGGGTGTCGCGCTGCTGCACAACAACGACGACCCCGCCGGCGAGCTCCGCGAGGCCTTCGACGGCGGCAGCCGGGTGGTGGTGGTCGACGCGCTGGACTCGATCGAGACCCAGTCGCTCGCCGCACGCGATCAGGCCCTCGCGGTGCTTCGGCAGAGCGGCGAGACGACGGTCATCGTGTCGGCCAACGACGCCGCCTTCGCCGAGCGCGCCCTCACCGAGGCCGGCCGCGCCGGGGTCACGGTGCTGCCGGTGAGCGGCCCGCCCGCGGCATCCGCACTCTACCGCTCGTCCCGTTCTTCGCGCTCCGACGACGCAGCGTCTTCGACCTCCCCTTTCGATGAGGTGTTCTCATGACCCTTCCCTTCGAACGCGCGCGCAGCCCGAAGCCGGTGACGTGGCTGACGATCCTCGGTGTGCTGCTGCTGCCGGTGATCGTCGGCGGCATCCTCGTCGCCGCGCTCTACAACCCCACCGAGCGGCTCGATCAGCTGAACGCCGCGATCGTGAACGACGACGAGCCCGTCGAGATCAACGGTCAGACGGTGCCTCTCGGGCGCCAGCTGAGCGCGGGGCTCGTCGAAGGGTCGGATGACCTCGAGAGCAACCTCACCTGGACGATCTCGAACGAGGATGACGCAGCCGAAGGCCTCGCCGACGGCACCTATGCGGCGGTCGTGACGATCCCCGCGAACTTCTCTGCCGCCGCGACCTCGACCCAGCCGGGCGAGACGCCTGAGCAGGCGACGATCGAGGTGACGACGCCGCCCGACAGCCGCGTGGTCGACGACGCGATCACCGCGCAGGTGACGACGACCGCCGCCTCGCTCGTGGGGCAGCAGCTGTCGGAGACCTACCTCGAGAACGTGTTCCTCGGATTCACGACGCTCGGCGAGCAGCTCGGCGAGGCGGCCTCCGGGGCGGACCAGCTCGCCGACGGCGCGGGCCAGCTCGCCGACGGCGCCTCGCAGGCAGCCGATGGCGCGGCAGCGCTGCCGGGCGGCATCTCCGAGCTCGGGTCGGGGGCGTCGCAGCTCGCAACAGGGGCCACAGGCCTGTCGCAGGGCGCCTCGGCGCTGCAGAGCGGGCTCGTGCAGATCGGCGGCGGCATCGGCGGGGCGGCCGACGGGGCGCGGCAGATCTCGGGAGGCCTGCGAGGCGGTGCCGACCAGCTGGAGCGGGACGGGCTCGTGCCGGCGCAGGTGTCGGGTTTCGCGGACGTCGCGGCCGCATCGACGGTGACCGTGGCGACCGAGATCGGCGGCGCCGCGCAGACGCTCGTCGGCGTGGCGCAGAGCGCCGGAGCACTCTCGGGCACGCTCGGGGGCCTGGCGACCGACTGTGCGACGTCGGGGGCGAGCGAGGAGTACTGCGAGCGCGTCGCCGCGGCCGCGACGGCGGGAGGCGCGGTTGCGACCGGTGTCGGCGCGTCGGCGGCTCAGGTCGGCGGAATCGCGCAGGGGTCGGCGACGCAGGCGGCGACCGATGCGGGCACGGTTCCGGTCGTGCTCGATCGGTTCAACACCGAGGCGACCGCGCAGTTCGTCGGACAGTTCCGCCAGACCGCCGACGGGATCGACTCGCTCGCCTCCGGGCTCGATCAGCTTCAGGCCGGAACGAACCAGTCGGCGTCGGGCGCCGGAGAGCTGGCCTCGGGGGCGACCCAGATCGGCTCCGGCGCCGGGGCGCTGGCCAGCGGCGCCGGCCAGGCCGCCGCGGGCGCGCAGTCGCTGGCCGATGGCGTGCAGGGGCTCAGCGACGGCGCGACCGAGGTCGCCGACGGCACGACGAGCCTCGCCGACGGACTCGCGACGGCGACGGAGGAGATCCCGACCTACACCGACAGCGAGGCGACCGACCTCGCCACGGTGGTGGCCGACCCGGTCGCCGCGCAGGGGGTCGGCGATAACCTCTTCGGCGCCTCGGCGATCCCGCTGCTGTCCACCCTCGCGCTGTGGTTCGGCGGTCTCGGCACGTTCGTTGCGCTCCAGGCGGTGTCACGGCGCGCGCTCACCTCGCGGGCGCCCTCGGCCGTGCTGGCGCTACGCGGATTCCTGCCCGCGGCCGTCATCGGCGCCGTGCAGGGCGTGCTGATCGCCGGCATCGTGCAGCTCGCGGCGGCGTACACGTGGGGCGAATGGACGGTCTACGCCGCGGTCTGCGTCGTCGCCGGTGTCGCCTTCGCGGCCGTGAACCAGGCGTTGGTCGCCGTCTTCGGCGGCGTGGGCCGGTGGATCTCGGCGCTCGTGGGTGTGCTCGTCGTCGCGACCGGTGTCGTCTCGACCGTGCCGGGCGCGCTGACCTCGGTCGCGTCGCTGCTGCCGACCGCCCCCGCGTATCAGGGGATGCTCGCCGCCCTCACCTCGGCCGACGGCCTCGGCGCAGGTCTCGGCGGCCTCGCCGTCTGGACGATCCTCGCGCTCATCGCCTCGGTGCTGGCGGTCGCCCGCCGGCGCACGGTGTCGGCCCGGTCGCTGAAGGCCGCGCCCACGCCGGTCTGACCGTCGCGGGCCCCGCCCCTGCCCCAGCCCCAGCCCCAGCCCCTGCCCCTCGTCCCCTGCCTGCCCCTGCCCCTCGTCCCCTGCCCCAGCCCCTCGTCCCCTTCGCCGACCCGTCAGAAATCGCGGCCCCGAGGCATCCGGAGCCGCGTTTTCTGACGGGTCGCGGGTGGCGGGCGCACCCGCGCACCCGCCGCCCGCCCGACCTCCGCGCACCGCGCGCGGTCGAGGAGCGCCGCCCCGCGCCATCCTGACCCGGCCCCGTCTCGCACGCGATCGGTCAGAAAACGCGGCCCCGGTTCATGCCGGGCCGCGTGTTCTGACGGGTCGTGCGTATGGCGCGCCCGCGCGTGGCGCGTGCACCCGCGGACCGCCGCCCGCCCGACCTCCGCGCACCGCGAGCGGTCGAGGAGCGCCGCCCCGCGTCGGTCTGACCCGGCCCGTGTCACACGCGATCCGTCAGACAAGTCGCGCGTGGGGTGGCGCGCCCGCCCGCACGCGATCCGTCAGGAGATGCGGCCCCGGTTCGTCGCGGGCCGCGTTTTCTGACGGGTCGTGCGTAGGGCGCGCCCGCGCGCCCGCCCGCCCGCCCCACACCGCGAGCGGTCGAGAAACGCCGCTCCGCATCATCCGTAGCCGCGTTTCCTGACGGGTCGCGGATGCGGGGCTGGGCGATCGCGCGGAGCGCGCCTCAGCTCAGGCCGCTGTAGGCGTGCAGCCCCTTGAAGAACATGTTCACGATCGTGAAGTTGAACAGCACCGCGGCGAAACCGATGATCGACAGCCACGCCGACCGTGAGCCGCGCCAGCCGCGCGTCGCGCGCGCGTGGATGTATCCGGCGTAGAGCACCCAGATGACGAACGTCCAGACTTCCTTGGTGTCGAAGCCCCAGTACCGGCCCCAGGCGTCGTTGGCCCAGATCGCACCGGCGATGAGCGTGAACGTCCAGAACATGAAGCCGATGATGGTGAACCGGTAGGCCAGCGACTCCAGCGCCTCCGAGCGCGGCAGGGTGCGCAGGAACGCGGGTCCCTTCGCCTTCGTCTCGCGCCGCGACTGCATGAGCTGGAGCACCGAGAGCCCGAACGCCAGGGCGAACAGCGCCGTCGCCAGCGACGCGACGAACACGTGGATGACGAGCCACACGCTCTTGAGCGGATCCATCAGCGGCACGATCTCGACGTAGAACGCCAGCGTCGCGCCGCCGAGGAGCAGCACGGTGAGCCCGGTGATGAGCGAGCCGAGGAAGCGCAGATCCGAGCGCACGAGCGCGGCAAGGTACACCGCGATGATGAGGAGCGTGCCGGTCAGGGCGAACTCGTACATGTTCGACCAGGGCACGCGCTCAGCCGCGATGCCACGGGTGACGGTCGCACCCAGGTGGAAGAGGAAGCCCAGCACCGTCAGGACGGTGCCGACGCGCGCCCACACCAGGCGGGGCTTCTTGCCCGAGGCATCCTGCGTCCACGACACGGAGTCCGAAGCGGATGCCGCGGGCCCGGCGCTCCGCGTCGACGTCGTCGATCCGCCGGCGGCGGCCCCGACGAGTTCGCGTGCCTCGGTGCGGGCGGCGCCGCTCGCGGCATCCTTCTCCTCGATCGCCGACGCCGAACGGCGGGCGAGATCGATCGCGTAGGCGACGAAGGCGAGGGCGTAGATCGCGATGGCGGTCCAGACCAGCAGAACCGAGACCGAATCGAGCGTCAGGGCGGCGTCGGGCATGGATCCCAGTCTACGCGCGGGCTCCCCCGGCGAGTCGGGGTTGGTTCGCCGTCGTGAGACCCCGCCACCGCGATTGCACCGCGCAGTTCTTCGCCGAGACCGCGCCGCGGATCACCGGCCTCGTAGGGAGTCACCGGCCGGTGCCGGGAGGCTCGTCGCGAGGGTGCGGGGCGAAGGGAGTGCACCTTCGCGCAGACGGAGTGCACCTTCGCGCAGAGGGAGTGCACCTTCGCGAGCAGGGAGTGCACCTTCGCGAGCAGGGAGAGCGCGACCGCGGGGAGAGAGCGGATGCCGCCGGCTAGACCCGCTCGCGAAGCACGCCGGCCACGGCGTCGCCGTGACGCTGCGCCAGCTGATCGACGGCTCCGGCCAGGCCCGGGTCCTCGCCCCGGGCGAGCCCCGCGTACTCCAGCTTCACGGAGTCGCCGGACGGCGTGGCCCGCACCCACATGCGGCGCCGCGGCACGAACAGCCCCGCGAGCAGGCCCGCCATGGCGAGAATCGAGAACGCCAGCACCCACGGCGCACCCACGTCGCGGTGCACCGACAGTGACACGTACCGCTTGACCGACTCGTCGTACCCCTGCGCACCCTCGGTCGCCTCGTCTTCGAAGGTGATGGTCCCGCGTCCGCCCGGAAGGTCGGCGGTGTCGCCGGGGGCAAGCTGGATCGAGTCGACGCCGGTGTCGCCACCGGTCAACCGGTCCATGTCGCCGGTGTCGAGCGCGTAGACCGACCGGGGAATGCCTCCGTCGATCCCCAGGTCGCCCTCGTAGACGTCGAGCGAGACGACGGGGTTGATGAGCGCCGGATAGGCCGAGGTGAACGCCCCGGTCTCCAGCGGAGCCTCGGTGGGGTAGAAGAATCCGACGAGGCCGAGTTGCTCCGACAGTCCGTCGGGGATCTTCACTACGCCGAGCGAGGTCATGTTCGAGTCCTGCGGCAGGAACGGCACCGCCTCGGAGAACACCACGTCGCCCGCGGGGTCGCGCACGGTGATGGTCGGGGCGTACCCGTTCCCCATGAGGTAGATGCGGTCGCCGGCGAGCTCGAGCGGGGCGTTGACGCGCACCACGCCCTCCTGCGGCGCCTCACCGGCGAGCTGCGTGGTGAGGTTGGCGGCGAAATCGCCCGCCTGCCCCGCCCCGTTGGAGCCGACGGGTTGGTAAGTCACCTCGAAGTCCTCGAGTGTCATCGCGTACGGCACGAGCTGCTCTTCGTCGACGAAGCGGCCGGGGTTGAACGAGGAGTAGTCCAGCAGCGAGTTGACCCAGGTGCGCCCCTCGATGATCACGCTCTGCCCGGTGTAGGTGAAGCCGCCGCCGATCCCGACCGCGAGCAGCACACCGACGAGCGCGCCGTGGAAGAGAAGGTTCCCGGTCTCGCGCAGGTACCCGCGCTCGGCCGACACCGACAGCCCGTCGTCGTATCGCTCGACGCGGTAGCCGGCCCGCCGCAGCTGGTCGTGGGCGAGGTCGATCGCGAGGCGCGCGTCATCCGCGGCATCCTCCGACGGCACCGGCACGACCCGCTCGCGATGGTCTTCCAGCCGTGCCAACCGCGCGGGCGTGCGCGGCGGACGAGCGCGCAGGGCCTTCCAGTGATGCTTGGTGCGCGGGATCACGCAGCCGATCAGCGAAATGAACAGCAGGATGTAGACCGCCGAGAACCACGGCGAGATGTAGACGTCGAAGAGGCTCAGGTTGTCGAGAACCGGCGCCAGGTCGGGGTTGTCGGTGTACCACTGCGTGACGCCGTTCGGGTCGGCGCTGCGCTGCGGGTAGATCGAGCCCGGCACCGCGGCGATCGCGAGGAGCAGCAGCAGCACGAGCGCCGTGCGCATCGATGTCAGCTGACGCCACGCCCACCGCAGCCAGCCGACGAGTCCGAGAGCGGGCTGGTCGGGTGCGGATGATCCGGAGTCGGCGTGATCCGATGGCCGCAGCGGATCGGCGGCGACACCGGCACCGGCGTCAGAGCGGGAGCGGGACACTGAGGAACACCCCCTGCAGTTGCGCCATGAGCGCGGTCCAGACGCCGGTGACCATCAGCAGGCCGAGGATCACCAGCAGGGCCCCGCCGACGAGGTTGACGGTGCGGATGTGACGGCGGAGGAAGGCCACCGATCGGGTCGCCCAGCCGAAGCCGAGGGCGAGCAGGATGAACGGGATGCCGAGGCCGAGCGAATATGCCAGTCCGAGCATGCCCGCGCGAACCGGGTCGCCGAAGTTCCACGACATCGCGAGGATCGCGCTGAGCGTCGGGCCGATGCAGGGCGCCCAGCCGACGCCGAGCGCGAGACCCAGGAGGGGTGCACCGACGAGTCCCAGGCTGCTGCGGATCTGCGGCCGCGCAATCCTCTGAGCGAACCCGAACACCCCGATGAAGACGAGGCCGAGGAGGATCACCACGACACCGAGCACGCGGGTGATGAGGTCGGTGTACTCGATGAAGAAGCGTCCGAGCGTGCCGCCGAAGATGTTGATCGCCATGAACACGACGGTGAAGCCGGCGATGAAGAGCAGGGTGCCGAGCACGAGGCGACCGCGACCGGCCTGCGTTGCCCCGGCATCCTCTGCGCCGGCCGCTGGGCCTGCATCCGCGCGCGGAGAATCGGCTGAGACGCGGACGCCCGAAGCCGAATCGTCCGCGCCTCGGCCGGTCGTCCGCGCGCCGGAAGGCGCAGGGGTGCGCACCGGCGCGGGCCGCGGCGCCACCGCTCCGCCGATGAACCCGAGATACCCCGGCACGAGCGGCAGCACGCACGGCGAGAGGAACGACACCAGCCCCGCAGCGACCGCGATCGGCAGCGCGAGCCAGAGGGCGCCGTCGGCGATCAGCGCGGAGATGTTCACGACGGGTCCGCCAACTCGCCCACGATGGTGTCGAGCACCGAGGCGTCTTCGAGCTGGCCGATGATCCGCGCGGCGACGCGCCCCTCGCGGTCGAGCACGAGCGTGGTCGGCGTGGCGTTCAGCGGTGTCCGCTCGGCGAAGGCCAGCTTGATCGAGCCGTCCTCCACGGCGAGCGCGCTGGGGTAGGTGACCCCGTAGGTGTCGGCGAACGCCAGCGACGCCTGCGCCGAGTCGTAGGTGTTGACTCCGAGGAACGACACCCCGGCGTCGGCGTACTCCTGGTTGACCTCCTCGAGGAACGGCGCCTCCACCCGGCACGGCGCGCACGCGGCGTACCAGAAGTTCACCACCAGCACCTCACCGGCGTAGTCGGCCTCTGTCACCGTCGATCCGTCGTCCAAGACCCCCGAGAACGCGACCGGCTCGCCACGGTCGGCTTCGGGGATCTCCACCACCCGGAAATCGCCGGCGATGAAGCCGGTGTTCGCGCCCTCGCGATACTGCTCGGCGAGCGGATCGCTGGTGCAGGCGGCGAGCCCGCCCACCAGCGCAAGGGCGACGAGAGCGGATGCCGCGGCCCGGCCGCGACGCATGAGCGAGGTCATACGGCCCCCTCGTCACGCGCATTGGCGAGACTCGCCGGCTCGACGTAGCCGACCTCGGTCCACTTGTTCTTCACCATCTCGAAACTCGTCACACTCGACAGGGCGCAGCGGCGCTCACGGGGATCGTGCCGCGAGGGCAGACCCGCCGCGGCGAGGTGGGTCACCCAGATCGGCAGCTGATGCGAGACGATCACCACATCGCCGCCGTCCACCGCCTCCCACGCCTCGGTCATCGCCGCGTTCATCCGCGCGATCACCTCGTTGTACGGCTCACCCCAGCTCGGCAGGGCCGGGCGGCGCAGGTGCCGCCAGTTCCACGGGTTCAGCAGGGCCCGGAACATCCGCTTCCCCTCGAACACGTTCGTCGGCTCGATCACGCGCTCATCGACGATGGGCTCGAGTCCGAACGTCTCGGTGAAGGGCTCGGCCGACTCGCGCGTGCGCTGCAGCGGCGAGCACACCAGGCGGCTGACGCCCCGTCCGGTCTCGCGGACGTATTCGGCCGCCTCCTGCGTCATCCGTCGCCCTTCGGCGCTCAGTCCGTAGCCGGGAAGGCGTCCGTAGAGCACGCGGCGGGGGTTGTCGACCTCCCCGTGACGCACGAGATGGAGGCGGTCTGCGGGCACCTGCCCAGTCTAAAGGCGCGGCTTCTGGGGAGTTTCTGAACCATGCTCGGCGTCGAGAGATCGACGCGTCAGCGCATTCTCGACGAGCAGGAGCACGAACACCGCCGCGGCGCCCAACAGTGCCAGCACGATCGGCCCCGCCACCGGGTCGTAGGGCGCGACCGGCGAACCCACGCCGTGCGTCTCGCCGGGAGCGAGTTCCTGCCAGGGCCAGAGCGCCCGGAGCGACCCGAGCATCAGCCCCGACATCGCGAGCAGCGTCAGCCGCCGGTGGCGCTCGAGCAGGCGTCGCATGGCCTGCACGATGGTGACGAGACCCAGGAGCGCGCCCGCGGCGAACACGGCGAGGTAGGCGAGGTTCCTCTCATCCACGGCGAGGAGCGTCGGCGAGTAGAGCCCGATCGCGAGAAGGAAGAACGAGCCCGAGACGCCCGGCACGACCAGGGCGCAGACGGCGATCGCTGCGGCGAAGAAGACGATGACCAGCGACGGATCGACGGCCACGGCGCCGCCGGCCAGGCCCACGAGCGCGAAGGCGAGGATGGCGGAGGCGAAGAAGACCGTGACTCCCCCGATGCGTGCGGTGGTGGAACGCCGGAGGCGCGGGATCTGCTGAAGGGGAACGACGATGCTCGCGGCGACGAGGCCGAAGAACAGTCCGCGAGACAGCTCCGGATTGGCCGACACCATCGACTCGACGATTCCCGCCAGGGTGAGCACCATCGCCACCATGCCCAGGAGGACGGGGAGGATCAGCGCGACGTCGACCTGCCGAAGCTCCCGGGCGGCGTTTCGTCGGCGGTCGGGGCCCGAGACCGCGACGCGCGCAGCCGTGATGACGTGCGACGCCGACGTGATGAGCCTTTCGTAGACGCCGGTGATGAGCGCCACGGTGCCGCCCGAGATCCCGGGGATGAGCTCCGCGAGGCCGATCAGGGCGCCGCGGACGACATTCAGCAGGAAGGACGGGATCGCCAGGAGCACCTTCGCGGGCGTGGCGGCTGGCGGCGTCGTGGCAGGCGTCGTCATGTCAGCGAGGATACGCGGGGTTCACCCTTCCGCCCGTTGCCCCTCCCGCAGCGACCGGACCCGGACGACGATGAACCAGGCCACCGCGGCCACCGCGGCGGCGATCACGATGTACTGCAGGATCTCGGCGTACTGCTCCACGACGGGCCAGGCCTCACCGAGGAAGAAGCCCGACAGCACGAAGATCGTGTTCCAGATGAGACTCCCGGCGGCGGTGAGGAGACCGAACTTCCACAGCGGCATTCGCGTGATGCCGGCGGGGATGGAGATGAAGCTTCGGAAGATCGGCACCATCCGCCCGAAGAACACCGCCTTGCCGCCGTGACGGTGGAACCACGCCACCGTCTTGTCGATGTCTTCGCCCTTCGTCAGCGGGAGGCGTTCGGCGATGCGTCGCAGGCGATCGGCGCCCAGCCACGCCCCGAGCCCGTAGAGCACGAACGCGCCGACGATCGAGCCCAGCGTGGTCCAGATGAGGGCTTCGGCGAGGGTGAACGACCCTCGGCTCGCTGTCAGGCCCGCCAGCGGCAGGATGACCTCACTGGGGAGGGGTGGGAACAGGTTCTCCAGCGCGATCCCGATGCCGGCCCCGACCGGGCCGATCACCTCCATCAGCGAGACGGTCCAGTCGATGAGCGCACCCAGCCATGAACCGTCGCTTCCCGAAGCCATCCCCCCAGGCTAGGCGGCGCAGGTTACCGACACCTGTGCGCTAGCCGCCGGGATTGTTTCGGGGTATCCCCCGCCTCCCCGGCCCAGGGGGCCCCGGCGCCGCGGACTAGACTCGACCCTCGTGAGTGAACGCGTGCTGGTGGAAGAACTGCAGGGTCGCGCCGACGGGCCGGTCACCGTCTCGGGCTGGGTCGAGACCGTCCGAGACCAGAAGAAGGTGCAGTTCGTCATTCTGCGCGATGAGACCGGGGCGGTGCAGCTGGTCAATCCCGCCACGCGGCCGACAGAGGAGCCGTCGGAGCAGGATGCTGCGGCGCTTGCCCTGACCGAGACGATCTCGGGCCTTGCCACCGGCACCTTCCTGACCGTGCAGGGTGAGCTCAAGCACGATGAGCGCGTGAAGCTCGGCGGGGTCGAGGTCAAGATCGGCTCGCTCGAGATCGCTTCCGCGGCACTGCCGGAGACCCCCATCGCCGCCGACAGCGGCATGGACAAGCGCATGGACTGGCGCTTCCTCGACCTCCGCCAGCGCCGGAACAACCTCATCTTCCGCGTGCAGACGACGCTCGAGCATGCGATGCGGTCGTACTGGGTGGAGCGCGATTACATCGAGATCCACTCCCCCAAGCTCATGGCCAGCCCGTCGGAGTCGCGCGCCGAGCTGTTCCAGCTGGAGTATTTCGGCGACCAGACCGCCTACCTCGCCCAGAGCCCGCAGCACTTCAAGCAGATGGCCCAGGCCGCCGGCTTCGGCAAGGTCTTCGAGATCGCCGACGCGTTCCGCGCCGACCCCTCGTTCACCAGCCGCCATGCCACCGAGTTCACCTCGATCGATGCCGAGATCAGCTGGATCGAGTCCCACGAAGACGTCGCTGCGATGCAGGAGGAGCTTCTGGCCACCGCGATCGCCGCGGTCAAGGACAAGCACGGCGACGAGATCCGCGACCTGTTCGGCATCGAGGTCGACGTGCCGGCGGTGCCCTTCCCCCGCATCCCGCTCGCCGAGGCGCGCGAGATCGTCGCCGCCCGCGGCTACGAGATCCCCCGCGCCGACGGCGACCTCGACCCGGAGGGCGAGCGCCAGCTGTCGGCGCATGTGAAGGAGACCTACGGGCACGACTTCGTGTTCGTCACCGACTATCACGCCGAGATCCGGCCGTTCTACCACATGCGCGACGAGGAGACCGGGCTCACCAAGAGCTACGACCTGCTCTACCGCGGCACCGAGATCACCACGGGTGCGCAGCGCGAGCACCGCATCGAGGTGCTCGAGAAGCAGGCGGTGGAGAAGGGCCTCGAGCTGGAGGGCCTGGAGCACTACCTCGACTTCTTCCGCTACGGCGTTCCTCCACACGGCGGCTTCGGCATGGGCCTCGCGCGCGTGCTGATGCTCCTGCTCGGCGAGTCCTCGATCCGCGAGGTCACGTTCCTCTTCCGCGGTCCGACACGCCTGGCGCCGTAACGACGCCGACCCTGCGGAACCGTCACCGAGCGCTCACCGATCGTTCACCTCGGCCGGTGCGCCCGGTAACCGGGCGCTTCTAGGTTCCTCTCGTCCCCGCATCGCACGCGCTTCGGCGCGACACGGCGGCGCGCTCACCCGAGAGGAACAACTCCATGTCACGCACCCCTCGCCCGGCGGCGCGCACGCTCGCCGTCCTGGCCCTGGCGACCGCTGCCGCGGTCACGCTCGCCGGTTGCGGCGGCGCCGCCGCCGGTTCCGGCGACGCCTCATCCGACTCCGGCGTCGACGCCGCCACCGCGACGAGCCTCGAAGACTTCGGGACGTTCGAAGACCTCGAAGAAGCCGCCAAGGCCGAAGGCCAGCTGAACGTCATCGCGCTCCCCCGCGACTGGGCGAACTACGGCGAGATCATCGACCTGTTCGCGGAGCGCTACCCCGAGATCACCGTCAACGAGCAGTCGCCCGACGCCTCCAGCGCCGAGGAGATCCAGGCCGCCGAGACCAACCAGGGCCTCGACACCGCCCCCGACGTGTTCGACCTCGGCCTCACCGTGGCGCTTCAGAGCACCGACTACTTCGCGCCCTACAAAGTGCAGACCTGGGACGACATCCCCGAGGCGCTGAAAGACCCCGACGGCCTCTTCGTCGGTGATTACGGCGGCTATATGTCGGTCGGCTACGACTCGTCGCGCTTCCCCGCCCCCGAGAGCATCGAGGATCTGCTCGGTGACGACTACCGCGGTTCGGTGGCGCTGAACGGCGACCCGACCCAGGCGGGCGCCGCGTTCGCCGCCGTGGGTCTGGCGACGGTGCAGACCGGGGGCGACCTCGATGACTTCCAGCCCGGCATCGACTTCTTCTCCGAGCTCAACGCCGCGGGAAACCTGCTCAAGCTCGACGTGACCTCAGCGACGGTCGCGAGCGGGGAGACCCCGGTGGTGTTCGACTGGGATTACCTCAACGCCGCGCACGCCGCCGACAACCCCGCGTGGGAGGTCGTGGTCTTCCCCGGCACCGGGTACGCCGGCTACTACAACCAGGCGATCAACAAGGATGCCCCGAATCCCGCCGCTGCGCGCCTGTGGCAGGAGTTCCTCTACAGCGACGAGGTGCAGAACCTCTGGCTGAAGGGTGGCGCCCGCCCTGTGCGCATGGACGCCATGATCGAAGCGGGCACGATCGACGAGGAGCTGGCGGCCGCACTGCCCGAGGCCCCCGAAGACACCGTCGTGCCGACCGAGGAGCAGAGCGCCGCGGCCGGCGAGCTCCTCGGCCAGGAGTGGGCAGCGGCGATCCAGTGACAGCGGCCCCCGCTCACGCCGGGGAGTCACCCGCAGACGTGACGAGTGCTGCCGCGCCGGAGCCCCAGGTTCCGGCGCGGCAGCGCCGCGTCGCCCGGGCCGACGGCTCCCGCGACTGGTCGTGGCTCGGCCTCACCCCGTTCGCCGTCTACGTCCTGCTGTTCCTCGCCCTCCCCACGGTCCTCGCCATCGCCTCCGGGCTCTTCGACGGCGACGGCGCCTTCACCCTGGCGAACATCGCGGCGCTCGGCGATCCCGTCATCGTCAACACCTTCGTCAACTCCACCGGGATCTCCCTCCTCACGGCAATCGTCGGCGCGGTCGTGGGCGCGTCGGTCTGCTACGCGTTGCTCGGCCTCCCCGACACCGGCGTCGTCCGCACGACGGTCGACGCGGCATCCGGAGTTCTCGCCCAGTTCGGCGGGGTCATGCTCGCCTTCGCGATGATCGCGACGATCGGCACGCAGGGGATCGTCACGCGCTTCCTGCGCGATGCGCTCGGCATCGACATCTTCGCCGGCGGTGCGTGGATCTACGCCCTCCCGGGGCTCATCCCCGCCTACCTCGTCTTCCAGATCCCGCTGATGGTGATCACCTTCATGCCCGCCCTCGCCGCGCTCCGGCCGCAGTGGTTCGAGGCGCACCTCACCCTCGGCGGAACCCGCGGCGGGTTCTGGCGGCACGTCGGCTTCCCGGTGCTCGCTCCGTCGTTCGTCGCCAGCCTGCTGCTGCTGTTCGCCAACGCGTTCTCGTCGTACGCCACGGCCGCGGCACTGGCGAGTCAGGGTTCGCAGATCGTGCCGCTGCAGATCCGGGCCGCGCTCACGAGCGAGACCGTCCTGGGCCGCGAAAACCTCGCCGGCGCCCTCGCGTTCGGCATGATCATCGTCGTCGCCGTCGTGATGTGGCTGTACTCCCTCATCCAGCGCCGGACGGCGAGGTGGCAGGCATGAGAGGCATCGCCCCCTCAGCGGTCGTCCGGTGGCTCATCGGCCTCGTCGTCGGGCTCGTCTTCGCGGTGCCCTTCGTCGCCACCTTCCTGTTCACCCTGTCCTCGCCCGCGGGCGGCGCATACACGTTCGAGCGCTGGCTGTCGGTCTTCGATCCGGCGAACGCCGCGAGGTACGCGCCGATCTGGACGGGGCTCGGCAACTCGCTCGTCCTCGCGGCGGTGACGGTCCTGATCGTGCTGTTCCTCTTCACCCCGACGATGGTTCTCGTGGCGCTGAAGTTCCCGAAACTCCGGCGCGGGTTCGAGTTCCTCGCCCTCCTGCCCATCACGATCCCCGCCATCGTGCTGGTCGTCGGGCTCGCCCCGATCTACCTGCAGATCGGTCGCACCCTCGGTACCGGAGCGTGGACGCTCGCCTTCGCGTACGGCATCCTGGTGCTCCCCTTCACCTACCGCTCGATCCAGGCCTCCATCGATGCCGTCGACGTGAAGACCCTGGCCGAAGCGGCACGCACGCTCGGCGCCGGCTGGTTCACCGTGCTTGTGCGCGTGATCGCGCCGAACCTGCGTCAAGGACTGCTCGCCGCATCCCTCATCTCGGTCGCCGTCGTCCTCGGCGAGTTCACCATCGCGTCGCTGTTGAACCGGCAGGTGCTGCAGACCGGACTGGTCGTCATCAACCGACAGGATGCCTACGCCGCGGCAATCTTCACCCTGCTCGCCCTCGCCTTCGCGTTCGTGCTGCTGCTCATGATCGGGCGCGCGGGGCGGGTCGGCGCTTCCGTCTCCTCCCGCACCGCCTCGCCCCGCCGCACCCTCCGAAGGAGCCGCTCGTGACCACCTCCGACACCAGCCCCCGCACCCTTCCCGCCACCGCCGACAACGCCCTCCTCGCCGAGGCGGGCGCCGGCACCCGGGTCGAGCTGCGCACGGTGGTGAAGGACTACGGCGCGACCCGCGTGCTGCACGGCGTCGACCTCGACATCGCGCCGGGCGAGTTCGTCTCGCTGCTCGGTCCCTCGGGGTGCGGCAAGACCACGGCGCTGCGCGTCCTCGCGGGACTCGAGCGGGCCACCGAAGGGCACATCCTGCTCGGCGGCAGCGACGTGTCATCCGTCCCCACCAACAAGCGCGACATCGGCATGGTGTTCCAGTCGTACTCGCTCTTCCCCCACCTGCGGGCACTCGAGAACACCGCATTCGGGTTGCGCCGACGCGGGGTGGGAAAGAAGGATGCCGCGGCCCGCGCCGCCGACGCGCTCGAACTCGTCGGGCTCGACCACCTCGCAGACCGCTTCCCCCACGAGCTCTCGGGCGGCCAGCAGCAGCGCGTGGCCCTCGCCCGCGCGCTCGTCACCGAACCGCGGGTGCTGCTGCTCGACGAACCGCTGTCGGCTCTCGACGCCAAGGTGCGGGTGCAGCTGCGCGACGAGATCCGGCGCATCCAGCTGCGCCTGGGCATCACCACGGTCTTCGTCACCCACGACCAGGAGGAGGCCCTCGCCGTCTCCGACCGCATCGCCGTGATGAACGCCGGCCGCATCGAGCAGATCGGCACACCGGAAGACCTGTACCTCCGGCCGACGACACCGTACGTCGCGGCGTTCGTCGGGGTGTCGAGCGTCGTGCCCGGCACCGTCACCGGCGACGCCGTCGAGGTGTGGGGCATGCCACTGCCGCTGCGGGTCACCGCGGGCGCCGCCTCCTCCCCGGGCGAGGTCGAGGTGTTCCTGCGGCCGGAGAACGTCCGACTCGCCGCGGCAGACGAGGCCGGGGTGGACGCGGTGGTGCAGGAGAGCACCTTCCTCGGCAGCGCGCGTCGCACGCTCGTGCACACCGCCGACGGGTCGCTCGTGCACGTGCAGCACCCGGTGGCGGAGCGGGTCGAGTTCGGCGACCGGGTGCGCATCGCTCTCACGCCGGAGCCGGTGGTCGTGCGGGCGCGCAGCTGACGCCCCGAGCGATATCCGCCGTCGACCGGCGACTCGGTGAGAGGGTCGGCTCAGGTGGTCGTTCCGCCGACCCCGAACGGAGGACCCCCCATGTGGCAGGAATGGCTGCAGTTCGCCATCGCGATGGTCATCGCCGTGATCGGAGCCATCGCGGTCGCCCTGATGGTCACCGGCGCGATGCGCCTGTTCGTGCGGAGACGGCAGTGGCCGGCATCCCTCATCACCCGCGCGCGCCGGCCGTTCCGCGCCTTCGTCCTGGTGATCGCGCTGTGGATCGCGATCGCCGTGACCTTCCCCGATCCCGCGTGGAAACCCGCGCTGAACCACGCGATGACGATCGTGACGATCATCGTCGGGGCGTGGCTCGTGGGGCGCTGGTGCTCTTCCTCTCCGACCTCGCTCTCGGTCGGTACCGCATCGACGTGCCCGACAACCGGGTCGCGCGACGGATCCGCACGCAGACGCTGATCCTCCGGCGCCTCGCGATCGCGATCATCGTGGTGCTCGCGGGCGGGGCCATCCTGCTGACCTTCCCCGAGGTGCGCGCGGTGGGAGCGAGTGTGTTGGCGTCGGCCGGGATCGCGTCGGTCATCGCGGGACTCGCCGCCCAGTCGGTGCTGGCGAACATGTTCGCGGGCATCCAACTCGTCTTCAGTGAGGCCCTGCGCGTCGATGACGTCGTGGTCGTCGAGGGCGAGTGGGGGCGTGTCGGAGAGATCACGCTCAGCTATGTGGTGCTCGACCTCTGGGACGAACGGCGCCTGGTGCTGCCGTGCACGTACTTCACCACGACGCCCTTCGAGAACTGGACCCGGCAGGGCAGCGCACTTCTCGGCGCCGTCGAGCTCGACGTCGACTGGCGGGTGTCGCCGTCGAAGATGCGCGACCAGCTCACCCGCGTCGTGGCCGACAGCGACCTGTGGGACGGACGCACCGCGGTGCTGCAGGTCACCGACGCCGTCGCCGGGTATGTGCGGGTGCGCATCCTCGTCTCGGCCGTCGACGCCCCCACCCTGTTCGACCTGCGCTGCGCCGTCCGCGAGGCGATGGTCACCTGGATGCAGCGGACCATGCCCACCGCTCTCCCGACCCAGCGGGTGCTCCTCACCGAGGCCGGCGCAGACGGCGACGAGACGGCCGAAGCCGAGGAGCCGCGCCCTGACACGGGCGGCCTGTTCACCGGCAGCGCAGAAGCCGTCGAGCGGGCAAGCGCGTTCACACAGGCGATCCCCGTCGTCGGCGGCGCAGGGGACGGCGCCGAGGCGCGACCCGAGCGCTGAGGGTCAGGACTGCTTGGCCTCGCGGAGCGCCGTGCTCAGGCGATCGGCGGACACCCGCCAGTAGGTGTGGAGCCGCCCGTCGATCAGCACGACGGGGATCTTCTCCCACCATTCGGCGTGCAGTGCGGGGTCATCGACGATCGAGCGGTGCTCGACGGTGACCTCGTCCTCGGGGAAGTCGGCGACCACGGCCTCGACGACGCCCTGCGCGACATCGCACAGGTGGCAGTCGGGCTTTCCGATGACGGTGAGGGTGGTCACATCCGCCATTTTACGGCGGTGTGGGAGGGGCGGGGCGGTCGCGCCGTTTCGCTTTGCCCTTCCCCGCGCGCCATGCGCCGAGAAAGGGACAGAGCGGATGCCGCGGAGCGGCGTCGCCCGCGGCAGCGGCGTCAGCGCTCGAGGGGGAAGCCCGCTTCGGCCCACGCCATCGTGCCGCCCTCGACGTTGGTGGCGTCGTAGCCGCGTGCCTCGAGCGCCTCGATGACGCGCGCCGAGCGCCCGCCCATGGCGCAGACGACGCGGAACGGCCCCTCGGGCAACTCGTCGAGCCGCTCGCCGAGTGTCGACATCGGCAGGTTGACCGCGCCGGGCACGCGTCCCTCGGCGAACTCGTGCTCTTCGCGAACGTCCACGAGGGGCAGGTTCGGGTTCTGCTGCAGTTCCTGAACGGTGATCGTCTTCATGATTCCTCCGAACGTCGGATGCCGGGGCGAACGGCGCCACGAACACGAAGCGCCCGTCCATCGGACAGGCGCTCGGTGTCGGTGCCGCTTACTTCTTGTTGCGGCGCTGGTGGCGAGTCTTGCGAAGCAGCTTGCGGTGCTTCTTCTTCGCCATGCGCTTGCGGCGCTTCTTGATGACTGAACCCACGGAAAACCTCACTATGTCGGGGTCTGATCGCACGGGCATGCACGATCGGGAACGGGCAAAAGCGGAAAATGCCTCGGGTCAGTCTAGCCGACGTCGGCGATGGGCCGCTGCAGGGCCTCGGTGACCGCCGATTCGGGCACCCGGTAGCTGCGTCCGAACCGGACGGCGGGAAGCTCCCCAGCGTGCACGAGACGGTAGACCGTCATCTTCGACACCCGCATGAGCTCGGCCACCTCGGCGACGGTGAGGAAGCGGACATCCGGCAAATCAGCCACGGTGCCCCCTTCCGGCGCTCGGCTCGTTTTCTGCAGTTCTGCTGGGCCTACTTTATGGGGTCGCCGCGACGCGTGTAAACCCGTGTGACTCGTGAGTTCTTGGCAAGCCTCCGGTGTGTGAACGCTCACTGCGCGGCGGAACCCCTCGGGCGCCGCGCGCGGGCCTCGCGCGCCGCGACACGCATCGCCGTCCGCGCCGTCCGCAGCGCCTTCTCCGCCTGCCGAACTCCGCGGCGAGCCTCGCGATACCGCCGGTCGTCGGCGATATCGGCGTCGTCGGATTCGGGCCAGGGAGCGGATGCAAGGGGCACGGAAACGTCGGTGGCGAGGGCGTCGATGTGGGCGGCGACGCCGTCGAGACTGAGTTCGAGGATGAAGGCGAACGGGTCCGTCTCATCGAGGAAGACGCCCGCGTCGATGGCGGCGCGTAGGTCGGGGAACGCGTCGGCGGTGATGAGGTGGCGGAACACCGCGTCTTCGCTTCGCGCGACCGCATCGGAGTCCGCCCCTCGCTCCCGCTCGATGCGGGCATAGGCCGCGAAGACGATCCCCGCCCATCGCGCGTGGCCGGTGACCAGCAGAACCACTGCGAGGCGCTCGCTGGCAGGGAGGGGCGTGTCGGCGAGGGCATGGAGACCCGCATCCATCCATGCGGCGCTGTTCGGCGTGGTCGGCGCTCCCGTGATCGGAATGTCGAGAAGCCAAGGGTGTGTCAGGTACAGCGCCACCTGCTCGCGGTAGAGCGCACGGATCCCATCCCGCCACTGCCCCGCGGACCTCGCCTCGTCGGACGGGAGACCGGTCGCCTCCTCCTGCATCAGGAGGATGAGGTCTTCCTTTGCACTGACGTAGCGGTACAGCGACATCGGCGTGTAGCCGAGCTTGGCGGCGACCGCAGCCATGGACACCGCCGACAGACCTTCCGAGTCGGCGATCTCGACCGCGGCGTCGACGATCCGCTCGACGCTCATCTCGCGTTTCGGGCCTCGCTGAGGGCTCGCTGCGACGCCCCATGCGAGGGCGACGCCGCGAGGAAGGTCGAAATCGCCGTCATCCGTCATGCGTCAAGCCTAGGACTATCTACGCCATAAACAGTGTGTTACCGTCATAAACAGTTTATGACGTATAGGAGGTTATCATGGGCTATCAGGAACGGCGCGGGGAAGGGGACGAGTCCGCGATCCGAATGACTAGAGTCGTCAAGCGCTTCGGCTCGCAACGAGTCCTCGACGAGATCGACCTCGCCGTTGCGCGAGGCGAGATCTTCGCGCTTCTCGGCGCGAACGGGGCGGGCAAGACGACAACCGTCGAAATTCTCACCACGCTCTCACCCCTCGACGGGGGCAGCGCGCAGGTGGCGGGCTGGGACGTGGCCACGCACCCTGACGAGGTGCAGCGACGCATCGCACTCACCGGCCAATCCGCCGCCGTCGACGACGTCCTCAGCGGTCACGAGAACCTCGTGATGGTGGCGCGGCTGTGCGGACTGTCACGGCGTCGTGCGAGAACGCGAGCGGCCGAGCTGCTCGAGCAATTCGCCCTCGCCGACGCCGGAGCGCGCCGTGCCGGAACATATTCGGGCGGCATGCGGCGACGTCTCGACCTCGCCCTCAGTTTCGTCGTGCGCCCCGAGGTGCTCTTCCTCGATGAACCGACCACCGGCCTCGACGCGCGCAGCCGTCGTGAGCTCTGGCAGGTGATCCGCTCGCTCCGCGACGCCGGCACCACGGTGCTCCTCACCACGCAGTATCTCGAGGAAGCCGACGAGCTCGCGGACCGGATCGCCGTACTGAACGGCGGGCGGATCGTCGCCGTCGGCACCCCGACCGAGTTGAAGGCCCGCGTCGGCGACGAGTCCGTCGAGGTGCGTGATGCGGTTGGGATGCTGCGCGGCCACATCCCGACCGACGGCAGCCTCTCGGCAGTCCGGGCCGCCCTCGACGAGCTTGCCGCCGCCGGCCTCGACGGCAGCGTCGTCCTGCGCCGCCCGACCCTCGATGACGTGTTCTTCTCCCTGACCGAATCGCCGTCCGCCGGCGACCTTCGAGAAGGGATCCCCGCATGACCACCGTTGCCGCAGCCCCTACCGTCCGTCCCCGCCTCGCCGGAATGACGGCCGAACGCGTCTTCGTCGGCCGAAGCCTCCTCCACTCCCTTCGTGACGGCGAGTCGCTTCTTATGGCGGTCCTCCTGCCGGTCCTGCTGATGCTGATGTTCACCTTCGTCTTCGGCGCCTCGATCGATCCCACCGGGGACTATGTGAACTACGTCGTGCCCGGCATCATCTTGACGTGCGCCGGGTTCGGCGCCTCATCGACCGCCCTGGCGGTGGCGAGCGACATGCGAAACGGCATCATCGACCGGTTCCGCACGATGCCTCTTCGCTCCAGCGCGGTACTGACCGGGCACGTCGTCGCCAGTCTCGTGCGGAACCTCATCGCCACTGTGGTCGTCATCGGAGTGGCGCTGCTCGTCGGATTCCGACCGACGGCCGACATCGCCGGGTGGATCGGAGCGCTCGGCGTGGTGGCGCTGTGGATCCTCGCCATCACCTATCTCTTCGCGGCCATCGGGCTCGCCGCGGGCAGCCCCGAAGGTGCGAACGCGTACGGCTTCATCCTGCTGTTCCTGCCGTACCTGTCCAGTGCGTACGTACGGGTGGAGACCCTGCCTGACTGGCTGCAATGGGTGGCGGCGAATCAGCCGGTGACGCCGATCATCGAGACCATCCGGGCCCTGCTCATGCGCGAGGCGGTCGGCAGCGAGCTCTGGTGGGCACTCGGATGGTGCGCCGTGATCCTCGCCGCCGCCATCGGCTGGGGCTCATGGCTGTTCCCGCGTCGCACACGTCGTGGCTGACGCGGTTCAGCGCCCGGGCAGCTTCTTCAGCGCGTTCGCGACGGCGTGCTGAGCGGACGCCGCGGCGCGCCCGACGAGCTCGGCCGCGTGCGCCGCAGGCTCGGGGAGAGAGATCAGCGCGGCGGCATCGGCGGCGACGAGCTCGGGGGTGTCGAGGAAGGGCACGAGCCAGTCGTCGATCTCATCGAGGGGCGCCGACAGCAGGCTGTAGTAGCGGTGCTGGCCGACCTCGCGCACCGAGACGAGGTGCGCCTCGCGCAGCACCTTCAGGTGCTTGGATACCGTCGGCTGGCTGACACCGAGGGCGCTCACGATCTGCGACACGCTCGTGCCGTTCTCACCGGCGGTGGAGCGATCGAGCAGGAGCCTGAGGATGTCGCGTCGCGTCCCGTCTGCGATCACGTCGAAGATGTCCGCCATGGCATTAGGTTAGTGCCGCCCAGCGGCGGAGTACCATGACTGAGGTTTTCTCGGCGAAAGGGGCGCTGCATGCCGACGGGCCAGGCACGTGCGGCGTGGCGCCGAGTCCGCGCCGTCGGCGAACGCGCCTGGGACGCGCTGCGCAACCTCACCACCTCTTCCCCCGCGCGCTTCGCCGTGCTGGTGTTCGCGTCGCTGATCCTCGTCTTCACCGCGCTGCTGTCGCTGCCCGCGTCGACCTATGCCGGGCGGCTCCCCCTCGCCGATGCGCTGTTCACCGCCGTCTCGACGATCTGCGTCACCGGCCTGACGACCGTCGACATCGCGACGACCTTCTCGCCGTTCGGGAAGGTCGTCATCTTCCTCGGCATGAACATCGGCGGCATGGGCGTGCTCACGCTGGCCTCGATCCTCGGCCTGATCATCTCCAAGCGTCTGGGACTCCGGGCCAAGCTCATCGCCGCCAGCGACACCAACCCGCTCCGCAGCCACGGCGGACCGGTGAACGAGGGCCAGGCGGTGCGGCTCGGCGAAGTCGGTCAGCTGCTGCGGACGGTCGCGCTCTCCACGCTGCTCATCGAGGCGGTCGTCGCGATCGCCCTCTACCCGAGCCTGCTCCTTGCGGGAATCGGTCCGATCGAGGCGCTGTGGGAGGCTCCGTTCTACGCGGTCTCGGCGTTCACGAACACCGGCTTCACCCCCAACATCGGCGGCATCGCGCCGTTCGCCGACGACTACGTGCTGCTGACCATCCTCATGATCGCGGTCTTCCTCGGCAGCATCGGCTTCCCCGTCATCTACGCCCTGTACAAGAACGTCTGGCACGTCAAGGCGTGGTCGCTGCACACCAAGCTCACACTCATCACCACGTCGGTCCTGTTCGTGCTGGGCGCCGGGGCCTTCCTCACCCTCGAATACGCCAACCCGGGCACCTTCGGTTCGATGGACGCCTGGGACACCACGTTCCAGGCCTTCTTCCTCTCCGCCATGACACGGTCAGGGGGATTCGCCGTCGTCGACATCGGCGAGCTGTACGGATCGTCACTCGTCGTCGGATCGATGCTCATGTTCGTCGGCGGCGGCTCGGCCTCCACCGCCGGCGGCATCAAGGTCACCACCCTCGCCGTCCTCGCCCTGGCCGTGTGGTCGGAGGCGAAGGGCCGCCAGTCGGTCGAGGTCTTCGGGCGCCGCATCCCCAGCGACGTGCAGCGCGTGGCCCTGTCGGTCGTGGCGTGGGGCGCGACGATCGTCGCCCTGTCGACGATCACCATTGCGCAGATCACCCAGGCACCCGTCGACGAGGTGCTCTTCGACGTCATCTCGGCGTTCGGCACCGTGGGCCTGTCGACCGGTCTGACGATGGAGCTTCCCGACTCCGCCGTGTACGTGCAGGCCCTCACCATCTTCATGGGCCGCATTGGTACAGTGACTCTCGCCGCGGCCGTGGCCGCGTCATCCCGTTCGCAGCTCTACTCGCTGCCCGTGGAAAGGCCGATCGTTGGGTGATCGCATCAGGGGGGACGCGCCCGTCCTCGTCATCGGGCTCGGGCGCTTCGGCGCCGCCTGCGCCGGCGAGCTCGACCGGCTCGAGCGCGAAGTCCTCGCGATCGACGAGAGCCTCGAGCTCGTGCAGAAGTGGTCGGACCGGGTCACCCACACCGTCCAGGCCGACGCGCGCAACATCGATGCGCTCAAGCAGATCGGCGCCCAGGACTTCCAGGTCGCCGTCGTCGCGGTCGGGTCGCTCATCGAGGCATCCGTCCTCATCACCGCCAACCTCGTCGACCTGAAGGTGCCGCAGATCTGGGCGAAGGCGGTCTCGCAGTCGCACGGCAAGATCCTCGCCCGCGTCGGCGCGAACCATGTCATCTACCCCGAGCGCGAAGCCGGCGAGCGCGTCGCCCACCTCGTCAGCGGCCGCATGCTCGACTTCATCCGCTTCGACGACGACTTCGTGCTGGCCAAGATGTACCCGCCGAAGTTCATCCGCGGCGTGGGCCTGAATGAATCCGGCGTCCGCACGAAGTACAACGTCACGGTCGTCGGCGTGAAGAGCCCCGGCAAGCCGTTCCGCTACGCCGAGGCCAACACGGTCGTCACCAACCACGACCTCATCATCGTCTCGGGCACGAACTCCGACATCGAGCGGTTCGCGGCGCTCGATCGGTGATCGGGTCGTCCCGAACTCCTGAACAACTCCTCAAGAATCGGCCGGCAGGCCGGCGGAACCGGTTCCACCGGCTCGGAGCGCGCGAATTGCAGGAGTTACGCACACGTCGAGACCGTCAATCCCGTCGCGGCTGTCGGAAGTCCGCGCCAAAATGCCCGCATGACGGACAGACAGCAGACGGATGCCGCGGCGCGCCGCTTCATCGACAGCTACCTCGCCGCCTGGCGTTCCAATGAGCCCGACGACATCAGGGCCCTCTTCACAGAGGACGCCGAGCTGAGGTTCGAGCCGTGGACGACGGCGTTCACCGGTCACGACGCGATCGTGGCCGAATGGCTGCGGCGACAGGACGAACCCGACTCGTTCACCTTCACGTGGGATGTCGCGGGCGTCGACGGCGACCGCGCGTTCATCCAGGCCGAAACGGTCTACGCGGGTGGCCGGAGTTACAGCAACCTCTGGGTGATCGACCTCGCCCCGGATGGCCGGGCGCGGTCGTTCGTCGAATGGTGGATGGACCGCTCGAAGACCAGCTGACGCCCGCCTCGCATCACGCCCGGGGTACTCACGCCCCGGCCGCGAGCTCTTTCGCCCGAGCGAGGGCGGCGTCGGTCGCGCGCGTGAACACCTCGTCGAGACGCGCCTCCTGCAGCACGGCGACGGCGCGCTCGGTTGTGCCCTTCGGGCTGGTGACCCGGCGCCGCAGCTCGGCGGGGTCCTCCCCGGTCGCCGCCAGCAGCGCCGTCGCACCGGCGAAGGTCTGCTCGGCCATGACACGCGCGTCCGCCTCGGCGAAGCCCTTGCCGATCGCCGCACGCGTCAGCTCCTCGATGAGGAGGAAGACGTACGCCGGCCCCGACCCCGAGATCGTCGACAGCGCGTCGATCTGCTCCTCGGGCAGTTCGATCACGGTCCCCACCGTTTCGAAGAGACGGCGGATGACGCGGGCGTCGTCCTCGGTCGCCCGGCTCCCCGCCGCGAGACCGGTGACGGCCTTGCCGACGAGCGCGGGGGTATTCGGCATGGAGCGGAACACCGCGACATCCGTCCCCAGGATCTGCTCGAACGTGGCCAGCGTCACCCCCGCGGCGAGGCTCACCACGATCGTGCCGGGGCGCAGGTGCGGGCCGATCTCATGCAGCAGGTCGGGCACCATCGCGGGCTTCACCCCGACGAGGACGATGTCGGCCTTCGCGGCCGCCCGGGCGTTGGCGTCGGGCTCGTCCTCGAGGGCGAGACTCGTCACCGACGGGACGGATGCCAGCTCCTCGGCCTTCGCGCGGGAGCGGTTGGTCGCGATGATCCCGTTCGTGGCCAGTGCCGACGCCGCGACACCGCGGAGGACTGCCCCTCCCATCGACCCTGCTCCGAGAACGGCGATGGACGGGAGTGTGAAGGCGTCGGTCATCCCGCCATCCTACGAACCCACCCCGACGCGCCCGAGGCCCCGGGCTATAGTCGAAACGGCGGGGCGTGGACGCCCCGGGCGAGAAGGAGACTGCGATGATCACGCCCCCGAATTCGCTCTTCGACGGCATCAGCTCACGAATCATCGACACGCCCGACGTGGCGATCAGCATCCTCGAACGCCGCGGCGACGACCCCGACACGACTCCGCAGAAGACGGTGGTCCTGGTGCACGGCAACGTCTCGTCGGCGCTCTTCTGGCAGCCCACCATGCTCGACCTCCCGAGCGACCTGCGCGTGATCGCCATCGACCTCCGAGGTTTCGGCGGCAGCGAGCACACTCCCGTCGACGCCACCCGCGGTGTCCGCGACTTCAGCGACGACATCTTCGCCGTCCTGCAGGCCCTCGGCCTCCCCACCGCGCATTTCGTCGGCTGGTCGATGGGCGGGGGTGTCGTTATGCAGTACGCCCTCGATCATCCCGTGCTGAGCCTGACACTCCAGGCTCCCGTTTCGCCGTACGGCTTCGGCGGCACCCGCCGTGACGGCTCGCGTCTCACCGACGACGACGCCGGCTGCGGCGGCGGGGGGGCGAACCCCGATTTCGTGGAACGCCTCATCGCGCACGACACCGGCGACGCAGCCCAGACCTCCCCTCGCAGCGTGTTCCGCGCCGCCTACGTCGCCCCGGGCTTCACCACCCCCCACGAAGACGTCTTCGTGGAGTCGATGCTCACCACCTCGACCGCCGAGGGGAACTACCCCGGCAACTCGGTTCCCAGCAAGAACTGGCCGGGCTTCGGCGCGGGACACCTCGGGGTGCTCAACACGATGGCCCCGAAGTACTTCGACGTCTCGGGCATCGTCGATCTCGACGACAAGCCGCCGGTGCTGTGGATCCACGGCAGCGTCGACGCGATCGTCGCCGACGGCTCGTTCTACGACTTCAACCACCTGGGCGCGCTGGGGATCGTCCCCGGCTGGCCGGGGGCCGATGTCGCCCCCGCCCAGGAGATGATCTCGCAGACCCGCGACGTGCTGAAGGCCTACCAGGCAGGTGGGGGCGATGTCACCGAGATCGAACTCGAGGGCACCGGGCACGCCCCGCACCTCGAGCGGCCCGACGAGTTCCGTCGCGCGCTGCTTCTGACGATCGGGTACACCGGCGACCGCCCCGACGCGCCGCCCACCGAGGCGATCGTCATCCGCTCGGCCGACTGACCGTCACGACCTCCGAGCCGCCACGCAATGGAGTACTGCGTCTTCACCGAGCCCCACCTCGGTGCGAGCTACGACGACCAGCTCGCCTTCGCCCAGGCTGCCGAGCGCCACGGGTTCCACGGGTTCTTCCGTTCCGACCACTACCTGAATGGACGTGACGAGGGGCTGCCCGGGCCCACCGATGCCTGGACCACCCTCGCCGGGCTCGCCCGCGAGACCAGCCGCATCCGCCTGGGCACCCTGGTCTCTCCCGTCACCTTCCGCCACCCCGGCGTGCTCGCGATCCAGGTCGCGCAGGTCGACGCGATGTCGGGTGGCCGCATCGAGCTCGGGCTCGGCGCAGGGTGGTTCGAGCGCGAGCACGAGGCGTACGGAATCCCTTTCCCCAAGAACCGATTCGACCTTCTCGAGGAACAGCTGCAGATCGTCACCGGGCTCTGGGAGACACCGGCGGGCGAGAGCTACAGCTTCACAGGTGAGAACTACCGATTGGTGGACGCCCCTGGGCTGCCCAAACCGGTGCAGCAGCCGGTACCCGTGATCATCGGCGGTGCCGGTCGACGGCGCACCCCCGATCTCGTCGCCCGCTTCGCCCGCGAATACAACGTCGGCTTCCCCACCGACGCGCAGATCGCCGAGCGCCTCGACAACCTCCACGCCGCCTGCGAGCGGGTCGGCCGCGACCCGGCGACCGTTCGCCTGTCGGTGGCGATGTCGGTGATCGCCGGCGCCGACGATGCCGAGGTCGCGCGCCGCGCGGGCAGGCTCGGAAAGACGCTCGACGAGGTGCGCGACGGGGTCAACCTCGTCGGCGGGCCCGACGAGATCGGCGAGCGCATCGAACGCTGGCGCTCGTTCGGCATCGAGCGGGTGTACTTCCAGTTCCTCGACAACCACGACGTCGCGCATGTCGACTACGTGGGCGAGGCGGTGCTGCCGGCGCTGCCGCGCTGAGCGACAGCCGCGCGAGTCACCGCCGCGCGGCGAAGAACTCCTGCAGGAGCGCCACGGCCTCGTCGGCACGCACGCCCCCGACGACCTCGGCGCGCACCGGCAGTCGCCGGTCGCGCAGCACCTCGTGCACCGACCCGGCTGCGCCGGCCTTGTCGTCCCAGGCGCCGAACACCACGCGGCTCACATGCGACTGCAACGCCGCGCCGGCACACATCACGCAGGGCTCGAGGGTCACCACGAGCGTGCAGCCCGCGAGATTCCACGAGCCCCGGGATGCCGCGGCTGCGCGCAGCGCGACCACCTCGGCGTGAGCAGTGGGGTCACCGGTGGTCTCGCGCAGATTCCTTCCTTCGCCGATGACGTGCCCCGTGGCATCCGTCACCACCGCCCCGACGGGCACCTCACCCTCGGTCGCGGCCTCGGCGGCGAGCGCGAGCGCGCGCGTCATCGCGGCGTCGTCGGCGGGGTCGGGCTGCACGCCTCCAGCGTACGGACCGACAGCCTCGCAGCGGATACCCTGGGACCCATGCGCCTCCACGTCGCCGACCACCCGCTCATCACCCACAAGCTCACGGTGCTGCGTGACCAGACGACCTCGTCGCCGGTGTTCCGGCAGCTGACGGAGGAGCTCGTCACCCTTCTCGCCTACGAGGCGACCCGGTCGGTGAGGGTCGACCCCATCGAGATCCAGACCCCGGTGTCGCTGACGATGGGCGTGAAGATCAGCGAGCCGCGCCCGATCGTCGTGCCGATCCTTCGCGCCGGACTCGGGATGCTCGAGGGAATGGTCAAGCTCCTCCCGACCGCCGAGGTGGGTTTCCTCGGGATGGTGCGGAACGAAGAGACCCTCGAGCCGACGACCTATGCCGAGCGTCTGCCCGACGACCTCTCCGATCGGCAGTGCTTCGTGCTCGACCCGATGCTCGCGACCGGCGGGTCGCTGGGTGCCGCCGTGGAATTCCTCTTCAAGCGGGGAGCGCAGGACGTCACCGCGATCTGCCTCCTCGGCGCACCCGAAGGGGTCGCCGCGATCGAACGTCAGGTCGGCGACAAGGATGTCACCCTCGTCCTCGGCGCGCTGGATGAGCGGCTGAACGAGAAGGGCTACATCGTGCCCGGTCTCGGTGACGCGGGCGACCGCCTGTACGGCACCGTCTGACGGGATCCAGACCGGTCTCTCGTGAGGGCATAACCGCGGATTCCCGAGCCCTGAGACGAATGTGGCGCGGTATCCGCCCCTCGCCGAACGGACACCGCGCCTGCGCCTTGCGGCGCGAATCCAAGCGTATGACGGGGGCGATTCGGGTTTTCAGGGGGTTGACATCGGCCCTCCGAATGGCTAGTCGGACGGACTCTGTCAGTCGGGGATGACAGGCTCGGTCGGAGGCTTCCGACCGGTCTCCTGCTCCCAGAACTCGAGCTGCTGCGTGAGGGCTTTGGCGAGCTCGAACACCTGCTCGGGAGGGATGCGGATGCGGCTGACCACGCGCGCCGGCACCACCGTGCGACGCTCCCCCGTCTCGGGGTCGGTCTCATCGTGCGGCGGCTGGGCGAGGGTGAGGAAGTCCATCACGAACACCGTCGAGCTGTGCCAGACGTTGGCGAAATCGGCGTAGTTCCCACCGATCAGGTCGGGGGGCAGATCGATCTCGAATTGACGGGGCACCTGGTCGGACATGCGGCAGTTCCTCCTCGCCGGGGGGATGGTGTGGCGTCTGGCGAGTCTATTGGGCGGCCATCGCGGGCTGAACGGGGCTGCGCTCGGCCTTCCCGGTGCCCGGCGCGTCGGTGGCGGACGGATGGGCACCGACAAGGCGCGCGAAACCGCTCAGGCGCGCGACGCCCTCGGGGGTGCGTGGCAGGTCGTCGAGCAGCCCGGGCGAATAGATGAGGTACGCGGTGTGCATCGCGCGTGAGATGGCGACGTTCAGGCGGTTGCGCAGAAGAAGGAACTCCAGACCCCGAGGCGCGTCACGCCCGGAGGACGCCGCGAGCGACACGATCGCCACCGCGGCCTCCTGTCCCTGGAACTTGTCGACGGTGCCGACCGGCACATCGTCGAACCCGGCGGCGGCGAGCGCCTCTTCGACCAGCACCTGCTGGGCGTTGTACGGGGTGACGACGATGATGTCTTTCGCCACGAGGGAACGCACGGGCGTCAGCGCAGCGCCGCCGGTGTCGTCGATGTCGATGCCGGTCCACTCACGCTCGACGAGGTCGCGGACGAGGTCTACGACGATCGCCGCCTCCTCCGGCGACCGGGTGGCGTTGCCCCGATGACGAAGCGGCAGCGGGTGAAGTCCCGGCGCGATGCCCTCCAGAGCGCGCATCGCCGTCGCGGGCTGCGCAGCGAGCTCACCGCGATACGACAGATCGGAAACGGCACGCGCGACGGCGGGGTGCATCCGCCACGATCGGGCGAGGAAGAAGCCGAAGGCGGGCGGAATGACGTCGGCGCCGTCCATGACCCACCCGAGCGCCGAGGTGTCGACCGGCTCGGGGTGGGTGCCCTGGCTCACCTGCGGCAGCTGCTGCGGGTCACCGAGGAGAAGCAGGCGGGGCGAGGCGAGCGAGACCGCGATCGTCGAGGCGAGGGAGAACTGCCCGGCCTCGTCGATGACGAGGAGATCGAGGCTCCCGCGCGGGATGCGCCCCTCATGGGCGAAGTCCCACGCGGTGCCGCCGACGACGAATCCGGATGCCGCGTGCTCTGCCGCGAAGGCTGCGACCCCGTTCTTGGGGATAGGCGTAAAGCGCACCCGCTCCGCGTCCTCGGGTTTCTTCAACGCCTTGCCGACCTGCTGCGGGGCCACCCCCGCGGCCACGATCCGGTCGAGCATGTGCTCGACGACCGCGTGCGACTGGGCGACCACACCGACCTTGTAGCCGTGCTCGGCGACGAGGCGGGCGATGACGTGCGAACCGACGAAGGTCTTGCCGGTGCCGGGCGGTCCTTGCACGGCGAGGTAGCTCCGGTCGAGATCGAGAAGAGCGGCGGTGATGTCGCCGATGTCGTCGCCGGTCTGCGGCGGGAGCGCTCCGGCGCGCGTGCGCGGCGGGCGACGCAGCAGGATGTCGGTGGCCGGGTCGTGAGGAAGCTTCGGCGACGCAGCGACGACGGCGTCGGCCCATGCGTCGATCGCCGTCTGCTGGTTCATCGCCCGCGGCGGCGCGGCGGGCGTCAGTGCGATCGGCAGCTCGGTCCAGGTCTCGCCGTCGATGGCGAATTCCTCCACGATCGCGCCGTCGTCGAGGGTCTCGATGACGGTGACGCGGTGATCGGCATGGATCCAGCGCGACTTGTCGGCGAAGGGGAACGACACCGGCAGCTCGTAGAGCGCGAACGGGTCGCTGCCCTCGCTGATGCGTGTGCCGGGCGCGAGTTCGCCGCGCAGCTCGAGGCGGCGACGGAGGGTGCGCTTTCCCTCCTCCTGATACCAGTCGGTGACGACGTGGCAGCGCGAGGAGTCGAGCATGACGACATCTCGCGTCTCTTCCCACACCGAGGCCGGCTCTCGCAGGCGAAGGAAGTGCGTGGCCCAGAAGGACTTGGCCTCGCGTGGGTAGTAGTCGATCGCGGCCGCGCCGAGGCGGAGCGCACGCGACTCCGCGGAGTCGGCGTCGCGCTGGGCGGCGAGGGCATTCAGCCGGTCGGCGCGCTCGGACGGGGTGTAGGCGTGCTCGTCGGGATCGGGGTTCGGGGTGGGGCGCAGCTGCGCCTCGCGGGCGCGGTCGACCAGCCAGTCGCGCAGGCGCAGCGTCGAGACGCAGTCGTAGCGGTTGTAGTCGGCGAGGTCGTTCAGAATGCGGGCCGCTTCGTCCGCGGCATCCGGGCCGTCCTGTTGAAGCGCTCGGGCCTGCACGTACTTGACGATCGAGTCGTCGCCCTTCTGCACGTCGCTCGTGCGCACCTCGTCGCCCATGTAGAGCGGTTCGAGCTTCTTGATGGAGTAAGAGCGCGAGCCCACGCGGAGTGCCCGCCGCACGATCGGATAGAGGTCGACGAAGACGCCGTCGCGCAGCAGTTGATCGACGTCGGACTCGCGCACGCCGTAGCGCGCCGCCATGGCGAGCAGGTGCGTGGGCTCGTAGGGCGCGTAGTGATAGATGTGCAGGTCGGGGTGGGTCTTGCGCCGGAGGGCCACCATGTCGAGGAAGCGCTCGAGCGCCTCCTTCTCCTCGGCGAACGAGTGCGCCCACAGCGCCGAGTACTGCTCCCGCAGATCCACCCAGCCGAAGAGGTAGTCGATCCCCCAGGTGGTTCCCTCCCCCTCCGTGTAGAGCGGGTCGCCTTCGAAGTCGAAGAAGATGTCGCCCTGGCTCGGGCGCGGGAGCGCGCCGAGTGCCTGCGGCTGCACGACCTCGTAGTTCGGGATGTCGGAAGGCGAGCTGAGCTGTAGCCGCGCCTGGGTGCGCAGCAGCGCGATGGTGTCGGGGTTCATCCCCGTCGGCGCGGTGCCGAGCCGCGCGAGGTCGTCGATCGTCTGGACACCGGCCGCGCGGAGCCGTTCGCGCTGCACCGGCCGCATCCCTGCGACGAGAAGGAGATCGCCCGATGCCACGACCTCCAGGTCGCAGGTCGCGCAGCGCCCGCAGGCGACCACGCCGAGGTCACCGCGAGGGTCGCCCCACGCGATCGGGTCGCCGGCCGCGCCGAGGTCGAGGCGACGATCGGCGATGAGCGTCTGCAGGCGTTCGCGACGCAGCTGGAAGACGGGGAGGAGATCGTCGACCTCGTGGCTGCTGGTGGTGCCGTCGCCGAGCAGCAGTTCGACGCGGTCGGAGCGCGGGATACCGAGTCGGTCGAGTTGGGCGACATAGGCGGCGAGCTGCATGAGCGCGGTGACGCGAGCGTGGCGGGCGAGCTTGGTGTCTTGCACGAGCCACGCGCCGTACTCGTCGCGAACGAGGAAGTCGGCGAACCCGACGAAGTCGTGGGTGGCGAACGTCGCCTGGTAGACGACGTCGGCGTCGGAGTTCAGCGCCGCGTCGGTGAGCCGCACCGCCTCGGCGAGCGCTTCGGCGTCGGAGGAGCGCGTCTCGGGGATCTCGACGACCCCGTCGCCGAACTGCTCGCGGTACCGGGCGAGGACGCGCCGCTCGTGCTCGCCGCCGAGTTCTCCCGCACGGCGCAGTGTCGGGTCATCCGGCTCTTCGACGGGTGCGACGCGACCGAGCTTGGCGTCGATGGCGCGCAGCCACGCGAACTCGCATTCTGCGGCTGCTTTCAGGTCGCTCGCGCTCCAGACGATCCGGCCCTCGTCCTCGATGTACCGCAACATTCCCCTTCCGACCGTCCGCCGCTCGGACCGTCCCCCCGACCCTAACCGGGGCCACCGACGTCGTTCTGTGGGCGCTCGCGGAGGCGCCGCTCACCGCGCATCAGGGCGAACGGGTCAATCGGGCTCGACGGACCCGAACCCTCGCGTTGCACGTTCTACCGCGAACGGGATCGATCAGGGATCCTCGATCGTGCCACGCATACCCGCCGGGCAGGAGCCGAGCGAGGCCGAATCAGTCTGAGTTTTGTACGGTCCAGGGCCGCCATGTGCCGCGGTGGGCTCGGAGGGTCGATGCGGTGGCCGTGGCCAGGGCATCGGCTCGCATGCCGCGTTTCGGGAGCGCGCCGGACCATTCGCGCCGGCGCGTGGGATCTAGCCAGTAGCGTGCATATCCCCGTCTACGTTTGTCCATGCGCTCGGTCAGCCCGTGGCCGGACACTGCAAGGACGACGTGCTCCAGGGAGTCGGCGATCTCCTCCCAGGGTTCATCGCATGCGTCGCAACCGCAGAACCACATATCGAACTCCGAGAACGACCCGGCGAGGACACGGACCGAGCCGGGCACACTGAGGAATCCGATGTGAAGCGGGGCTTGGTCTGCAGCGGTAGGAAGGATCCGAACCACCCGCTCGAACTCGGCAATCGGCCAGTCGTTCAGGATGTCGAAAACCATCGAGAACCGAACGTCATCGTCGACGACGGCATCGTATTTCGCGGCAAGATGTGCGATCAGTCCGTCGGCCACCAAGAAGATCGGCGCGTATCGCTCCTGGTGACTGAAGACATTGGCTTCCGCACCGCGCGGTCCAAGCTCCGGGAACTTCTTTTTCTTTCTTCTCGCGCCATAAGCAACGGGTGTGCCGTTGTCATCCCAGAACTCGACGTCCTCGATCTGGGGGCGTGAATACTCCAGAACCATGGCGAGAGCCTACGAGATCTGCGTGGGTTACTCACTCGATGGACTCCCGACAGACGGATGGCCCCTCGCACGTTGTCAGGTGTGCTGGGTGAGTCCGTCGTAGCTTTGACCGTGTCCTCCGGTGAGCGCGATCGGGATGCCATCCTTCGCGAGGACGAAGCGTGATCCGATCCCGATTCGTCGATCCACTCGTGCCGCGACTGAGGGGAGGGATCCGGGGCCTTCGTTGCTGAGCCAGATGCAATCCAGGGCTGACACGGCTTCCTCGAAGCGATCCCTCGCGTCCGGCGGGAAGTACGCCAACACGGCTGTGTGAAAGACGACGAGCGTTGTTCCCGCGGGTGCCTCAGCGGCCAGCTGCGGCAGAAGCTCAGTTGCGTCGCCGCGATCGATCCGCGGCGGGTCCTCCCGAATCATGGACGCCACTTTGTCGATTCGACGTCGCCGCTCCGTGTGCTCTGGCCACACCAATGTGCGAAGCCATTCCACGTCGTCGGCATCGGCGAACGAGAGCGGGTTCACATCGATCCCCACCCGCCACGTCACGTCGGGTAACCGGGTCGGGATGAAGTCGGGAGCGTTGATCTCACACCGCAACCGGACTGTGCTCCGGTCATCGCTCGGGGCCAGCCACGTGCTCTCACCGTCAGGTGTCACGTACTCGTATCCGTAGCGGTCGGGGAACAAACACGCGCCCGCGGCCGCCCCGACCTCCAGTAGCGCGATCGGTCCGTCGATCGCCGCTAACGCCGGCAGGAGCGTCGCGCAACGGCCAGCTTCATTCGTCTGCTGCGTGCGTGCACGAGCCGTTTCCTCGACATGACCCCAGGACTCGATCAACCACTGACGCACGTCTGCGTAGGGTGCGAGCGGCGCACCATGAAAACGCATCGCAGCAAACAACAGCGGTGCTCTCCGCTTCACATCGGGGAGCCGCTCGATCAGGTCGAGCACCTCACGGTCTCGCGAGATACCGATCGCCCAGTCAAGATAGGTGTCCGATACGCCACGAAACTCCATCTCGGCATGCCAGCGATACCGATCCGCCGTGGTCACCATCGCCCCATAATCGCATTCCCCGACCCAGCTACCTCATGCGCGATCGCCTCGCCTTCGAGTATTCGCGGCTGGTCATTCAGCCGCGCGACGGCCTTCGCTACGGTCGACTCCATGACCGGCAGACCTGTCGAATTGGATGACTCCGGATGGCACACCTGGGTTCGCGACTTCGTCTCTGCCTCTCACCGGGACTTGCCGATGCTGCGCGTATTCCTGCCCTTCATTGACGTCGACGGGAGCTTCGTGCGCTGGTCGCAGTACGTCGATATCGAGCAACACTCCGCGTCGCTGAGCTGGTTCGAAGCGACGCGTCACCTCGTGGAGGAGCACCCCGGGGTTGACGAGCTGGTCTCGTGCATGGGTCAACCGGACGAATCCACCGCACATGCGCTCCGTGAAGCCATCGGTGACATGCAGCTGCGATGCCTCCGATGGGTGGGATACGGCGAGGTGCCCACTACCCCAACCGTTCGCGTGCACGGGGAAGACTACTTCCAAGCCGATCTCATGCCCGCCGATATCGCTGCGGAGCGACGCATCCCGGATTTTGTCTGGGACGCAGAACGGCGATTGGCATGGGGAAGCCGCCTCTACCCAGACTCCCTCGTCATCGCCGCGGAGCTGTCGATCTTCAGGCAGCTCCGCAACGACCCGCGCCTGGACTCTGTATCGGTTAGGGCGGACCAAGACGAACTGCCCCCGAGCAGCGGCGACTGACATCCCCCATAGCGCGATGCGCGATCACCATGCGGCAGGCTTGGCGAGGTGGAGCCGAAGCAAAACGTATGGAACTGGCTGAACGCTGAGGTGCTGCGGTTGCTCAGTGAGCTCGACCCGTATGCGCTCGCCCCGGGCGCCGCAGACGGGGTTCCAGCGGACGAGTACGACATCGAAGCGAAGCCAATCGTCAACATCCTCCAGAGGGGCGGCGAGATCACCGCGGAAGAGGTCGATGCCGTTTGGCAGAGGTGGTTCGGTGAGCCACTGACCGCCGTCGTCGGTAGCGAGCACGTCGACAAGCTCGTCACCGAACTCACGTCACTCGCTCGGCAGCCGCGCTGAATGGTCTGCTATCGGCCGATCGGGTGTCGTCGCCCCAAGAGGAACCCCGCGATGACGCCAAACCCGAGGAGACCGGCGATCGCGATGGCCACTCCGGCCGCGGTGAGCGGCGTCAGCACCACGAGCGAGCTGGGGAAGAAGGCAGCGCCGGAGATCGGCTGGTAGGCGAACCACCCGAACGACGCCATGCCGGCAGAGCTCCCCGCGACGTACAAGATGACGCCGCCGAGCACCAGCAAGCCTGAGATGATCGCCGCGATCACGAGGCCGACCGGCGTTCGACGCATGACGCCCACGATACAGACGGTCGTGCTTTTTGGGCCTTATCGCAGAACAAAGGATCGAGACCGGATTCGCGTCCGTGTGCGATAAGCACCAGACTCGCCCCCCGCGCGGCTGGCGCCATCACCGGTGCTGATTCGTCTCAACGGCGGAGCGGATGCGTACCCGGGCCTACGCAATCCGCCGGCAGAGGATCGCACCCACGGGCCGGTGTCCCCGCTCGGTTCTCCGATAGGTCTCGACGATTTCGAAGCCGTGCGTCTCGAGGATCGATTGCAGAGCAGACACCGGCCACCGGTACGCGGGCATGACGGCGTGATCGAACTCTTCAATCACCGCGCCGTCGAAGAACCCGAGCACGAGAGTTCCGTCCGGGCGCAGGACACGCGAGAACTCCGCGATCGGCCGAACGATACGGGACGGATGATGGTGAATCGTCGAGAACCAGGACAGCACGCCGCCGAAGAAGTCGTCAGGATGCTGCAGCTTGTCGATGTCCCCGACTGAGAATCGGATGCCTGGGAAGGCTGAGCGTGCGTGCACGATGAAGTCGGGAACGACATCAATGCCGCAGACGTCGACCCCGCTGTCAGCTAGGTATTTCGTCCAGTGCCCGGGTCCGCAGCCGGCATCCAGCACCGGCCCGCTCACCATCCCGGTCCAGCTGTCGATGAGTTGACGATCTGCCGCGTGGACTGCGTCCATCGAACCGAGCAGGTCGACGTACTCCGCAGCCCGCCAGGAGTATGCCTCGGTCGCGTCCGTCACCGCGCCGAGCATAGCGACCACCCGCGCCGAGGGAGCGGCCGCGAGTTGATGGCGAGGTGCCGACCGGTCGCCGATCGCTCAGATACGTTCGGCTCGGGACTTCTCCTCGGCCGATGCGGAGATGAGAGGAACCTTGACGAGCCCAAACAATCATCTGCGGACTGTTCTTCTCTCGGCGCGACCCCCGAAACGGGACAAGCGTCGGCACCCTGTCCATCGGGTCGCTGATCTCCACGGGCGTCATGCTCGCCAACCCGGTGTTCGCGAACCCCTACACGTACGGGCCGCTTGCACTGTCGGCACTGCTGGCGGGGAATAGCTGGATGGCTACCGCATGGGTCTCCATTCATGCTCGAGGATGCTCATCATGACGTCGTCGTACCAACGTCCGCCGACCAAGGCGGCGTCGCGTTCGCGCCCCTCCTCAACGAAACCACAGCGGCGGTAACACCGGATCGCGCGATGGTTGTACTCGAGCACTCGCAGGTCGATCCGGTGGAGATTCACTACCTCGAACCCGTGTTGAAGAACGGCCAGAGTGATCTCGGTGCCGAGCCCGAGTCCGAGTCCATCCGGATCCAAGATACCTATGGCATAACGGGCACGACGGTCCGCGGGGACGATGGCGTGAAGTCGGGCGGTGCCGATGAAGCGCCCCGCGTACTCGACGGCCCAGTGAGTGGCGCCGTTGTCGGCGGTGACCTCCGCGAACCACGCTTCTGCTGCTGGGAGCGTCAGCGGTTGCGGCGTGTCAGCGGTTGGCGTGCCCCCGAACATACGAATGATGTCCGGGTCATCCCCTAAGGCTGCACGGTCGGCGATGTCGGACCGCCGGAACGGTCGCAGCCGTGTCCGCGGGGTCTCCAGCGTGGGCGGTTCGATGTGCGCCATCGCCCGATTCTGCCGGATCGCGTGAGAGTCCAACCCGGCGAGAATCAGGTGGAAGAAGACCGGTCACCGCCCAACACCTGCCCGCGGGCACGACCGTCACTGCAGGCAGAACTCGTTCCCCTCCGGATCCTGCAGCTGGTAATAGCGCTCCGGCCATGGACCCCACTCTGCTCCACGAGCCTCACCACGGTGGCGCCGAGCGCGACGAGCCGGTCCTTTTCGGCATCGAGAGCGGCTTCGTCTCCCGGGTCACGCGTGGCGGTGACGTCGAGGTGCAGTCGATTGCGGCCACGTTTCGGGCCATCCGCGTGATGGAAGAACAGCCGCGGGCCTACGCCTTCGGGATCTTCCGCCAGTCCCCGCTTCTCCAGGTCGTCCGTGGTGAGTCCGGAGTCGAGAAGCTGCTGTCGTAGAGGGTCTTCCCAGCCCATGTGCGGGTAGCCGAAGACCGACGCCATCAGTCGCCTTTCGCCGTGCCGTCATCGTGACCCTCAGACGCGCTCAGCTCCCGGACTGCTCGTCTTCCTCGGGTTCGAAGCTGGAGGGCTCCCCGGTGTGCCCCGCGGCGACGCCGTCCGGCTCATCGGGAATCGTCCCGTCCTGCCCGAGTCCCCCGGGCTTTTCGTCACCGTCCGAATCGGCGGAGTTCGCCGCATCGGCGTTCGACTCCGGCATTTCGATGTCCGGGCCTTCGTAGCCGTCCTCGGCATCGGCGAGCGGGTCGTGGCTGTGCGAGTCATGAGTCATCGTGAGCGCCTTCCTTCCGGGTTCACCTCCAGCGTCCACCCGAGGCTCCGGAGAGGAGATGGGGTTGACAACGTGGTCGATGACATCGGTCCGTGACCACCATCATCCGACTTCCGTGACAAGGTCGACCCATGACCGCCGCCGCTGACCCGAGCTCGTACGACCTCGACGCGCTGCGCTCGCGCGTCCTCCCCCACGACGACGGGACCGTCGACGACAGCATCCCCCGCCTTGCAGAAGCCGACCCAGAGCTCTGCGCCGTCGCTCTCGCCCTGAAGGACGGCACCGTCCGCGGCAGCACGCACGCCGACACTCCCTTCGCCATGCAGTCGTCGGTCAAGCCCTTCCTCTTCGCCCTGGCCCTCCTCGACACCGACGGCGACGCCCTCCACCGGGTGGGCATCGAACCGACCGGCGAGGCCTTCGACGCGATCAAGCTCGAAAGCGGCACCGGTCGCCCGCCGAACCCGATGGTCAATGCGGGCGCCCTGCTGACCGCATCCCTCGTCGACGGCGGCGACGTCGAGGGCAGAACCGACCGCATCATCCGCGGGCTCTCCGCGTTCGCCGGCCGACCCCTCGAGATCGACGAGCGCACCGCCAGCGAGGAGCGCGAGCACGGCGAACGCAACCATGCCCTCGCGCATCTCATGCGCGCCGAAGACACCCTCCACGTCACCGCCGATGACGCCGTCGAGGTCTACGGGAGGGCGTGCGCCGTGCTGCTCGACGTCGAGGCCCTCGCGGTGATGGGTGCCACCCTCGCCTTCGGCGGCGTCAATCCTGTGACGGGCGAACGCGTCGTGCCCAAGCCGATCGCACGCGACGTCGTGTCGGTCATGGCGACCTGCGGGGTCTACGACGGCTCGGGAACATGGATGCGACGCGTCGGCGTCCCCGCGAAATCCAGCGTCTCGGGGGCGATCGTGCTCTCTGCCCCTCGCATGCTGGGCGCCGCCGTGCTGAGCCCCCCTCTCGACGGGCAAGGCACGAGCGTGCGAGGGCGGATCGCGAGCGAAATCCTCAGCGACGACCTCGGACTGCACGTCTTCGCGACGTAGCGAGAGCCCCCGCCTTCCCATCGGCCTGGCCGCAGCCGCGCCGCATCCCGCCAGAATGAGCGGATGGAGTACGACGTCGACGCCGATCCCGGGCGAGTTCGGACGGACGCCGTGTGGGCGTGGCTGTCGACCGAGGCCTACTGGGGGCGACAGCGCTCGCGCGCCGACGTGGAGACGCAGATCGCCGGCGCCTGGCGCGTGGTCGGGGCCTACCGCGTGGACACCGGCGAGCAAGTCGGCTTCGCGCGCGCCGTGTCCGACGGCGTCACCTTCGCCTACCTCGCCGACGTCTTCGTGACCGCGCCGCACCGCGGCCGCGGGCTCGGCAAGCGGATCCTCGAGCTGATGATCGACGACGGGCCGGGAAGGGACTTCCGGTGGGTCCTCTTCACCGGCGACGCGCATGGGCTCTACGCAGAGTTCGGTTTCGAGGCCCCCGACGCCACGGCCATGGTCAGACCGGCGCGCTGAAGCCGGGAGAGTCCAGCGCCTGCAGGTAGCGACGCGTCATGTGCGCCTGGAAGCGACGCGCGACGGGCCCTCCGAGCAGCGTGAACCAGCGACCGGGGCGTGAAAACGCGACGATCGTGAAGACGACGTCGCCCGAAACGTCGAGCCGCAGTTCGAAGCGCTCCTCCCCACGCTCGGGATGGCCCGGCAGCGTGCCGTAGGCGAACCCGCACGAATCGGCCGTCCGCTCGGCCCACACCACGCGGCACGGGATCCGAAAGACCAGCGGGCCCAGACGCACCCGCATCTCGACGCGTGCCCCTTCGCGAAGCGGGGTCTCCGACATCTGCACCTCCGCCCCGGCTCGGCGCTGCACCTCCCCCGCGAGAAGTAGATCGGCCGCACGCGCGAAGTCCGCCCGGCCGTGCCCGATCACACGCTTCAGGCGAGTGTGGTGATAGCCCGCGGGCAACTCGCCACCCGTCGCGCCGACCTCGGCATAGGTCAGATCGTCCACACCTCCACGCTAAGTGCCGGGGGCGCCGCCGGGCGGCATCCGGTTTTCTTCAGGCGCTTGTTGCCGGCTCGACCGGAAACCGCCGACGCAGCACGAGCCGCTGCACCAGGGTCCACGAGACCGTGACGAGGAGGTAGAGCGCTGCGGCGAGGGGGGCGAAGAGCGCGACCACGGCGGTTCCGAACTGCAGGAAGCCCGCCATTCGCGCGACAGCCTCACCGCCGGGAACTCCTTCTGACGCCGCGACATCGGGTCGGAGGAGCCGCCGCGTGACCTCGGCGACGAGAACGATCAGCACGAGGATGACTCCGAAGACGAGGGCGGCCGGCGCCGTGACCGTGCCGCTCACGATCGATCCCGCGAGGCTCGCACCGAGCGGCACGCCGAACAGCTGCTCGCTGAGGAGCGCGTTCGGGTGCCCCGCGATCACCGGATAGAGGAACAGCGCGTAGACGACACCGACGATCGGTGCCTGCACGAGCACGGGAGCACAGCCGGCCAAGGGCGAGGCCTTCTCGTCGGCGTAGAGCTTCATCGTCTCGCGCGACATCCGCTCTCGATCGTTCCTGTATCGGCGCTGGAGCGCCCGGAGTCTCGGCGCCAGCCGAGCCCGCGTCTGCTCGGCCCGCGCTTGCGCGATGCCGGTGGGGATGAGGATCGTGCGAACCAGAAGGGTCAGGAGGATGACGGCGAGAGCAGCGGATGCCGCGCCGGCGACGGGCTGCAGAAGGGCGGCGAGTCCCATGAGCAGCTCATAGGCCGCGTCGAGGATGGCCGCGATGGGCGGGAAGGAGAGGGGGTCCACAGTGAGTCCGTTCGTCGATGGGGAGGGGTCGCGGAACGGCCGCGATGGACATCGACGAAGACGGAACGACCCGCGAGCGCGGGCGGAGGACGTCGAGTGCTACGCGGCCGAAGCCGCGGCCCCGGGAGCCCGCGAACGGATGTGTCCCGCGGCATCGGGATCGCTCTGCGCCACCAAGACGGAGACGTCGATGGCGCGCTCCGCGCCGGTGCGCGATGCGCCACCTTCGGCAAGCGACGCGGTCGTCAGCAGCAGAGCGACGAGGAGAGCGGCGGCGGCGGCGAGCACCCAGACGGCCGCAGAGTCGGAAGGACTCAGCGCAATCGCGCCCGACAGCGTCAGGAGCACCTGGAAGAAGGAGGTCACCGCGTCGAACATCGCGTGGCTCCTCCCCTCGACCCGCTCACGGTAACACGGAGGCAGATGAGGCGTCGGGCGCGCGACCCGATACCGGAATCTGCGCGTCGTCTGGCTGTAACGCACAAGACCTACGATTCGACGAGGCCGAGCCCCTGGTTCTGCCGACCCGATTGCGAGACGAGGTGGGAAGCGTGACCGCACCGCAGTACGAGATGAGCGTGTGGGAACGCTATGCCACCGAGTTCGCCCTCGTGTTCGCCGACACCCCCACCCGCATCCGAGCCGTGCGCGAGGCGTACTTCGTGCACGGCTTCGATGTCGATCTGATCGAGCAGATCAGCGGCTTCCCGATCTGGCGGATCCGGCAGGCGATCCGCACGGGGCCGTCCCGTTCCGACTGAGCGGCTGCCCGTCCCTCACCCCGCGACGACCGACTCGAGATGGTCGACGGCGCCGGCCGCCCCGGGCTCGCGACGAAGGGTCTCACCGAGGGCGGCCGCGCGCTCGCGCATGACGCTGTCGCGTAGCATCCGCTCGAGCGACCGGCTGAGCACCTCCACGGTCAACCGCGACTGCGGGACAGGCGCAGGTGAGACGCCGAGGCGGTGGGTGCGGCTCCCCCAGAACGGCTGATCGGCGCCGAACGGCGCGATGAAGGTCGGCACCCCTGCGCGAAGCGCCGCGCCGGTCGTTCCCGCGCCGCCGTGGTGCACGGTCGCCGCGACGCGGGGGAAGAGCCAGCCGTGCGGCACGGCGGTGACGGCGCGAACATCGGGCCTCGGCGCCGTCCCGGCGAGACCGCCCCACCCGGTGAGCACGACGGCGCGGACGCCGACAGCCGTGACGGCCTGCGCGACGACATCGAACAGTCGCTCGGGCTCCGGGCCGAGCATGCTGCCGAAGCCGATGCTCACGACCTCGGATGACTCCTCGAGGAACGCACCCAGGTCCGGCGAGATGTCGACGGCGGCCTCGTGCGGAAGCGTCCACCATCCCGTGGCGATGCGTCGCGTCGCGCGGTTGGAATTCACCGGCACGACGGCGGGGCTGAATCCGTACACGATCGATGGAAGCATCACCGTGGGCGTCGTTCCGACGCCGACGGCCCGCCGCGCGACACGCTCGGGGCCGACGAGGAGAGCGGTGGTCCCGACCTGCGTGACGACGTGTGACAGTCGGCGGCCGAGCGCCCCCAGTCGGTCCAACCGGGGAGACAGTGGTCCGGGGTACTCGCCGCTCGGGGCATCGAGCGGCTGGAGGTGAGCGCGCAGGAGCGGCACCCCCAGAGCCGCAGCCACCGGCCGTGCGAGACCCATGCCGCCGATGCCGGCGACGAGCAGATCGGTTCCCTCGGCCGCATCCCGCACGTCACGCGCCCAGACGGGCACGAGGTCCGCGACGTGACGGCCCATCTCGCGGAGCGACGATCGGTCGGCGTGCGCCGAGATGGCCTCGCGATCGACACCGGAGAGCGGGATGAAACGGATGCCGGCCTGAGCGAACGCGGTCGCGTAGTCGTCGGGTGCTGCCGCCCGCACCTCGTGACCGCGCTTCGCCGCCTCGAGACCGAGCGCCAGATAGGGTTCCACCCCGCCACGGGTGTCGTTGGCGATGATCGTCACATCCACGAGGACATTATGTGCAGTCACTGTAAGTTATGTCCAACCGCGTTCCGGTCGCCTCCGTCGCCGATGTCCCCGGCCGTCGCTACGGTTCGGGCATGAGCGCACTTCGATTGGCAGAACTCGACGCGGACAACCTCGGAGCGGCGGTGAGGATTCCGCCGGACGTAGGCGAGAAGGCGTACGTCGCACCTGTCGTCTTCTCCGTCGCCCAGGCGTACGTCACCCCGACGGCTTGGCCACGCGTCATCCTCGACGGTGACACCGTCGTCGGCTTCGTGATGGCCAATTGGGACCCCGAAAATGAGGTCCCCGCGTTCCGCGGCGGCATCTGGCGTCTCAACGTGGCCGACGAGGCGAAGGGTCGCGGATTCGGCCGCTTCGCCGTGGAGGCGGTCGCGGCCGAAGCGCGGCGTCGCGGCTATGACGAGATCACCGTGCTCTGGAACCCGGCTCCTGACGGCCCGGAGCGGTTCTACCTGCGCGTGGGTTTCGAGAAGACCGGCGAGCTGTTCGGCGAGACCGTCGGAACCCGGAAGGTGTGACCATGACCGAGGCGAGGGCTGTGGTCAGGATGTGGCGGGGCGCCGTGCACACAGAGCACGCCGACGAGTACGTCGCCTACGTCGAACGCACCGGCATGGCGGAGTATCGCGCAACGACCGGGAACCTCGACGCATGGATCCTCACCCGGGATCTGCCCGACGGAACGACGGAAATCGTCACCGTGTCCCGCTGGGAGAGCTTCGAGGCCATCCGGGGATTCGCCGGCGACGACATCGACGTCGCCGTGTTCTACCCCGACGACGATCGCTTCCTCGTCGAGCGCGACGAGGTGGTGCGTCACTGGGTTCAGGCGTCGTGACGTGGCCGTACCGTCGACCGCCGCAAGGGGGCTTGCCGGACGAGACCCGCCTGCCAGACTGAGGGCATGAGCCTGCCGTTCGAGAGCGCCTACCGTCACGGCTTCGCACGCGCCGCGGCCTGCACCATCCCGGTCGCGATCGCCGACCCGGCGACCAATGCGGCCGCGGTGCTCGACACCGTTCGCGAGCTCGACGGTGACGCGGTCGCCGTGGCGCTGTTCCCCGAGCTGTGTCTCACCGGATACGCCATCGACGACCTCTTCCTCCAAGACGCCGTGCTCGACGGCGTGGTCACCGCCGTCGAGCAGCTCGTCGCGGCATCCGAGGATCTCATGCCCGTGCTCGTCGTCGGCGCGCCGCTTCGGCACCGGAACCGCCTCTACAACTGCGCGGTCGTGATCCACCGCGGCGAACTTCTCGGTGTCGCGCCGAAGTCGTACCTCCCGACCTATCGCGAGTTCTACGAGCGGCGCTGGTTCGCGCCCGGAGACGACCAGCGCGGCGAAGACATCCAGGTCGGCTCCCTTCAGGCGCCCTTCGGGCCAGACCTGCTCTTCGAAGCGCTCGACGTGCCCGACCTCGTGATCCATGCCGAGGTCTGCGAAGACCTCTGGGTGCCGATTCCGCCGTCGTCGTCTGCGGCGCTCGCGGGTGCGACCGTCCTGTTGAACCTCTCCGGGAGCCCGATCACGATCGCGCGCGCCGAAGATCGCAAAGACCTCTGCAAATCGCAGTCACTGCGATGCCTCGCCGGCTACGTGTATGCCGCGGCGGGCATGGGCGAGTCGACGAACGACCTGTCGTGGGACGGGCAGACGATGATCTACGAGGGCGGCAATCTCCTCGCCGAAACCGAGCGCTTCCCCGACGGTCCGCGGCACGCGGTCGCCGACATCGACCTCGACCGGCTCCGCCAGGACCGCATGCGACAGGGCACCTTCGACGACAACCGACGCACCCTGCACGCCGACGCGATGTTCCGCACCGTGCATTTCCGCCTCGACCCGCCGGCGCGCGACATCGGCCTGCGGCGCGTGCTCGACCGCTTCCCTTTCGTTCCCGACGACCCCGCGCGGCTCGCCCAGGACTGCTACGAAGCGTTCAACATCCAGGTCTCGGGCCTCGAGCAGCGGATGCGCGCGATCGGCGGTCCGAAGCCGGTCATCGGCGTGAGCGGCGGGCTCGATTCCACCCACGCTCTCCTCGTCGTGGCGCGGGCGATGGATCGGATGGGACGCCCGCGCAGCGACATCCTCGCCTACACGATGCCGGGATTCGCGACGTCGGACCACACCAGATCGAACGCCATCGCCCTCGCCGAAGCCCTCGGTGCGTCGATCGAGACGATCGACATCCGGCCCGCCGCGACCGAGATCCTGAAGGGCATCGACCACCCGTTCTCGGGCGGCGAGCCGGTCTACGACGTCACGTTCGAGAACGTGCAGGCCGGCATCCGCACCGACTTCCTCTTCCGTCTGGCCAACCAGAACGGCGGCATCGTCATCGGCACCTCCGACCTCTCCGAGCTGGCTCTCGGGTGGGCGACGTACGGCGTCGGCGATCAGATGAGCCACTACGCCGTGAACGCCGGTGTGCCGAAGACGCTCATCCAGCACCTCATCCGCTGGGTGATCTCGCGGCCCGAGACCGAGGGCGGGTCGACCGCGCTGTCCGATCGCGCCGTCGAGGTGTTGCAGTCGGTGCTCGACACCGAGATCAGCCCCGAGCTCGTGCCGGCGGGCGAGGACGGCGAGATCCAGTCGACCGAGAGCAAGATCGGCCCGTACTCGCTCAACGACTTCACGCTGTTCCACGTGCTGCGGTACGGCCTGCGGCCGTCGAAGATCGCCTTCCTCGCCGAACGCGCGTGGAGAGATCCGGATGCCGGAGCGTGGCCGCCCGGCTTCCCCGCCGACGACCGGTACGCCTACGAGCTCCCCGAGATCGTCCGGTGGCTGCGGAATTTCCTGCAGCGCTACTTCGCCTTCGCCCAATTCAAGCGCTCGGCGATCCCGAACGGACCGAAAGTCTCGCCCGCCGGGTCGCTGTCACCGCGGGGTGACTGGCGCGCGCCGTCGGACGGCAACGCCGCGGCGTGGCTCGCCGAGCTCGACGCCGCACTGCCGCAATTCGCCGGCGACTGAGGGCCGAAGGGCCGGCAGGCCTCAGAGACCGGTGTCGCGCACCCCGACACGGTCGGGGATGTCGAAAGCGAGCCGAGGCAGCCACGTCTCGGGTTCCGGCCAGGGGCGCGAGGACGGCAGGGCGGCCAGAAGGCGCCGCAGCGCGGCATCCCTCGGCGACGTCGGCGACGCTGCCGGCAGCACTCGACGCGGAGCGCGGTAACCGAGCGCGCCGCACCACCAGTGCCGCCATGTGTCGTCGGCCTCGGCCGGGTCGAGCACGATGTAGTAGTCGGGCATGATGGCCGCGCCGTCCTCGAATTGAGCGAGGGCGTTCTCGACCTCGACCTCGAGCACACCGAGGGTCGAACGTGCCTCGAACAGTTCGACCCAGGCGGCCGCGACGTGCTCGAGAGGGTCGGCATCGTGGACCACGAGCGGAGCGGATGCGGCGGCGATGCGCCGCGCTCCGAGAGCCGGCTCGCTCCCCTGCAGGCTGAGGGTCTCCACGCCCGGGACGCTGCGGAGAACGTGCAGCGCCTCCTCCGAGGCGGAGCCCACGACGGCGACGACGGTTCCGGAAGCGGATAGTGACACCATGCTTCACATTACGTCGGTGTCAGGCGGGCGGCACGGAACGTGCGCGAGTCGCAACGAGAACGTAACGCGCCGGGTGCGCACGCACAGAGGGGATGACCTCGCGGTCATCCCCTCTGCGTGTGGGGGGCTGGGTCAGCTGTTTGCCGAGGCCACCGAGCCGACCGACGCCGCCGATGCCGGCGAATCGACCGGGGCGGAAGCAGGCGCGGGAGGCGCGGGGGCAGGAGCAGCCGGGGCCGGGGCGGGCGCGGGCACCGGGGTGGGGGCGCTCACGACCGAGACCGTGCTCGAGGGTGCAGCCGGGCTCGCCGGCGACGGCACGCTCGTGGGCGAGGGCGTCGGCGAGGTGGCCGACACCACGGTGGCCGAGGTGTCGGTGACGCTCATCTGCACGCCGTTGCGGTCGAGGACCGACCCGCCCGGACCGACGATCGATCCGCCCGGGACGGTGGTGCCGTCGGTGGACTGCAGGTTCATCGACGCAGCGGTGGCGGCGGCTGCGCCGCCGACGAGTGTCAGTCCCATCGCACCGGCGATGCCGTAGGTGAGCCACTTCTTCTTCTGGGCCATGTCTGTTCTCCTTCGTCTGTCCGCCGGGGCTCCGGGGGGTCGGCCCCGGCGGTGATTCCAGAATGCCGAGCCTGACTAAGCCGTTTCCAAGGCGTTCATGAGACACCTCTTACGTTCTCAGTGACAGGGCGGCGGACCTCCCCAGAGGGGTCGAGCACCGCCTCGGCGAGGGTGAGGAGGTCATCCGCACCGCGGTCCTGTCCGCCCTCTCGTCGATCGCGTTCCTGGGCACCGAGCACCTGTCCGAGAAGCAGGGTCGCCGCGCGCGCCCGCACCGGGTCGCTCCCCCACCGCGTGAGCGCGCCACGGGCGAGTTCCCACACGCGCTCGTCACGATCTTCGGGCGTGAGATAGGCGCTCGCGACGGCGTGCGCGATGAACGCCGCCGCATCGTCGGCGGGGTCACCGCGCCCGGTGGTGTCGACGTCGATGAGCCCCGAGATGGCGCCCTCATCATCGAGGAACAGCTGGCCGAAGTGCAGGTCACCGTGCACGGTCACGCGCGCATCGACGTCTCGCCAGACACGCGCGACCCCGTCGAGGAGGCGCGCCACGCGCGCGGCCCGGACCGGATCGGGTCCCTCGCGAAAACGTGCGGCGTACCAGTCGCGCCGATCGGCGAGCCCCACCCGGGCCGCGTGGTCGAGGGGCACCGCGGCGAGGGCCTCGCGCAGCCGGTCGACGGCGTCGAGCAGCGCAGTCGGTCGCCACACGACGTCCGGAGCTGCAGTCCCCCGTGCCTGACCGAGCACGATGAGGCCGTCCGGCGACCAGCCGACGAGGTCGGCCATCGGGATGCCTGCGCCGGCGAGGCTCCGGTGCGTACCGACGATCCGCTCCAGACGGCTCGGCGGCACCACCTTGATCCACCGCGCACCGTCCTCGACGTCCACCCGCAGCACCGCTCGCCGCCCTGCGCGGTAGCCGACGATACGCGGCGGCGCGATGGCGGTGACGCCGAGCCGGGCGAGAAGGGTCTCCGCTGCGTGCGAGAACGCCGCCGGGGCAAGCGCCGGCAGATACGGGTCGGCGGGGTGCACCCAGATGCGGCACTCGGGCGCCGTGGGGCTGCCCAGCAGCATCCCGGTCTCCTCGCTCACCACCCGGCGCGATGTATCGACGAAGTAGGTCATCGACTCGGAGCCTGCGGGAGTCACCTCGAAACCGGTGATCGACCCCGCGCCGAACGGCTCTCGACTGATGAGCGCCACCGGGGTGTCGGCGGCGAGCTCGAGCGCGTCGCGCAGCAGCTCGGCCTCACCCGCGGCTGTGGAGAGGGTCATCCTCCGATTCCAGCACGGATGCCGCGGCTCGGTCATGAGACCTCTCTTAGGCTTCGACGGCCGACCGAGGCGCCCCTCGATACTGGAGGGGTGACTCCCCCGCCGACCTCGCCGAGCCGCCGCCGGCTGCCGGCGCTGTCGGTGCGGGCCCGGATCATCCTCGTCATCACGCTCGTCGCGGGTCTGGGAATGGTCGTTGTCGGCGCCGCGGTGTACCTCGAGGAGCGTGGGCGGATCCTCCGTCAGGTCGACGACCTCCTCAGCGCGAACCTCGAGGCCGCCAGGTTCCTGGTCGAGCAGGGCGACGCCGACACCGGAACGTGGGCGTCGACCGAGAGCGCCCTCGCCGCCGTCGTGCAGCGCGCAGCGCCCGATGACAACACCGGCGTGATGGGCCTGGTCGCCGGGGAACCGCGCCTCGTGCCGGGCGTGCCGCTCGACGTCGATCTGCGCGACGCAGCCGGTTTCGTCGCTCATGTGAACGGGGTGACCGCCGGCGGGGAGCCCTACATCGGCACCTACGCCGAGGACGGGGTGACGTGGCGCTTCCTTGCGACACCCATCGAGGTGGCGGTGGAGGGCAGCGCCGTGACGGGAGGCGGAGAGGACGCGGTGTTCGTCATCGCCTACGACCTCGACGCCGAACTCGCCGAGATCGACGCGGCCGCACGCGTGTGGATCATCGCCAGCACCATCACTCTCATCGCCATCGGCGCGGTCGCCGCGCTCGTGACGGGGCGTCTGCTGCGGCCGCTTCGACAGATGCGCGAAACCGCCGAGCGGGTGTCGGCGCAGTCGCTCTCGGAGCGCCTGCCGGTCTCGGGACGCGACGATGTCTCAGAGCTCGCGCGCACCATGAACGACATGCTCGACCGCCTCGATCAGGCCCTCGAGTCACAGCGGCAGCTGCTCAGCGACGTCGGGCACGAACTGAAGACGCCGATCACGATCGTGCGCGGCTACCTCGAGGTGGTCGACCCGGATAGCCCGGCCGACGTGCGCGAGACCCGCGACCTCGCCGTCGATGAACTCGAACGGATGGGCCGATTGGTCCAGGATCTCGCCGCCACCGCCGCCCTGCATGGGCCGGCCCCGGTGAAGCCCGTGCCGCTCGATGCCGCGGATCTCATGCGCCAGATCACCCGCAAGGTCGAAGGCATCGCGGGTGCGGAAGTCGGGGTGGGAGGTTTCGCCGAAGTGGTCGCCGTCCTCGACGCCGCCCGGGTGACGCAGGCGGTGCTCCAGCTCGCCCAGAACGCGGTGACCCACGGCGGTGGACGAATGGTTCTCTCGAGCCGGCGCGTGGGCGATCAGCTGGAGATCTCGGTACGCGACTTCGGTCCGGGCGTACCCGATGACGAGAAGGGCGTGATCTTCGACCGTTTCCACCGCGGTGCGGCCTCGGCCGAACAGGCGGGGAGTGGACTCGGCCTCAACATCGTGCAGGTGATCGCTCGCGCTCACGGCGGTCGGGCCAGGGTGGAGGATGCCGCGGACGGCGGCGCCCTTTTCGTGATGTCGCTCCCCGTGGTCGACGGGCCGACGCCGCGGCTGGTCATCCCGCCTCGACCGCCGCTGCCCGCGTGGGCCGCGGCGGGTGCGCCCGGTGGCACCGGAGGATCCGGGCCGGGGCGGCCCGACGCCGAAGTGAGCGCGTGAGGAGGACGACGTGGCATCCATACTGATCGCCGATGACGAGGCCCGCATCTCGGGATTCATCGACAAGGGTCTCCGCGCCGCGGGATTCGCCACGCGCGTCGCGCCGACCGGCCCCGAGGCGCTGACCCTTGCGCTCAGTGGCGAGTTCGACCTGCTGGTGCTCGATGTGAACCTGCCGGGCATGGACGGTTTCCGGGTGCTCGAAGAGCTCCGCGGCAGCGGATCGTCGATGCCGGTCATCATGCTCACCGCGCGAGTGGAGCTCGAGGACACCGTCGCCGGCCTCGAGGGCGGCGCCGACGACTACCTCGGCAAGCCGTTCCGGTTCGACGAGCTGGTCGCGCGGATCCGACTGCGCATGCGCCGCGACGAGACCGGCGCCCCCACGCAGCTGAACCACCGTGACCTGGTGCTCGACATCCGCACCCGGCGCGCGCACGTGGGCGGAACCGCGGTGGAGCTGTCGGCCCGCGAGTTCGCCCTCGCCGAGGAGCTCGTGCGCCACGCCGGACAGGTGCTCAGCCGCGAGCAGCTGCTGAGCCGGGTCTGGGGGTTCGACTTCGACCCCGGCTCGAACGTCGTCGACGTCTACATCGGGTATCTGCGCCAGAAGCTCGGCCCGGGCCGCATCGAGACGATGCGCGGGGTGGGCTATCGCCTCACCTGACAGCCGCCTTCCGCTTGGCGAGGTCGAGGATCGACACGATGAGGGCGAGAGTGAGGAAGGCGGCGACCGACAGCATCCCGAACAGGTACGCGTCGTGATACACGACGAGGTCGTCGGCGGTGCCCTGCTCGCGGTTGATCGTGGCGTAGAAGAGCGAGAGCGCGACCGCAGTGCCGACGGCGGTGCCGATCCGCTGGCCGAGCTGGCCGACCGAGCCGGCGACCCCGCCCTGCTTGACGGGGATCTCGGCGAGAGTGAGGGTCTGGTTCGGCGCGATGACGAGGCCACCGCCGAAGCCGCCGACGATCATCACCGCGGCCATCAGGTACGGCGTGAGGGCGGGAGCGGAGAAGACGGCGGCGGTCACGAGCCCGACCACCGAGATCAGCACTCCGACGACGCCGAACACCACCACGGGGCGCCCGAATCGGGTCACCAGGTTGCCGCCGACCCACGAGGCGATCGCGCTCGCGAGTGCGAAACCGATCGAGACCATGCCGGCGAAGACGGGCTCGAGGCCGAGCCCGAATTGCAGGTAGAGGGTCGTCAGCAGGAAGAGCGCGGGAAGCGCCGTGAAGTAGGTCGTCTGGATGATCGTGCCGTTGCGGTACGAGCTGATGCCGAAGAGTTTCAACGGGATGAGCGGCTGGCCACCGCGCGCTTCGTACCGGCGCTCCCAGAGGAGGAACAGCGTGAGGAAGGCCGCGAAGGCGAGGAGCAGCCACCAGCGGGCGGGGTCGTCGTCGGGCGACCCGGTGGTGAAGAGGAACGGCCACATCAGCGACAGCACGGTCAACCCGAACAGCAGCAGGCCGATGGGGTCGAGCTGCACCTTGCGGGCAGACCGGGTGCGGGTGTCGGGCAGCAGCCACAGCACGAGCGCGATCGCGATGAGGCAGAGCGGGACGTTCATCCAGAAGATGAGGCGCCAGCCGTCGGTCTCGCCGCCGAGCGCGATGAGCAGGCCGCCGATCGTGGGTCCGAACGCGGTGGCGATGCCGATCGTCGCGCCGAAGAGACCGAACGCGCGGCCGCGCTCCTTCCCCTGGAAGAGCTCCTGGGCGGTTCCGAGCACCTGGGGCATCTGGATGCCGGCGGCGACCCCCTGCAGCAGGCGCGCGATGAGCAGCACGAGTGCGTTGGGCGCGAGGGCGCACAGGATGCTGGTGAGGGTGTACAACGCCAGGCCGACCACGAACAGGGTGCGGCGTGATCGCTGATCGCCCAGTCGCCCCATCGGGACGAGCGTGAGGCCGAAGGTCAGGACGAAGCCCGACACGATGAGCTGAACCTCGGTCGAGCCGGCGCCCAGTCCCGTCTCGATCGAGGGCAGGGCCACGTTGACCTTGGTGAGGTCGAGGATCGTGAGCGCGGCGACGGCGACGCACACCCAGAACGCCTGCCACTTGCGGGCGTTCGAGAGCGGGATGATCGCAGTCGTCGGCGCGCTCGAGGTCACGGCCGCTCCGACCCGTCCCGGGTGAAGACGGCGCGGAGGACGAAGAAGACGATCACCGCGACGATGGCGACGACGATCAGCTTGCCGATGAACCACAGCAGCGAGAAGAGGATGTTGACGAGGAACCACGCGATGACGATCGCGACGATCACTCCGATGACGGTCCAGATCGTGCCCTTGTTCACCCGGATAGCCTACGCCCGGCCACGCGGGTGAGACGCGCGGTGACCCGCTGGCCGGGGACGATCAGGCCGGGAGCAGGGATGTCGCGACGGCGGCGTCTTGCCGGATGACGCTCGGTCCCTGCGGGGTGGCCCGCACGTGCAGCTGCGCAGGGATGCGTTCTTTCATCGTCGCGACGTGGCTGATGAGTCCCACGGTGCGGCCGCCCTGGCGGAGCTCGTCGAGCGTCGCCATGGCCAGCTCGAGGGTGTCGTCGTCGAGCGAGCCGAAGCCCTCGTCGATGAACAGGGTGTCGAGCCGCACGCCGCCGGCGCGCGCGGTGACGACCTCTGCGAGCCCGAGCGCGAGCGCGAGCGACGCGAGGAAGGTCTCTCCGCCCGACAGCGAGTGCGCAGGGCGTGCGGCGCCGGTGTGGGCGTCGAGGATCTCGAGGCCGAGACCCGACGCCGCACCACGGGCAGCGAGCGCGTCGGTGTGTCGCAGCCGGTATCGGCCCGACGACATGTCGCCCAGCCGCAGATTCGCCGCCGCGACGATCTCCTCCAGTTCGGCGGCGAGGACGAAGGACTCCAGGGTCATCCGGTGGGTGTTGGGGGCGCGGCCGGCGACGGTGTCGGCCAGCCGCGCGACGATCTGGTGCTCATCGGCGAGCTCGGCCACGTCGCCGAGGGCGGCGCTCGCGCGGTCGCGCAGGGTGCGCAGCCGTTCGGCGGTCGCCCCGGCATCGGCGGCCGCGTCGACGGCGGCGACCCACGCGTCTCGCGCAGCGCCAAGGGCCGATTCCGCCGCTGAGACGTCCACGAGCTCCTCGGGCTCTCCCGCGAGGGCGAGCTCGAGATCGCGGAGACGGTCGCGCTCGGCGCGGAGCGCCGCCTCGTGGGTGCGGATGCGTTCGTCGAGCGCGTCGCGCGCGGCCCCCGTTCGCAGGGCGTCACGTGCGGCGACCACACCGGGGAAGCCGGATGCCGCCACGCGGCCGTCGCGGTCGACAGCGGCGCGGTCCGCCGCGGCCGCTGCGGTCTCGTCCGCCCGTCGGGCGGCGGCGAGACGACCGGCGCGGTCGCGTCGGAGCGTCGCCGCGTCCACGCGCGCGGCGACGGAGTCGTGGTCGCCACGTGCCGCGGCGACCACGCGGCGCTTCTCGCGCAGTTCAGCGTCGCGGGCGGACACCTCCTCACGCAGGGCGGCGAGGTGAGCAGCGAGTCGCTCACGCTCCTGTGCGGCATCGACCTCGAGCACCGTGAGCGTCTCCAGCGTCGCCAGGAGCCGATCGCGCTCAGCGACGGCGGCTTCGCCGGCGGCGACGGCGGCCTCCGCCTTTTCCAGAGCGGCCCCCGCGTCATCGAGCTCGAGGCCACCCGCCCGCGCCGCGGCGACGGTCTGCGCCTCGCGTGCAGTGCGGAACTCCTCGGCTGCGCGACGCGCACGCTCGGCCGCCTGCTGCTGCGCCGCCTCGGCACGCTCGATGTCGTCGTCGGAGACGGGCTCGCTCGTCGGCTCCGCCGGATGCGGGTGTTCGGCCGATCCGCACACGGGGCACGGTTCGCCGTCGACGAGGTCGGCGGCCAGCGAGCCGGCGCGGTCGGCGGCGCGGCGGCGCAGCAGCGACACCACGGCCTCGTTCGCTGCCGCCGCAGCCTCGGCGGCGGCGAGCGACGCCTCCTCGGCGATGACCGCGAGCGGGGCGAGATCGGCGGCCTGCGCAGCCGCGTCGCGACGGACCTGCGCCTCGTCGCGCCGCGTGCTCGCGGCATCCACACCGGCCGCGGCGTCGCGCACCGGAGCAAGCTCGACCTCGACGGTGGCCCGCTCCACGGGAATCCGCGCCCGGTCGGCGTCGAGACGGGCGATCAGCTCCTCCTCGTCGCGGATGCGGGCGACGTCGTCAGCGAGCGCCCGCTCGGCGGCAGCCATCGTCTTCTCCACGGTCTGCGCCTCGCGCCACACCGCCAGATCGCCGGTCAGCTCCAGCACGAGGGCGTCGAGCTCGTCGAGCGAGAGCGCGGGAAGATCCTCGTCCTCCCCGGTGAGGCCGAACTCATCCACCAGCATCTGCACGGTCGCCGCGGCGGCCGCTCGCGCGGTATCGGCTGCGTCGGCCGCGTCGAGCGGTGCGCGCAGCGCCTCGGCATCGCGCGCGGCCGCAAGCTCGCGGCGCGCGAGGTCGACCGCCGGGATCTCCGCCTCCAGGTCGGCCAGCGCACGACGCGAGCGCGCCCGGTCCTCCTGCATCTGGCGGAGGCGCCGCACCGCGGCGTGGTGGTCCTCGGCGCGGCGGTGCGCGGCTTCGGCGGCGTCGCGGGCATTGCGCAGGGTCTCGGCACGATAGTCCGCGCGCTGCGCGCCCCGCTCGACAGCCTCGAGACGCGCGCCCACGGCGAGCGAGCTCGACGGCGGCGACGCGCCGGCACCGTTCGTGGCATCGTCGCCGGAGGATTCATCCGACTCTCCGACGGGAACCAGCCGCTCCGCCTCACCCAACAGCAAAACGGCTGCGCCCGTCGCGTCGGCGACCTCCCGCTCGACGGCGCGACGGCGTTCCTCGAAGGCGTGGAGGTAGTCCTCGTAGGTGCGGGTGCCGAAGAGGCGCCGCAGCAGTTTCTGCCGGTCGTCGTTCTTCGCCAGGAGGAACTCGGCGAACCGGTTCTGCGCGAGGAGGATCACCTGCAGGAACTGCTGCTGACTGAGACCCAGGATCTCGTCGAGCTCCATCCCGACCTGGCGGGGCCCGCTCGCGAGTCCTCGCCATGCACCCTCGATGAGTTCGGCGAGCTCGGCGTCGGCAGCGACGACGGTGAAGCCCTCACCCCGCCGCTTACGACGCGGGTAGTCGGGGGATCGGGTGACGCGGAAGCGACGACCCCCGGTGGAGAATTCCACCGCGACGCTCGTGGGGTCATCCGGCCCGCAGTGATCGCTGCGCAGCCGCTTCTCGGCACCGTCGTAGCGCGGCACACCGCCGTAGAGGGCGAAGCAGATGCCGTCGAGCACGCTCGACTTGCCCGCCCCCGTGCGCCCGGAGATGAGGAAGATGCCGTCGGCCCCGAAGGCGTCGAGATCGACAACCTGACGCTCGCGGAACGGCCCGAATCCTTCGAGCTCGATGCGGTGGAGTTTCACGCGCTGACCTCTGCGGCGACGCGCTCTTCGACGACGTCGGCGATGATCTCGCGCTCACGCTCGCCGGCGCCCTCGCCGTCGCGGACGTGGGCGAGGAACGCGTCGATCAGCTCACGGTCGTTCCGAGCGGCGCGGACGCGCCGGGCATAGGTCGATCCGTCGTCCGCACGTGCCCCCTCGGGCGCGTGCATCACCGCGGCGCAGTGCGGGAAGCGCGCACGCAGCCGCCGCATCGGATCGGTCTGGGGGGTCGGATCGGTGTACTGCGCGCACACCCACGCGTCTTCCCACGCGGAGTACTCGGCAGCGGCGAGGAGATCGTCGAGCCGCCCGCGCAGCGTGACCAGCCGGCGCGGCACCGGGAGGTCGAGCCACGTGACGGCCGCGAGTCCGTCGGCGTCGAGGTCGATCAGCCACGAACCGCGCGGCTTGTCGGCCTCGCCGAAGCTGTAGTGCAGCGGCGCCCCGGCGTAGCGGACCGCGTCGGACAGCCGCTGCCGCCCGTGGATGTGCCCGAGAGCGACGTAGTCGAGCCCGTCGAACGACGCCAGCGGCACCACGTCGAGCCCGCCCTGCTGGATGTCGCGTTCGAGGTTCGGAGTCGGCGCCACACCCGCGGCGAAACAGTGCGCGATCGCCACCGAGCGACCCCCGCGCGCAGCGAGGTCGGTGCGGATGAGGCCGAGCGCCTGATCGAGGGCCTGCGCCTGGGACCGCACCTCCACCCCCGTCCAGAGGTGACGAACGAGCGACGGTTCGAGGAAGGGGATGCCGTAGACGTGCACCGGACCGTGCTCGTCGTCGATGGTCACGGGTCTGCCGATGTCGGCGGGGTCGGTGAGCACGTGGATCCCGTCGCGCAGCAGACCGGCCTGGAACCCCAGCCGCGCCGCGGAGTCGTGGTTGCCGCTGGTAACCACCACACGGGCGCCGGCGTCACTGATGCCCACGAGGGCATCGGTGAGCAGTCGATAGCAGCCGGCGGCCGGGGCCGCCGAGTCGAAGACATCCCCCGCTACGATCACCAGATCGACATCGTTCTCACGAACCTGGGCGATCAGCGCGTCGAGCACGCCGCGCAGCGCATCGAGGGTGGAATGGCCGTGGAACGACCTCCCGATGTGCCAGTCGGAGGTGTGCAGGATCCGCATGTCCCACACCGTATGCGCAGCCGCCGACATCGCCCCGCTGCACCCCCGCGGTTCGCCGGAAACACCGGGCTCACCTAGTGTCAGGAGCAATGAGCGACGCCCCCACCTTCGCGATCGAGCGGTTCACCCACGAAGGGGCGACGCTCGTCGCGCAGGAGTCCGGTGAAGGCCATGACCTCTTCGTCCTCATCCACGGCGTCGGCATGGGGCGATCGGCGTTCGCCGAGTTGGAGGGCCTTCTCGACGACATCGGCCGCGTCGTCGCCGTCGACCTCCCGGGATACGGCGAGACACCGGAACCCGGCCGCGTGCTGTCGATGGAGGAGAACGCCGATGTCGTCGCCGCCTACCTCAGCGATCTGACCGCGGGCGGCGAGAGCCCGCGCATCGTCGTGCTCGGCCACTCGATGGGGGCCCAGGTGGCGCTCGAGGTCGCCGCGCGACATCCGCACCTCGTCGACGCCCTCGTGCTCGTCGGCCCGACCGTCGAACCGGGCGCCCGCTCGGCGGTGCGTCAGCTCTGGCGGCTGATCCGAGACATCATCCCCGAGAGTCCGCGCGTGATCGCCGTCGGCGCACGGGAGTACCTGCGAGCGGGACCGCGCCTGCTCGCGAAGGTGCGCGCGGTGATGGTGCACCGCCCGGAGGACACCGCCCGGCAGGTGACGGTGCCTGCGCTGGTGATCCGCGGCGAGCGCGACATCCTGGTGCCCGTGGAGTGGGCCCGCCAGCTCACCGAGGCCCTCCCTGACGCCTGCCTGCGAGAAGTCGCCGAATTCGGCCACGAGACCATGATCCGCAACGCCGGCCCGACCGCGTCACTGATCCGCGAGTTCCTCGCGGATCGGTGACCCCTCAGGCCTCCTCGTCGCCGGTCGTCACCTGCTCGGCGAGATCGTCGACCTCATCCTCGGACGCCTGCCCGCCGACGTCTTCCACACGCTCGCGCAGGTCGTCCTCGACCTTCTCGGGGTCGGGGTCGGAGGCTTCGGCCCGCGCCTCGGCGGCGGCGACAGCGCGCTCGGCGACGTCGTCTTCGGACCCGGATGCGGCGGTGTCGGCCGGCTCACCGGCCGGATCGGATGCGGCATCCTCGGGCGCCTGCAGCGGCTCGGCGGGTGGGATGCCGATTCCCACGGCCTCGTGGTCGGGTTCGCGCGCGTCGGCCATCAGTCCTCCTCGGTCTGGTCGTCGGTGGAGAGCTCAGGATCGAGACCCTGTGTGGGGACGTCGCTCTCGACCTGACCGTCGGAAGTCGCCTGAGAGCCGTCGGGGATGGTCTCGGGGTTGACCGGCAGACCGGAGCGGTCGAGCGCCTCGGAGTCGGCGCCAGCGCTGCTGCGCTCGGCGGCGGCGGTGTCGTGCTGGTCACCGAACCCCCCGGCGGGGTCGGCGTTGATCACGCCCTCGGGCAGGTCTTTGTCGTCCATGCCGCCATCCTGCTCCGCGGCAGAGTGTCGGGCGCGGGGTTGACGGGCGAGCGCGACGTCGCTACCCGCGTCGCTCCGCCTGCGCCGCACGGTCGCGCCCGACGGCTTCACCCAGCAACTGCCCCCCGCTGGTGAGCAGGGCGCGGCGCCAGGGCAGCACGCCCTCGATCTCGATCTGGATGGAGATCGAAAGCACGGTCCGGATCAGCACGATGAGGCCGAGGATCAGGGCGTCCTCGACCGACGGCTTGGAGGTGATCGTGCGGATCAGGTCGGCCGCCACGAGGATCTCCAGCCCCAGCAGAATCGCCGAGCCGAGGGCGTTGCGCAGCACCGAGAATGCTGCTCGGCCACCCTCACCGCGGCGCAGGGAGCGCACACCGAGCACGAGGGCGATGACGAAGCCGACGATCATGGCCGCGGCGCCGGTCGCCTCGAAGGCGACGGCGACGCCGGAGAAGACCTCTTCGAGCCGCACGGGCCCAGTGTAGGACCAGCGGAGCGCCGAAGCGGGGGCTCAGGCCGTGGAGCGCTGCCGCAGGATGCCCGCGCGATCGGGGTGCAGGTCGAACCAGTCCGCGACGTACCAGCACACCGGGATCACCTGACGGCCTTTCTCGGCCTCGAGGTGCGCGACGGCCCGGTCGACCAGTTCTCCGGCGTAGCCCTTTCCGCGGAAGGTCGGGATCGTGTACGCCCGGGTCATGGCGACGGTGCGGCCGTCGTCCTTGTAGTCGAGGACGCTGACGAGGTCATCGCCGCGGTGCAGCGTGTACCGCGAGGCATCCTTCTCGTCGGTGAAGCGCAGTTCGGTCACCCCGACAGGCTACGCCCGGTTCGCTGGGGCGGCGCTGAAGGAACGCCGGGCCTTCACCCGCTCATTCCGGGATCGCCCGGGTGCGCACGAGCTGCCGATACCACCGGCCGCTGTCCTTGACGGTCCGCTCGAGCGTGTCGAAATCGACCCGCACGATGCCGAACCGCTTGGCGTAGCCGTAGCCCCATTCGAAGTTGTCCAGAAGCGACCAGACGAAGTATCCGCGCAGGTCGACTCCCCGAGCCATCGCCCGGTGCGCCGCGGTGAAGTGCCGGCGCAGATAGTCGAGTCGCTCGGGGTCGGGAACCGAACCGTCCGGGGCGACCTCGTCATCGAATGCGGCACCGTTCTCGGTGACCATGAGCGCCTGCTCGGGGAACTGCTCCGACAGCGACACCAGAAGCTCCTCGAGGCCCTCGGGCGCGATGTTCCACCCCATGGCGGTGTACGGTCCCGGCTGCTCCACGAACTCCACGGCCTGGTCGCTCCCGGGCCACGCGGTCCCGCCGGCGGCCCCCTTGTGCCCGTCGTTCATCTGCTTGGGCGACACCCCGTCCCACAGGCGCACGGTCGCCGTCGAGTAGTAGTTGACGCCCAGCACATCGATCGGCTGATGGATGTCGGCGAGGTCGCCGTCCTGCACGAAGGCCCAGTCGGTCACCCCTGCAGTGTCTTGCAGCAGATCTTCGGGGTACTCGCCGCGCAGCATCGGTCCCGTGAAGGCCCGATTGGCCAGCGCATCGATCCGTCGCATCGCCTCGCCCGCCCCGTCGCCGACCCCGCGGAGCACGTGGAAGTTGAGGGTCACGGAGTACTCCGGCGTTCCGGTCGAGGTCGCCCGCAGCGCCTGCAGCGCCCTGCCGTGCCCGAGGTTCAGGTGATGCACGGCGGCGAGCGCCGCGGCCGGCTCGTGCCGGCCCGGCGCGTGGCCGCCCTGACCGTAGCCGAGGTAGGCCGAGCACCACGGCTCGTTCAGCGTCGTCCACGTGTGCACCCGGTCGCCGAACGCCTCGCCGACCACCTCCGCGTAGCGTGCGAAGGCGTCGACGGTCGCGCGCGCCGGCCAGCCGCCGGCATCCTCGAGCGGCTGGGGAAGATCCCAGTGGTAGAGGGTGGCGACCGGACGGATGCCGCGGGCGAGGAGTCCGTCGATGAGGCGCGAATAGAAGTCCAGGCCCGCCTGGTTCACCTGACCGGTGCCCGTCGGCACGATGCGTGGCCAGGCGATCGAGAAGCGGTACGCCTCGAGCCCCAGATCCTTCATCAGGTCGAGATCGCTCTCCCACCGGTGGTAGTGGTCGCACGCGACGTCGCCGGTGTCACCGTTCCAGACCTTGCCGGGGGTCTTCGAGAAGGTGTCCCAGATCGACGGACCGCGCCCGTCCTCACCGGCTGCCCCCTCGATCTGATACGACGCCGTCGCCGACCCGAAGGTGAAGTCGGGCGGGAACACCAGCCCCGCGTCACGATAGTCCGCTCGCCCCTCGACCATGGCTGCTCCCCCTTGGACTCCGCCGACTCCGACCGTCACCCGGTCACGTCCGACAGGTCAACGGTATAGGCCCACGACGACCCGTCGGGGGCCGTGACGGTCACCGCGCGCGTCCCGCTGCCGCCCGGGAACACCCGAACGGCGAGCCCGTCGTGGTAGTCGTAATCGGGCCGGTCGTCGCGTCCTCCCCACGGGATGACCGCGCCCGGCCGGGCGTACAGCGGCAGGCTGTCGAAGCCGTGCACCTCGCGGCGCCAGCCGCCGCCGGTCACCGTCTCGCCCGTGAGGAGGCTCGTCCACTCGCCCGGCGGCAGGTAGAACTCGACCTCACCCGTCTCGGAGAACACCGGGGCCACCAGCAGCTCGGAGCCGAGAAGGTACTGCCGGTCGAGATAGGCCACCGCCGGGTCATCCGGGAACTCCAGCTGCATCGGGCGCATGATCGGGGCACCCGTGCGGGCGGCGTCGATGCCCGCCTGGAACAGGTAGGGCATGAGCCGCATCTTCAGCTGCGCGAAGCGGCGCGTGATGTCGACGGCTTCGTCGTCGAACGCCCACGGCACCCGGTACGAGTCCGACCCGTGGAAGCGGCTGTGGCTCGAGAGCAGGCCGAAGGCCACCCACCGCTTGAACACCGCCGGATCGGGGGTTCCCTCGAACCCGCCGATGTCGTGACTCCAGTGCGCGAAACCGCTCATCGCCAGCGACAGGCCGCCCCGCAGGCTCTCGGCCATCGAGGGGAACGTCGAGGTGTTGTCGCCGCCCCAGTGCACCGGCATCGTCTGACCGCCGGCCGTGGCCGAGCGGGCGAACAGCACCGCGTCACCCTCGCCGCGCTCGGCCACGAGCACGTCGTGGACGGCCCGGTTGTACAGCTGCGCGTAGAGGTTGTGCATGCGTGCGGGGTCCGAGCCGTCGTGCCAGACGACGTCGGTGGGGATCCGCTCGCCGAAGTCGGTCTTGAAGCAGTCGACGCCCTGAGCGAGGAGCCCTCGCAGCTTGTCCTGGTACCAGCGCACGGCGGCGGGATTGGTGAAGTCGACCAGGCCCATGCCTGCCTGCCACAGGTCCCACTGCCACACCGACCCGTCGCCGCGCTGCACGAGGTAATCGGCGGCGGCCGCCTCGGCGAACAGCGGCGAGCGCTGGGCGATGTAGGGGTTGATCCACACCGAGACCTTCAGCCCGCGGTCGTGAAGGCGACGGAGCATGCCGTCGGGGTCGGGGAAGACCCGGGAGTCCCATTCGAAGTCGCACCAGTTGAACTCGCGCATCCAGAAGCAGTCGAAGTGGAACACCGACAGCGGGATGTCGCGCTCGGCCATCCCCTCGATGAACGAGGTCACCGTCGCCTCGTCGTAGTCGGTGGTGAACGATGTCGACAGCCACGGACCGTACGACCACGCGGGCACGACGGGCGCACGCCCCGTGAGGGAGGTGTACCGGGCGAGTACGTCCTTCGGCGTCGGACCGGCGAAGACGAAGTACTCCAGCACCTCACCGGGCACGCTGAACTGCACGCGCTCGACCGCCTCCGACCCGACCTCGAACGAGACGTGACCGGGGTCGTTGACGAGCACCCCGTACCCGCGCGACGAGAGGTAGAACGGCACGTTCTTGTAGGCCTGCTCGCTGGAGGTGCCGCCGTCGGCATTCCAGACCTCGATGGTCTGGCCGTTCTTGACCAGCGGCCCGAAGCGCTCGCCCAGCCCGTAGATCGTCTCGCCGACCCCCAGATCGAGCTGCTCGTGGACGAAGACCCGCTCCGGCGGCACGCCGGTCTCGGCGCGGGCGTTCCCGACGATGCCGTGCTCGACGGCGGCGTCGCCGCCCAGGCGCACGAAGGCCTGCGCCTTGTGTCCGCTGCCGGTGACCCGCACGCCGTCGACGTCGAACGACAGCGACCACGGCGCTCCCGGCGCGATCCGGGCGACGAGCGGACCGCTGGTCAGCGTGCCGGCGCCGGCATCGGCGACCCCCGCACCGGTGCCTCGCTCGCCCGCGCCGGGCAGCGCGAATCCGCCGTGCCACCGGCCGCCGACGTGGTGGGCGATCCGCACCCGGATGACGCCCTCGATCGGTGAGGAGATGGTCGTGGTGAGGGTGGTGCGGTTCAGCACGTCGCCGCGGCGGGCGATCACCTGGGTGGGAGCGGTGATCTCGAGGGCGGCGCCGTCGACACCGTCATCCGTCTGCCGGATGTCGTAGGCCTCCGCGGCGTAGAGCGCGGTGACGCCGGGGCGCAGCTGCCAGAACCCGTCGGTGAACTTCATTACTTGACTGCTCCTGCCGTGATGCCCCGGGTGAGGGTGCGCTGGAAGATGAGGAAGAAGAGGAGGGTGGGGATGAGGCCGAGGAGAGCCGACGCGCTGGTCGTCGTGACATCCATCAACCGCTCCCCCTGCAGGAGGCTGATCGCGACCGGCACCGTCTGGTTCTCGTTGGAGACGAGGAAGGTCAGCGGGATCAGGAATTCGTTCCAGGTCCAGATGAAGAAGAAGATCAGCAGCACCGAGAGCGTCGGCCGACTGATCGGGAAGATCACCCGCCACAGGATCTGCCACCGGCTCGCCCCGTCGATCGCGGCGGCCTCGAGCACCTCCTTGGGGAAGGTGCCGTAGACGGCCGAGAGCAGGTAGGTGCCGAAGGCCGCCTGGATGACGGTGAAGACGATGATCACCGACCACACGTTGTTGTACAGCCCGACCTCTCGGAACATGTAGTACAGCGGGTAGAGCAGCGCCTCCTGCGGCAGGAGGTTCGCCAGGAGGAACAGCAGCACGATCCAGGAGCGGCCGCGCACCCGCCCGATCCCGATCGCGAACGCGTTCAGCACCGAGATCAGAACCGCGAGGATCGCCACGGTGCCCGAGATGAACACCGAGTTCCACACCTTCTGCGGGAAGTTCACCCGCTCCCAGAAGGCGGCGATCCCGTCGAGGTAGATCGCCGAGGGCAGCGCGAGCGGACCGCCCGTGGAGTAGTCGGCGGGCGATTTGAACGAGTTGATGAGGATCAGGTAGAACGGCGCGGCGATGAGGATCGCCGCGACGATCGCGAAGGCGAGCATCAGCCAGTCGACGCCGTTCTTGCGCGTCATGCCGCCGCGGGGCTTCGGCGGACGGCTCGCCCGTCGGCCGGGCTTGGTGGCCGTGGTCACGGCGAGGGTCGTAGCCATCACAGTCCCGCCCTTTCTTTGCGCTCCGCGGCGTTCTGCGCACGGATGAAGAGGATCGACACGACCGCGATCACGACCGTCAACGCGGTCGCGATGGTCGCGCCGTAGCCGACCTGCTGCGACTGGAAGAACTCGCTGTAGGCGTAGTAGGCCGGGACGATGGTCGAGTCGCCGGGGCCGCCGCGGGTGAGCACGTAGACGGGGCCGAAGACCTTCAGCGCCGCGATCGTGCAGGTGAGGGTGACGACGTAGATCTCGGGACGGATGATGCTGACGGTGATCGCCCGGAACCGCTGGAACCAGTTGGCACCATCGAGCTCCGCGGCCTCGTAGAGCTCGGGGTCGACCCGCTGGAGCGCCGCCATGAAGACCACGACGGGGTAGCCGATCTGGATCCAGACGAGCACCACCATGATGCTGCCGAGCGCCGTGTCGGGAGACCCGAGCCAGTTCCGGGCGAGGAAGCCGAGCCCGATGCTCTCGAGGATGGTGTTCAGCGCCCCGTCCTGCGGGCGGAGGATCCACCCGATCACGATGCCGGCGATCGCGGCGGGGAGGATCTGCGGAAGGTAATAGGTGGCGCGCAGGAAGCTCGCCAGACGTCCGCCGTACTTGCGGCCGATCACGTCGAACAGCAGGGCTGCGAGCACGAGGCCGATGAGGGTCGGGAAGATGACCATCGCCACGATCATCCAGACGCTGTTGACGAACGAGGTCCAGAAGGTCGCGTCGCCGAAGAGCTCGATCCAGTTCTCGAGACCGATGAACTCCGGCGGACGGATGCCGCGCCAGTCGGTGAAGCTGAGGTAGATGTTCCATACCAGCGGCACCACGACGATGACGGTGACCAGCACCAGACCCGGGATGAGGTAGAGCCAGTACCCGGCGGTGCCACCGCCCCGCCGTTGCGGGATCAGCGGCTCCTCGGGAGGGAGCTTGGTCCGCGGAGCGCGGACGAAGGGGACAGCGGACATCGCGGGGACTCCTGGGGTGTGCCGGGGTGGGAGCCGGGGCGCCGCCGAGTGGCTGACGGCGCCCCGGCCGGTTCGATCAGCGGAAGTCCGCCACGTAGGAGTCGTACTCCTCGCCGAGCGACTGCTGCACCTCGGCCGGCGTCTTCGTGCCGTTGACGAGCTCCTGGAGCTCGGCGACGAGGGCGTCGTAGAAGGTGGGCGTGGGCCAGTCGGGGTAGAACGACAGTCCGTCGGCCTCGTTGACGGCGTTGAACGCCTGGATCAGCTCGAGGCTCTTCTCGTCGGTGATGTCGGCCTCGTCGGCGGCGACGGGCAGGCCGCCGTTGTTGCCGATCAGTGCCTGCACCTCGGGACGCATCGTGATGTCGATGAACTCGTAGGCGAGATCCTTATTGGCCGCGCGCTCGGGGACGACCCAGATGTTGCCGGATGAGCCGAGGCTGAGGTCGCTCCCCGGGAACGGGAAGACGCCGAACTCGAAGTCGGTGATCTCATCGACGAAGCGGCCGTACCACCAGCTGCCCGAGACGAAGATCGGCGAGGTGCCGTTGATGAACGACAGGCCCGCGTCCTCGGCGGCGATACCGGTCACATCGGGCGAGAAGTAGCCCGCGTCGAGGTATTCCTTCAGCGTCTCGGTGGCGTAGGTGATCTCCTCGCCGCTCCAATCGACCGGGTTCTCGTAGAGCTGGTAGTCGTTGACCCACTGGCGGTCGGCCTGGCTGAGGGCCAGCTGGTACCACAGCTGCCCGAGCGGGTACTCCAGCCCGCCTTCGGCGAGCGGCGTGATGCCCTGCGCGACGAAGGCGTCGAGCACCGCGATGAACTCGTCGTAGGTCGTCGGCACCTCCAGTCCCGCCTCGGCGAAAGCATCCTTGTTGTAGTAGACCGTGACGAACTCGCCGTAGTTGGGCACCCCGTACCAGGCGCCCGAGCCCATCACACCCTCGTCGGTGTAGCGCGCGGTGGTCTGCAGCGCCGGGGCGAGCTGGTCGTCCCAGCCGTACTCCTCGACCGCCTCGGTGATGTCGGTGATGAGTCCCTGGCTGGCCAGGAACCCGGCCGTGGCGTTGCCCTTGTTGAACTCCATGAGGTCGGGCGCCTCGTCGGAGTTCAGCACCTGGCTGGCGGTGGAGCGGATCTGCTCGAAGCTGCGCTCCTCGAACTCGACCGTCGCGCCGGTCTCCTCTTCGAAGATGCGGATCGCTTCGTCCCAGGCGATGCCCATGGCACTGTTCTCGCCCTCGTAGTGCCACAGGGTGAGGGTGTCGTCGGACTCGCCGCCGGATCCGCCGGCGCAGGCGGAGAGGACGAGCGCGGTGGCGGCGAGCGCTCCTGCGGCGGTGGCCGCCCGCGCTGTCGTCGTGCGTGTGATGCGTGCCATCGGTGGCACTCCTTTCTCGGTGACCTTCGCTGGTCAGGGATGTGGTGCGTGCAGGTGGTGCGGTGAGATGTCGAAGCGCTTCGACGAAGCGCAAGCGGAAAGGACGGGAGGCTCCGGGGTCAGGCGACGACGGAACCGGCCACGACCGGCGCCGAGGCGTCGGGAACCCGCGCGAGCGAGCCGTGGTCGAGATAGGCGGGTGGAATCAAGCGGATGCCGGGGGCCGGGCGGTCCCCGTCGAAGAACGTCAGAGCGAGGTCGACGGCCAGGTCGCACGAGGCCTGCGGGACGAGCGGCAGAGCGTCGAGAGGGCGAGGGAGCCCGGCGGTGTCGAAGGTCGGCGCGACGGAGATGACCGAGATGTCGTCGGGAACGCGCAGCCCGCGACCGGCGAGTTCGGCGAGCACTGCGCGGTGCGACTCCTCGGGGCAGTGCAGGACAAGGGCGGTGACCCCGGCGTCGAGGAGCTCCCCCGTGGCCGCGCGCACGGTCGCATCGGTGGCGTGCTCGTGCCCCGTGGCGCGGAACTCGGCCGCGACGCCGAACATCCCGGCCGCTGCGAGGAACTCGTCGCGCACACGCGGGGGGAAGTTCGATCGCGAGTACGACACCTCGGGCTGTCCGACGAGTCCGATGCGCGCGTGGCCGGCCCGCGCCATCCGCGCCACCGCCTCTCGCGTGGCCGCCTCGAAGTCGAGGTCGACGCAGACGAGACCCTCGTTGTCGTTCGGCACGCCGATGAAGACGGTGGGCGTATCGATCTCCCGCGCGAGTGCGACGCGGGGATCGTCAGGGGCGACATCCAGCACGAGGATCGCGTCGACCAGCCGGTTGGAGGCGACCCGGCGCATGCCGGCCTGTGCGTCCTCGTCGGTCAAGAGAAGGACGTCGTAGTCGTTGCGGCGCGCGGCCACCGCGGTCGCGAGGACGAACGCCATGTGGGTCGGCGCGTGGGTGTCCTTCCGCAGCGGCTCGGTCAGCGCGAAGATGCGCGTGCGGCGCCCGGCGAGCATGCGGGCACCGGCGTTCGGGCTGTACCCCAGACGCTGAACGGCCTCCTCGATCCGGCGTCGCGTGTCGGCCGAGACCGGTCGCTTGCCGCTGAGGGCATAGGACACGGTGCTGATCGAGACGCCGGCGGCCTTGGCCACCTCATCGATCTTCGCCATGGGGACTCCGTCGTCGGGTGTGGATAGGAATGTCGAAGCGCTTCGCGGAAGCGTTTCGACGATGGTGGCACATCCTCCGCGAGGAGCACAAGAGGTTTGAGGCAGATCGCAACAAATGGGTGCGGACGTCGCCCGCGGCATCCGGACTCCTCGATATCGGAGTTTGCAAAGAACGGGGGCGATCGGTCATAATCAGCGCATGACTGACGACGCACGCTCTCTGTCCGCCTGGGAGGCGAACGGGACTGCCGGCATGATGGTGGCCGGCCGCGTTGTCATGTGTTGTCGAATGTGCCGCTGACTCGGTAATCCCGCCGGACATCAGCGTCGCCGCTCCGCTTACCCGCGCAGGCGACGCGCGACACGTCCCCCGAGACTTCGTCCTCCTCGCGCACCACTGAGCGCAGCGGATGTCTCGAGCCCGGCCCCACCGGCCGAATTCGCAGCACTTCTTCGAACCCCGACTCCGCGGGTTCCGCTCCCTCGAGGAACATCATCATGTCGACCACCGCTCTTCTCGACCGTCCCGCCCCCGCCCGTCACCTCCGCGCCGTTCCGCGCATCGGTGACGACGCCCCCACCGCCGCCGCGACGAAGCCCGCCGCCGCGCAGCCCGCATCGGGCGCCACGCAGCGCCACCTTCCGCCCGGCACCGCCCCGCGTGGATTCGCCCTCTACGTCGGCTTCGACGAGGCGAAGGCACAGGCTTCGGGCGTGAGCCTTCCCGTCCTCGTCGACGCGCTGCGCCGCACCCTCGCCGAACTCGCCCCCGACGCCGAAACCTACGCCACGGTGGCCCTCGCCCCCGCCGGCGCCGGCGGCCGCGATGTCGACGTCGTGCGCCTCGCCCTCCAGGAGCCCGCCGCGGTCGCCCGCACCAAGCCCGACGAGCCCGAAGAGGATGACGAGACGGTCCGCGGTGTGGTCGTCGACATCTCGCGCAAGCGCGTGGTCATCGACGGCGAGTCGGCGGCGCTGACCTTCAAGGAGTTCGAGCTGCTGCAGTACCTCGTCCTGCGCGAGGGGCGCACGATCGAGCGTGCCGAGCTGGTGGCCTCCCTCTGGCAGGGCGCCGAGGAGCACGACGCCCCGGGCGAGCGCACCATCGACGTGCACGTGCGTCGCCTGCGGGCCAAGCTCGGCCGCTACGAGGACATCGTCCGCACCGTCCGCGGTGTCGGCTACCGCTTCGACCGTCACGCCGACGTCGTCATCCGGTTCGGCCACGGAACGCCCTCGCCCGACCGCTTCTAATCAGTCCGGCGGGCTCCCGCCGAGGGTCTTGACCATGCGGAAGTTGACCAGCTCCACCCCTGCCCTCACGGGACGCTGCTCCGCCTGCACGGTGAAGCCCCGCCGAGCGAAGAACGGGCGCGCGGTGATGCTCACGTCGGCGAAGAGCCGGGTCGCGCCGAGCGCCCGGGCCTCTTCTTCCAGCGCTGCCAGGAGTGCGGTGGCCACTCCCCCGCCCGCGTGGCGGGACGCCACGAACATCATGTCCACGTATCCGGCGGCACTCACGTCGGAGAATCCTGCGACCTCGTCATCCACGAGGGCGACGTACGTGTTGCGGCTCCGCCTCCGGGCGTCCCACTCCGCGACGCTCCGATCCTCCGGACGGGCCCACGCCGCGATCTGCTCCGGCGAGTAGTCGGCCGCGGCGGTCACGGTCACGGCATCGAGGAAGACCGCGAGCGTGGCGGCCGCATCGCCACGGCGATACGGGCGGATCCGCGCGACGCCGCTCACCGCAGCGACTCGGCGACCGTGTCCCACCACCGCACCGCGTCGGCGCGGTGCGGCTCGAACCGCGCCGAGGCCGCATCGGCGATCTCCGCGCGTCGCGCGTCGAGCTCGCGCAGGCGTTCGGGCGCGCCGCTCAGGTCATCGAGATCGACGACACCCGTCTGACCCCAGTGCCCGAGCGCGCCGCTCAGCTTGATGCGGGTGTAGTCGTCGGCGGCGAGGCCGAGGACCGGCACTCCCGCCGGGGCGGCGAAGACCGCCGGGTGATATCTGCTCGTGACGAGCAGCCGCGCGCGGCGCGCCAGCGCCGCCGCACCCCGCGAATCACCGCTCGGCAGAACGCGGCTCCCGCGTGTCATCCGCTCCCGCACCCGCTCGTGCAGCGCCGCATCGCCCATCGGCTCCGCACCTGCGGCCACCGGACCGAAGTGCGCGTGGAAGATGACGGGTCCGACGGCGTCGGACGCCGCATCCAGCAACCGCGCGATCCCGGCCTCGACGACATCGGCGGGCCGTCCTGCGAACCACCCCGACAGGCTCACGAGAACGTATGGCTCGGCCGGCGCGTCCTCGCTGCCGGCGAGGAAGGAGGCGTCATCCACGCCGGCGTGGACCCGCGCCCCCCACGACCGCGCCAGTGCGGCGGAGTCGTGCTCGCGCACGCCCGTCCACGCGGCGTCACGGGTCATGCCGGCGACGCGTTCGGCGTCTTCGGTGTCGAGGTCGGGCCCGAAGGTCTGACCGCTCACGACCACCGGAAGTCCCCGCGCGCGGGCCATCGCCGCGAGGGTGGTCCGCTCGTACACGTGAACCGGCCAGCGCGAAGCGAGGTTGCCGCCGCCGGCGATGAGCACGCCCGAGGCTTCGCTCAGAGCGTCGAGCGCTCCGCGCGCCGGGTCGCCAGATGCCAGCTCGGCCTCACCGGCCGCCGCGGCACGAAGAAGCGACGCCCGCTCGCGCGCCACCGCGCGTTCGAGTCCGACGAAACCCAGACGATCGACGGTCGTCAGCCCATAGCGTTCCGCCGACTCCTCCAGCGCCGAGGACACCCCGATGACACGACCACCGCGGGCGGAGAGCTCGACGGCCGCGACCTCGAACATCGCCTCGTCACCGATGTGGATGATGCCGCCGAGCACCCCGATGTCGCCGATGGTCAGTACGTTCACGCATGGTCCTTTCACGTCAAGCCGGTCCTCCGGCACCCGGACAACCGTAGACTTCCGAGCGGGTCACCGCACCTCGTCCGATCGCCGATCGGGCGGTGACCGCTTCGGAGGCAGCGATGGGCATCCAGACGGCGATGGACCGCATCATCGAAGCGCCCACGATCGTGCAGGCTCTGCAGGCCGCCGACGACGTCGCGTTCGAGGCCGGGCGCGACCCGGGGGTCCGCACTCTGCGCGTGTTGTCGGCCGCGCTCGTCGGCACCGACGACATCGCGGCGATCGCCGCCGTCCATGCCCTCGCCGAGATGAACGACGAAGCAGCAGGCGCACTGCTGGTGACCCTCCTCGACGATGAGCGCCGATTCGTCGTCGAGCACGCGGCCTGGGCTCTGGGGCGTCGCCCGGCGCGCGCCGCCGCGATCGCGCCCCTCATCGCACTCGTCATCGCCGGCGGCTTCACCGGAATGCTCGCCCAGCACACGCTGGAGAAGTGGGCGGCCGGCAGCGGCGAACTCCTCGCCGTCGCCCTGCTCAGCGCCACGACCGGCGAGGTCGGCGTCGAGGCTCGCGTGCGCCTCACCGAGACGCTCGGTCTGGTGCGCCATCCGCTCACGACGGCGCCGCTGTGCGCGCTCGCCGCCGACACGACCGCCCCCGCGATCGTGCGCGAGGCGGCGATCGCGGCGCTCGGGCAGCGCGCCGATCCGGACGTCATCGCCCACCTCGAAGACCTCGTCGCCGAGGGGGGCCTCGTCGGCGACCTCGCACGCCTCGCCCTCATCGATGCCGATCCGCCGCACACCCGCACGTCGGCCGACGATGCCGGCGGCGAGGGAGGCCTCACCGTCGCCCAGCTCTTCCTCCATGCCGACATCGACCCCGCCCTCTCAGCCTCCGGCGCCGGAGACAACGGCGGCATCGCAACCCTGCTGGTGCGGCTCGGCGACGCCCTCATCTCCGACAGCTCGGTCGTCGATCGCGTGCTCACCCTCTCGCGCGGAACGGTCGCGCAGGCGGGGCCCGATCTGCTGCAGATGGCCGGCGGCGAGCGCGGCCACCTCTACGGACATGTGCCGTTGACGAGCATTCCGGCCTCGTCGGCGACAGCCTGGCATCTGCGGGTGACGGTGCGTCGCGGCATCCGTCGGCTTCTGCGCGCCGCGGGGCGCGTCGATGTGCTGCATCTCAGGATGGCCGACGTCGGCAGCCTGGCTGCCGCCGATGTCGCGCGTGAGCTCGGCATCCCGACGGTGTTCACCGTCGCCCCCGATCCGCACAGCGTGATCGCCTCGCTCGAGCGGTCGGGACGACTGTCGCGTGAGGACTTCGGCGAGATCGACCGCACCGAGCACTTCTGGTTCCGCAGCCACCTCGTCCAGAGTCTTGCCGCTTCGGCCGCTCACTCGGTGTTCTTCCCCCGGCCCGAGCTCGAGCGCGACATGCGGGCGCTCATCGGCATCGACCTCACCTCCCACCCCGAGCGCCACACCGTCGTCGCCGAGGGCGTGGACCTCGCGGTCGTCGACGACGCCCTCTCCCGCGCCGTCGGGGTCGCCGCCGGCGCCGAGCCCGACGGCGCGCTCGCCGAGCTCGCGGCCCTGGTCGACGGCCTCGCCCCCGAACGTCGCGGACTCCCGCTGCTCGTCACCGTCGGCCGTATGCACCGCATCAAGGGGATGGCCGCGCTCGTCGATGCATGGGCCGCCAGCGACCTGTCGGCACGTGCGAACCTGCTCGTCGTGGGCGGCGACCTCGCCCACCCGTCGGGTGATGAGCAGCAGCAGCTCGACCTCATCGACGGCTCGGTCCCGCAGCCCGAGCGGGCCGAACGGGGCCTCGTCGTCGCCGGGCACCGCTCGAACGACGTCGCGGCCGCCTGGCTCGCCGCCGCACGGTTCGGCATTCCCGGCGCCGTCGCCCCGGGCGGAGCGTACGTCTGCGCGAGCGTCAAAGAGGAGTTCGGCCTGGCGATCCTCGAGGCGATGGCCACCGGGCTCGTCGTCGTCGCCCCCGACAGCGGAGGACCCGCCACCTACGTCGACGACGGCGACACCGGCTTCCTCACCGACACCGCCGACCGGGAGGCCCTCGTCACGGCGATCGGGCGGGCGCTCGATGCTGCCGCCGACGGCGATCCGCGCCGCGCCGAGCGCTCCCGCACCCTCGTGGCCGAGCGGTTCACGATCCAAGGCATGGCGGCCACCCTCATCCCGATGTATCAGAACGTCGCCCGGCACGAGGCGGAGCTGCGCCGCACCGCGGGACTGCTGACGTGACCCTCCTCGTCATCAGCCCCGACTACGCCTCGCACCTCCTCCCCCTCGCGGCGCTCGCGACGGCCTGGCAGAGCGCCGGCGACGACGTCGTGGTCGCCACAGGCCCCGCAACCGCGCCGATCGTGGCGGAGTTCGGGTACCGGCGCACCGACCTCCCCCTCGGGCGCGGAGCCAATGCCCGTGTCATCCGATCGTCGGAGCAGGATGCCGCGGAGGCGGCGTCTCTCGAGGGGTTCTTCGCCGCCACCCGGCGGGGCATGGTGCCCACGCTCGCCTACCAGGCGCGGGAGCGCCTGACCGACCTGATGTGGCAGCCGGTCGAGCGAGCCCGCGCGACCCTGGCGGTCATCGACGAGGTCGCGCCCGATGCCATCCTCGTCGACCACCTCGCCTTCAGTGCGCGGCTCGCGCTCCACACCGCGGGGATCGCCTACGGCGACGTGGTGCTGGGGCATCCCAGCGCGCTGCCGGTACCGGGCGAGGTGTACGGCTACCCGCCGGCGTGGCCGTCGACCCTCCGGCCCGACCCGGCGGAGCTCGCCGACCTGCGGGCGCTCTGCGACGAGGTCGCTCGCCGCTTCACCGACCAGTGGAACACCACCGCCGTGGCGTTGGACCCCGGCGCGAGGGCGGTCGACGACGCCTTCCTGGTGCACGGCGAGACCACGCTGTTCAACTATCCCGCCGAGCTCGCCGAGGGCGATGGGCGGATGCTGCCGCCCCACCGCTTCCTCGGATCCACACCGCGCGACGAGCCGGCCGCCGCCGACGTCGACGCCTGGATCGCGCGCGGAGAGCCCTTCGTGTACGTCAGCCTCGGGAGTTTCCTGTCGGTCCGCGACGACGTGCTCGCCCGCATCGCCGACGCGCTCCGCCGCGCCGGGCTCCGCGCGGCGATCGCGACAGGTACGACCCCGGCCTCGGCCCTCGGCGACGTGCCCGCCGGATGGCTCGTCGCCGACTACCTGCCCCAGGTGCGTCTGCTCGGCGCAGCCGCGGCGGCGGTCACGCACGGCGGCAACAACTCCGTCACCGAGGCGGTCGGCCAGGCGGTTCCGCTCGTCGTGCTCCCCTTCTCCACCGACCAGTTCGCCGGGGCCGCCGCGATCGAGCGCACCGGCACCGGCCGCGCGCTCGACCCGAACCGCGACGACGTCGACGCCCTCGCCGAGGCGCTCCGGGAGGTCGCCGATCCAGGCTTCACGGGTCGAGCGGTGCTCGGACGCATCGCAGCAGCGCAGCGCGCGCACCCGGGGCCGCGGATCGCCTACGAGTCGCTGGCGCGGGAGGTGCGCGGAGTCAGCTGACGGCGATGCTCAGCTGACCGCGTCCGGCACGGCGTCGGGTTCGCCACCGAGTTCCGCCAGCACCGCGGCATCCAGGTCGTCGTACCCGAAGACGAGCGCGGCCATCCGATCGGAATCGTGCGCGGCGTCGCGATAGCGCTCCATCCGCGCCGCATTGGCGTCGTAGGCGGTTCCGGCACGCACCTCTCCGACGTGGTGCAGGGCGTAGACCCGACCCCGGTGGCTGCGCGGGGGTGCACCCAGGAGCGTCGTGTGCGCCAGGTACCAGGCGGCGTCCTCGAAGCCCCAGCCGCGGAACCCCTCGTCCTGTCCTCCGTGCGCCGCCCAGGTCCGGGGCGTGGCCACATAGATGCCCGAGCAGGCGCCGTCGACGAACTGCTCGACCGTGCAACGGTCGAGGGGCACGCCCGCGGCGTAGTCCGCCGACCCGGTGCGGCCGAGCCAGCGGTACTCGTCGTAGGGCAGGTGCACCAGATCGCTCGTCGCGGCGGCACGGATGGCGGCGAGCAGCGGCTCGCGTTCGGGAAGGGTGTCGGCATCGCCGATGACCACCACCTCGTCGATCGCCGCATCGCGCATCGCGGCGTTGCGGCAGGCGGCCAACACGAACGGATCATCTCCGGTGTCGATCGTCAGGATCGGCACCCCCGGGAGGTTCTGCTGATACCAGGCGACGACGCGATCGAACGCGTCCAGACGTGACGGCGCCGGGCGCCAGGGGATCACGATTCTCACTGCGGGCACGACGGGAGTGATCAATGCACCTTCCTTTCCTCGGCGAGCATAAGCGACGGCGGACCCCTCACGGACACGGGGACGGATGTCGGTGGACGGGCGTACCGTGAGGGGGTGACCTCGCCCGTTCCGCCCCGGCTTCCGCGCCGGTCGGGCACGCGGTTACGGGCCGATCTCGCAGCGGTGCCGGGCACCCCCGCGAGCGGCCCGCCGATCGAGACCGAGTACCGTCCGCGGCATCCGCTCGACCTGCGTCGCGTGCTGCTGTTCCAGCGCCGCGGCTACGGCGATCCCACGCACATCGATGACGGCCCGGTGATCTGGCGCGCGTGCCGGACGCCGGAGGGCGTCGCGACCATCGCGATCCGTGAGGCCGCCGGCGGCGCGGTGCGCGGGGCGGCGTGGGGCCCGGGGGCGGCGTGGGCGATCGATCAGCTGCCCGCGCTCTGCGGCAGAGACGACGACCTCGACGGATTCGATGCGTCGCGTCACCCGCTCATCGCCCAGACCCACCGACGCAATCCGGGCCTTCGCCTCGGCCGCACCGACCTCGTCTTCGATGCGCTGGCGGGCGCCATCATCGAGCAGAAGGTCACCGGCAAGCAGGCCTTCGCCGCGTGGCGGCGCATCGTCCGCGGTTTCGGCGAGCGCGCGCCCGGCCCGACGCCGGTGCCGATGTACGCACCGCCGTCGGTCGACGGCTGGCGGCACGTTCCGTCGTGGGCCTGGCATCGCGCCGGGCTCGAGCCACCGCAGGCGCGCACGCTCGTCGCCGCCGCGCAGCGGGGCACGCGCATCGAGCAGGCCACCCATGCCGCCGCGACGGGCGACGAGCGCGACCGCGTCCTCACCAGCCTCCCCGGGGTGGGAGTGTGGACCGCCGCCGAGACGCGGATCCGCGCCTTCGGCGACCCCGACGCCGTGAGCGTCGGCGATTACCACGTGGCCCACGAGGTCGGATTCGCCCTGACCGGTGCGCGCACGGACGACGACGGGATGCTGCAACTGCTCGCCCCCTGGAAGGGCCACCGTCAGCGCGTGATCCGCCTCATCGGCCTGAGCGGAGTGCGGGAGCAGCGGCGCGGTCCCCGGGTGCACCCCGAAGACCACCGCGACCGCTGAGCACCGCCGTAGGCTGAGCGCATGGCTTCTCGCACCGGCTGGCCTCGCGGCCGCACCAACTGGGTGATCGGCAGCATCCTCATCTTCGCCGGGGGCGCGTTGTTCGGACTGATCTGGGGATCGGTCGGGCTCGGGCTCGCTGTCGCGGCCGCCGTGTCGATCGGGTGGCTCATCGCCTACGAGTCGTGGCGCGGCCAGAAGGTCGGGCTGAACGACCCCGACGACGACGGGGCCCGACTGTAGGGCGACGCCTGGCCCGCGTTCGGCGCGTCAGCCGAGGACGGTCGGGGGCGCGGACTCCTCACCGAGAACGTGCTCGGCGAGGAACGCGAACACCGTCTCGTACCAGACCACGGCGTGCTGGGGCTTCAGGATCCAGTGATTCTCGTCGGGGAAGTACAGGAAACGGTGCGGCATGCGCCCGTCGTCGTCGGCATGGTGCTCGGCGAGGTCCGACCAGAGGCGCAGTCCCTCGCCGATGGGCACCCGGTAATCCCTGTCGCCGTGAACGACGAGGACGGGGGTGCGGATGTCGGCGACGAAGCGGTGCGGTGAGTGCTCGATCATCGCCTCGGGCGTGAAGATGCGCTGCCAGTAGTCCGAGCTGTCGGTCGTGCCGGCGAACTGGTCGAGTGCCCACAGGCTCGCGTGCGTGACGATCGCGCGGAACCGATCGGTGTGGCCGGCGACCCAGTTGGCCATGTATCCGCCGAACGAGCCACCCATCGCGGCGGTACGGGACTCGTCGATGTCATCGCGCGCGACGACGGCGTCGGTGATCGCCATGAGGTCGGTGTAGGGCTTGCCGCCCCAGCTGTTCCAGCCGCGGGCGATGAAGTCCAATCCGTACCCGGTGGACAGCGCCGGGTCGGGAAGCAGCACGGCGTAGCCGCGTGCCGCGGCCAGCAGCGGCGCCCACCGCCAGCTCCACGCGTTCCAGCTGTTCAGGGGGCCTCCGTGGATCCACAGCAGCAGCGGGGCCGGCGCCTCGGCCGACGCAGCCTCGGGGAGCACGAGCCATGCCCGCACCCGGGCGCCGTCGTCGGCGGTGGTCTCGACCTCGGTGATGCGGCCGGGAATGGCCGGCGCGGGAGCAGGCGTGGCCAGGGGGGTCACCTCGCCCGACGGGTCGATCCGCACGGGGTGCGGGGGAACGAGCCACGAGGATCGGAGTGCGACCAGACCCCCGCCCGAGCGATCGATGCGGACATGCGAGTACGTGAAGTCGTCCGAGACGATCGACGTGACCTCGCCGTCCTCTCCGCCAGGGCCGCCCTCCAGCGGAATCCGGAAGACCGGGCCGCGCCCGTTGTCGTCAGCGGTGACGATCAGTGCGTCATCCGCCGCGGCGAAGGCGATCGACGACGGCCAGCGATCCCAGTCGGCGGCGACGCGGTGGGCGTCGGACCCGTCGAGCTGCGAAACCCAGAGCTCCTGTTCGGTCGGTCCTGAGGGGGTGGACACCGCGGTGCGGAGGAAGGCCAGACGCGTGCCGTCGTGGCTGATCGCGGGCATCTCGATGTCGAAGCCGTCTTCGTCGCGCAGGACGGTGGTCGTTCCGCTGGCGACGTCGACACTCACGAGGACCCGTCGTCCGCCGCGCGCCTCGGGGCGATCGATGCTGGCGACGAGGGTGGCGCCGTCGGGGCTCAGCGCGGCCTCGGCGTGCCGGAGGGCTCGGCTGGGAGCGGGCATCAGATCGGTCGGGCGCGGCAGGGTCGTCGGGTAGGGGGTCGGCTCGGTCGCCTCGGCCGTGAGGTGTGCGACGACCTCCGCTTCCTCGGTGGCGGTGTCTTCCACGGCCGCGGCGAGTGTGTCGGCGAGGCCCTCGAGGTCGATCGCGAGCAGGTGGGGCTCGGCGGGGCCGAGATCGTGGTCCCAGAACCTGACCGGATAGGTGTCATGAAGGATCGCCGAGACCTTCTTCTTCGAGCGCTCGGCGCGTCGCGCCGCGTCATCCTCGATCGATGCGGCCGAACGCAGCAACGGGGCGGAGACGACGACGCGTCCCGTCTGCTCCGCCGTCGCGGCGATACCGCTCACGCCTCCGGCGAGCCGCGTCACCGGGCGGGCTTCGCCGCCCTGCGCCGGGAGGAGCCAGAGCTGGCCCGACTCCTCCTCGACATCCGATTCGATGTCATCGCGCGCCGAGACGAACAGGATGTCGCCGTCCGGCGTGAACGCCGCGCCGCTCTCCCCCTTCGCCGACCGGGTGAGGCGCCGCGGCGCCCCGTCTCCTCGCACGGGCACCGCCCAAAGAGAACGCTCGTATCCCGTGGCATCCTTCTTCAGCGCAGCCACGGTCAGCACCGCGGTGCCGCCGTCGGGTGAAAGGGCCAGACCCTCCACGCGGGGAAGGGCGATGTAGTCGTCGAGCGCATCGAAGGGGGTGGGCATTCCCCCACGCTAACCGAGGCCTGTGCTGCGAAGCCCGACCGGGTACGGCATGCTGTGGACGAGGAGAGGGGTGCCGATGAAGGTCGCCGTCGTCGGAGGAACGGGAACCGTGGGCGCGCACGCCGTGCGTGCGCTTCGCGACAAGGGGCACGACGCCGTGGCGCTCAGCCGATCGACCGGCGTGGATGTCGCCGGGGGTGTCGGACTGGATGACGCGCTCGTCGGCGCGGAGGCCGTCATCGACACCACGAACCTCTCCACGCTCTCCGCCAAGGCCTCGGTCGCGTTCTTCGAGGCCGGCACCCGGCACCTTCTCGCCGCGGCCGAGCGGGCGGGGGTGTCGCACCTGGTGACCCTCTCCATCGTCGGCGTCGACCGCATGCCGTACGACTACTACGCCGGCAAAGTGGCGCAGGAGCGCCTCGTCGCCGCGGGCGCGGTGCCGTGGAGCATCGTCCGCGCGACGCAGTTCCATGAGTTCGCGGCCCAGATCTACCGGCAGGCGGCCTTCGGGCCGATCCACCTCGCACCGCGGGCTCGCCTCCAGCCCGTCGCCGCCGCGGAGGTGGGCGCCTACCTCGCCGAGGTCGCCGTCGGCGCCCCGCAGGGACGCGCGCAGGAGATCGCCGGCCCGCTCGAGGAGGCTCTCGACCGGATGGTGCAGGACTACGCCGGCACCCTCGACGAGAAAGTGTGGACGCCATCGGTGAGCCTGCCGGGAAAGCAGATGAAGGCCCTCCGGGACGGCCTCGGCCTTCCCGTCGGCGAGCCCCGGCGCGGCTACCAGACCTACGCGGAGTGGCTCACGTCTCGCCGCGCGTGAGCGGGTCGGCGGTCCCGCCTCGTGAGGTCGGACGGTTCTGGTGCCGGCGCGGAAGCAGTCGTATCGTTGGCGCCAGGAGGTGATGGTCATGGCTGAGATCGGCGATCGCGTCATCATCCACGGCAGAACAGTGGGCGCGGCGGAACGAACCGGCGTGGTGACCGGCGTCCGCGGGCACGCCGAGGATCCGCTCCTGGTCGTCCGCTTCGACGACGGTCACGAATCGATGCTCTCCCCGGGCAGCGACTGCGTCATCGTTCCGCACTGAGTGCGGCGCGGCTCGGGACGGTCGGCGCGGAGGTGCGCGAGAGCCCTACATCTCCTCGTGTGTGAGCGGGTCGCCGTCCCACAGCCGGCCGCGCTCGAGTCGCGAGATCTCGGCGACCTCGTCGGCGGTGAGGGAGAAGTCGAAGATGTCGGCGTTCTCGCGCTGACGGGCGGGATCGGCCGACTTCGGGATCGCGGTGCTGCCGAGTTCGACGTGCCACCGCAGAACGATCTGCGTCGGGGTCTTCCCGTGCGCCTCGGCGAGGCGCACGATCACCCGCTCGGTGAGGAGCTCACTGCGGCGCGCGAGCGGACTCCAGCTCTCGGTGCGGATGCCGAGCTCGTCGTGAAAGGCGCGGAGTCTCCTCTGCGGGAAGTAGGGGTGCAGCTCCACCTGGTTGACGGCCGGAACGACCCCGGTGGCGTCGACGAGCTCGGTGAGCATCTCCTCGGTGAAGTTCGACACCCCGATCGATCCGACGAGGCCCGCCTCGCGCGCCTCGATCATCCCGCGCCAGGTGTCGACGTACTTCCCCACGCTCGGGTTGGGCCAGTGGATCAGGTGAAGGTCGATGCGCTCGAGGCCGAGCCGGTCGAGCGAGTCGCGGATGCTCTGCACCGCCTCGGTGCGGCCGTGCTCACGCCCGGGGATCTTCGACGTCACGAGGATCTCGTCGCGAGGGACGGATGACCGCCTCACAGCCTCGCCGACCTCGCGCTCGTTCTCGTAGTTGACCGCGGAGTCGAGCAGCCGGTAGCCGGTGTCGAGCGCCGCCATGATCGCCTCCGAGCCCTCCGCTCCGCGCAGGTTGTAGGTGCCGAGCCCCACCTGAGGGAAGGACACACCGTCGTTGAGGGTCACCGTGGGAATGGAGATCATGTCTCCATTGTGGCCGCGGCGCGGCATCCGATCTCCCCTCTTGACGCGGCGATCACCGCCCATCCGGTCCTCGCAGCGCGATAGCTTCGGATGGGGGTGAGCACTCGAGGAGGAGACCATGCCCGACGATCCGCTCCGGCCGCAGACCCAGGCTCTGCTCGACGCCGTCAACGCGCTCGATCTCGACGCCCTCCGTGCGATGGTCGACGACGATTACGGCATCGTCGACGTCGATCCTCAGGGACGGTCGGTCGTGATCGAGACGAAGGACGAGTGGGATGCCTACATGACCACGAACTTCGCGGCGATGCGGGCCGCGGGCGCCGCACTGTCGTCATGGGTGACGGCGTATCACGGCCAGGAGGTCGGTGACATGGGTTACTCGGTGGTGACGTTCGTCCAACGGGTGCAGATCGGTGAAACCGTGATGGAGAACCCGTGCGTCGCCACCATCGTGTGGAAGCGGACCCCGGAGGGCTGGAAAGAGGCCCGCTGGCACTGCTCCCCCGCCCCGGCCTGACACCCGGCCGACGCCCGGCGCGGGGATCTACAGGTCTTCGGGCGCGAGATCGCCCTGCCCCTCTTCGCCGAGCTCGGCGGCGACGGGGTCCTCTCCCTGCGTCTCGGGCTGGAGCGCCTCGTCGAGGTAGGGCTCCTCCGGGCCGTCGGCGGCGACGGTGTCGGCGTCGGGAAGGCGCCCCTCGAACTCGAGCTGGGCGAGGTCGTCCTCGCCCCCGACCGTGGTGTCCGCCACGCCGGGGCTCGTTTCGCCGACGACCTCGAGGCCCGCCTGCTCGTCGCGTTCGGGGGTGGTTTCGCTGAAGCCGCTCATGTGGTCCTCTTCTCCTCGGTGGTGGACACCCGAGTACACCGCGGATCGACGCCTCTCTGCACCGGGGTGACGACGAGCTCGCCCTCGCCTATGCTTCTCCGGGCGGCGCGGTCGTGCCGCGCACACCGACGATCGCCGAGTCGACGACGCTCGCCGCCAGGGCGTCGATGAGCTCGCGCGGCTGCCAGCGCACCGGTCCGTGCACGGCGATGTCGGCGAAGCCGTGCACCGCCGACCAGCACGGCCATTCGGCCAGGGGGCGGCGCTCAGGGTCGAGCGCGCCGGCATCCACCATCTCGTCGAGCACATCCATCAGCAGCCGGAAGGGCGCGACGATCTCGTCGTCGAGCGTGACGATCCCCTCGCTGGCTCGGGTGTCCTGGGTGAAGAAGGCGGTTTCGAACCAGCCGCGCTCATCGACGGCGAAGGTGATGTAGGCAAGGCCCACGCGACGGAGCCGCTCGATGGATGCCGCAGCGCGGCCGAGTTCGGACGGGGTGGCGGCGACACGCGCGGCGATCGCCTCCGCCAGCAGTCGCTGCGCCTGCCCGGCGACCGCGCGAACGAGGTGGTCGCGGTCGGCGAAATGGCGGTACGCGGCGTTGGGCGAGACGCCGACGGCGCGGGTGATCTCTCGGAGGGAGACGGCTCCCGGCCCTCCCTCCCGCGCCCGCGCGAGCCCTTCTTGGACGAGCGCATGTCGGAGGTCGCCGTGATGATACGTGCGGGCGGAATCGGCCATTGCCTCCTCCGCTTCGGGTGTGTAGATTGGCGCCACCGCCGATGTTCACGGTGTGAACATGAGTCTACCGCAGCAGGCGGGCCGGCCGGCTTCACCACGACGGGAACGAGAACGATGAGCACGCAGACCACGGATGCCGCGGCGTACACCCCCGGCCCCCGGACGGTGCGGGCCTTCTATCAGGTGCTCGTGAACACCGCCGTCGCGAACGTGACGTCGAGCTACCTGTGGTGGGCGCTGACCTTCTGGGCCTACCTCGAGACGGGGTCGGTGCTCGCGACCTCCATCATCGGCGGGTCGTACATGCTCCTCGTCGCTCTTCTCGGCGTCGTGTTCGGGGTCCTCGTCGATCACATGAAGAAGAAGGCCGTCATGCTGCTCTCGAGCACCGTGACGCTGGTGACCTACCTCCTGGCCGGGGCGCTGTACCTGTCGTTCCCCGAGAGCGTGCTGGTCGACTGGGGCGGACCCTGGTTCTGGTTGTTCGCCGGGGTCATCCTGATCGGCGGAGTGGTCGAGAACCTCCGCAACATCGCACTGTCGACCACCGTCACGCTGCTGATCCCCTCCGACCGGCGCGACCGCGCCAACGGACTGGTCGGCGCCGTCCACGGCATCGCCTTCATGGTCACGAGTGTGTTCCCGGCCTGTCCGTCGGCCTCCTCGGCATGGGGTGGACCGTGGTCATCGCGATCGCCGCAACCGCCGTGGCGCTGACCCACCTGCTCTTCGTGCCGATACCCGAACGCGGCGTGGTGCACGTGGAAGGCGTCGTACCGCAGACGGGCTTCCGCGGCGTCATCCCCGCGGTCATCGTTGTTCCGGGGCTCCTCGCCCTCATCCTGTTCACCACCTTCAACAACCTCGTCGGCGGCGTCTTCATGGCGCTCATGGACCCGTACGGCCTCGAGCTCTTCTCGGTCGAGGTATGGGGCATCATCCTCGGCATCACGAGCTTCGGCTTCATCATCGGCGGAGGCCTCGTGGCCAAGTTCGGTCTGGGCAAGAACCCTGTGCGAACTCTCCTTCTCGTCAACGTCGCCATCGCGATCCTCGGAATGACCTTCGCGATCCGCGAGTGGTGGTGGCTGTATGCGCTGGGGCTGCTGATCTTCATGTGCCTCATGCCGATCGCCGAGGCGTCGGAGCAGACGATCATCCAGCGGGTCGTGCCCTTCGAGTCGCAGGGGCGCGTCTTCGGCTTCGCCGCCAGCGTCGAGTCGGCGGCAGCTCCGGTGTCGGCGTTCATCGTCGGGCCACTCGCGCAGTTCTGGCTGATCCCGTACATGAACTCCCAGGCGGGTCAGTCCTCTCTCGGCTGGCTGCTGGGGCCGGGCGAGGCCCGCGGTATCGCCCTGGTCTTCGTCGCGGCGAGCGCGATCCTGCTGATCGTCGTGCTGCTGGCCTTCGCCTCGGCACCGTACCGACGGCTGTCGCGGGCGTACGCCACAGCGCCGCCCCCCGTGTCTGCCGAGCCGGGTGACGAAGCGGAGTCGGAATCATCGGCAGCGGTCGGTGAGGCCGGCCAAGACCTCCGGTCGGCGGTGCGCTGAACCGCGGCATCCGTTCATCGACGAAAGGAAACCCATGAGCACCACGACATCCGCCCTCCCCCCGATCGTCACCGAAGACGAGTGGCGCAGCGAGCTCGCTGCGCTGCGCGCTCGCGAGAAGGCCGCCACCCGTGAGCTCGACGCGATTGCCGCCCAGCGGCGGAGACTTCCGATGGTGAAGCTCCCCGACTACGTGCTCGACGGCCCGTCCGGACCGGTGCGGCTCGTCGATCTCTTCGCGGGCAGGTCGCAGTTGATCACGTATCACCACATGTGGGAGCCCGGAGCCGAGTGGCAGTGCGGCGGCTGCACGTCCTTCACCTCGCAGTTCACGCGGCTCGGGTTCCTCGACCACTACGACGCGCAGTTCGTCGTCGTGACCCAGGGCGCGATCGATGAGGCCCTCGCCTACCGCGAGAAGGTCGGCAACCGGATGGACTGGTACTCGACCGCGAACAGTCCCTTCGGGGCCGATATGGATGCTCCGGCCGGGGGCGGGTTCGCCGTGAACGTGTTCCTCCGCGACGGCGACGCCGTTTACCGCACGTGGCACACCAACGGACGCGGCACCGAGCAGCTCAGCCACACCTTCGCCCTCGTCGACCTGCTGCCGTGGGGGCGCCAGGAGGATTGGCAGGACTCTCCCGAAGGGTGGCCGCAGGAGCCGACCTACTCACGCTGGGTCGATCCCGGCGAGATCGCCGCGCGGTACGGAGCCTCCTCCGGCCATCAGGACTGAGGGCGCGGTGTCCGCCGCGTCCGACGGTCTTCCATCAGGAATCGGGAGGCCCGCCCTGCGCGCGCTCGAGAGCGCGGGCCTTCGGACCCTGATGGATGTTGCGGGGCGATCCCGCGACGAGATCGCCGCTCTGCACGGTGTCGGCCCAGCAGCGGTTCGCACGCTCGATACCGCTCTCGCCGAGGCAGGTCTGCGATTCTCGAGCTGATGCGTGTCTCGCACCGGGTGAATCTGGTTCAACCGGAGGTTGAGGGTTTCGAAGTCGAATGTCGGAGGGTGGTGGGATGCTTCATACATGCGTTCGAACCCGCGGCTCACCCTCCTCAGTGACGAGGACCGGTCCGAGCTGACCGGGATCCTCGCGGAGGTTGAGGAGGCGCAGGGTCTGCTCGCGGCAGCTGAGGCGGCACAGACCCGGGTGCTCGCGAAAGCGGGCGCATTCGCGGCGCGGCTGGCGGAGGGGTCGACCGCGGTGGTGCGGGATCGGGATATGGCGCTGCGGGGTGTGGCGGCCGAGATCGCCGCGGCGGTGCGACTGTCGGACCGGGCGGTGCAACGCCAGATCGATTCTGCTTTCGCGTTGGTGAACGACTACCCGGCCACCGTGCACTGCCTAGAGAAGGGGCTGATCACCCGGGCGCATGTGGCCGTGGTGGAGGACATCGGGCGGCGCGTGCCCCTCGAGCTCAAGGGCGAGTTCGATCAGCTCGCGGCGGAGATCTGTCTCGACGAGACCCCGGGTCGTGCCCGCGCGGATCTGGAGATCCTCGCCGAGCGGATGAACCCGCGGACACTGACCGAGCGGCACGCGGGGGCGTTTCGTGAGCGGAAGATCGTCCGCTACCCGATCGGGGACGGGATGTCGGAGCTGCGGACCGTGCACTCCACGGTGCTGATCGAGGGGATCTTCCAACGCATCACCGACGAAGCCCACGCGGTCATCACCGCCCGAGAACCCGGGGCGGATACGGACGTTACGCCGGACACCCGATCCCTGGACGAGGTCCGCGCTGACCTGTTCGCCGACCTGCTCCTCACCGCCACCCCGAGCCTGGACCCGACCGGTCACGGCGACCGCCCGGGCGGGCTCGGGGCGATCAAGGCGAAGGTGCAGGTCGTGATCCCCGTCATGGCCCTGATGGGTCAGAGCGATGTCCCGTGCGATCTCGCCGGGGTCGGACCCATCGACGCCGACACGGCGCGGCTGTTGGCGGGGAACAGTGACGGGACGTGGGAGCGGCTGCTGACCCACCCGGTCACGGGGTTGACGATGGCGGTGGACCAGTACCGGCCGACTGCAGCGATGGACCGGTTCCTCAAGGGTCGCGACAAGCACTGTCGGTGGCCGGGGTGCCGGATGCCCGCGAGGAAGTGTGAGGTGGACCACAACCACGACGCCGCCCTCGGTGGGAAGACAGAGATCTGCAACCTGTGCTGCCTGTGCCAACGGCACCACAGCATGAAACAGTTCACCGCCTGGAAAGTGAAGCAACTCGACGGTGGGGTCATCGAATGGACCTCCCCGACCGGGCGGGTGTACGTCGACAACCCACCGGGCCATGGGGTGCGTTTCTCCCCCGAAGAGGACGTCCCCGACGATCTGTGGGTGAAATGGACCACCTTCGCCGGAGAGTTTCGGATCACCGACCAACCCGTCGACAATCCAAACGAACCCGCACCCTTCTAGCCTCGAAGCCCGACGGAGGAATGCCGGCGCGCGACCGTGTGACGATCATCAGTCGTCCCTGCACTCATCCCACACCACCGAAAACCACCGCCTGCCGTGGGCGTCGCTGAGGGCACGGATCTGCGAGCACGCCGACGCGATCATCACAAGCGTCGCGTGGCCCGCACGACGACGTCACGCAGCGTCCGGATTCCCCCACCGGGAATGCCGACGATGCGCTCACGGACGTCGGCGGTCGAGACCGCCCACTCCCCCTCGTCGAGGACGGAGAGGATGCGACGGGGAGCGGTCACGGCAGTGGACGGATGCGAGTGCGCCGCTTCCCGCGGAGCGTCATGCCGACCAGCCTCTTCATGCCCGACGATCAGCAGAGCGCCACCGGGAGCGACCCAGCGGGAGAGGCGGGCGTAGAAGGCGTCCTGCGCCATCGCCGGATGGGCATAGAACGTAGTGACCAGATCGAACGGGTGCAGCGGTTCCCACGTGGTGAGATCTGCGTGCAGCCACTCGACGGGCATCGCGATGCGGGGATCGGAGATCCGCGCCGCCGCACGCCGCAGCGCCCGTGCCGACAGGTCGACAGCGGTGACCCTCCAGCCGTGCTCAGCGAGCCAGACTGCTTCGGCACCCTCACCGCTGCCGGCCTCGAGAGCAGCGCCCGGAGCGAGGTCGGCGATCTCGGTCTCGAGTGCAGGATGCGGCGGCAGTGCGGGATCGTCGCCTCGCTCCTCCCAGTGGCTGTCCCAGAATGCGGCACTGAACTCGGATGTCACGACGCCGCGCCTCCGCGAGCACGCGCGAGCGCGGAGCGGACATCTCGATAGATGCTCGTGAGCGGGGGCGTCGACGGCGTGGGGGCATCGTCGACCCGGCGCACCCACTCGTCGAAGGTGAGACGTATCCCTACGGCGAAGCTCTCGGCCACCGCTGCAGCATCGAGTGAGGACAGACCCGCCCCCGCCTCCAGGGCATCCGCGAGATGCGCCGCCAACCGCGCATCGCGCTCGAGCCCCGCCGCCAGGAGGGCGGGTTGCTCGCGCATCAACCGCCGGACAAGCAGAAAGCGATCTCTCCCCTCGGCATCAGCATCGAACACCGCCGCCATGTCGGCCCAGGCCTGCTCGAGGTGCGCGAGCGGGTCTCGTTTCGGCGCCTCCTTGGCCACGGCGATCAGCTCCGCTTCGAGCCCTGCGTCGTCGACGAGAACCGCCGCTTCCTTCGTGGCGCAGTAGCGGAAGAACGTGGTTCGCGAGATCCCGGCCTCGGCGGCGATGTCGTCGATCGTCGTCGAGCCGAATCCTTGCCGCTCGAAGAGCTCGACGGCGGCAGCCGCGATACCCCGCACGAGTTCGCGCCGTCGACGCTCGCGAAGATCGGGCTGGGGTCGATCGGTCGCACGAGATGAGGACATGGTGCTACGTTAGCACGTCGTACACATACGGTACTTAGTACCGTTTCCAAACGCAGTACCAGGAGAGTCATGACCACCACCCCTTTCCTCCCCGCCCGCACCGCGGCATCCCGCCGCACCGGCCCCGTGATCGCGCTGCTGCTGATCTCGGCCTTCGTCGTCGTCCTCAACGAGACGGCGATGGGGGTCTCGATCCCCCGCATCATGAGCGATTTCGGCGTCTCCGCGACCTCAGCCCAGTGGCTGACGACTGCTTTCATGCTGACGATGGCGGTCGTCATCCCGACGACCGGTGTCCTCTTGCGGCGACTCCCGCTCCGTCGCAACTTCCTGACGGCCATGGGGGTCTTCACCTTCGGCACCCTCGTCGCAGCGACCGCACCCACCTTCGACGTGCTGCTGGTCGCTCGCGTCGTGCAGGCGTTGGGGACGGCCATCATGCTGCCATTGCTGTTCACCACGGTGATGCAACTGGTGGCACCCGAGCGCCGCGGCCGCACGATGGGCCTCGTCACGATCGTCACCGCCGCTGCCCCCGCACTCGGCCCGACGTTCTCGGGCATTCTCGTGTCGGCATCCGGATGGCGGTCGGTCTTCGTCGCGGTGCTCCCGGTCGCGGCGATCGCACTCATCGCGGGCGCGATCTGGCTTCGGACGGTGACGCCCACCGCGCCCGCGCGCTTCGATCTCGGCTCACTCGTGCTGTCGGCGGTCGGCTTCTCGGGGCTCATCTACGGTCTCGCGAGCATCGGCGAGCGCGCGGGAGGCGAGGAGGGGATGCCGGTGTGGATTCCCCTCACGGTGGGCACGCTCGCCCTGGCGGGACTGGTCTGGCGGCAGTTCGCGCTTCGCGACACCGATCGCGTGCTGCTGGATCCCCGCGTGTTCACCAGCCTGCCGTTCACCCTTTCGACAGCGGCCATCGTGGTCGTCTCCATCGCCCTGTTCGGTTCGCTGATCCTGCTGCCGCTCTTCATCCAGGGGGTGCTCGGTGAGCCCGCGTACGTCGCAGGTCTCATGCTTCTGCCCGGCGGCATCCTGTCCGGCGTTCTCGCGCCGTTCGTCGGCATGGCCTACGACCGGGTCGGGCCTCGGATCCTCATCGTGCCCGGTGCGGTGATCGTGACCGCAGCGATGGCCGCCTTCTCGACCCTCGCAGCCGACACCCCCGTGTGGGCGGTCATCGCCATGCACGTCCTCCTCAGCATCGGAACCGCGCTCATGGTGACGCCGCTGATGACCACCGCCCTCGGGTCTGTCACGCCCGGCCTGTACTCGCACGCCAGCGCGATCGTCAACACCCTGCAGCAGGTGTCGGGGGCGGCCGGGACGGCGCTGTTCATCACGCTGTTCAGCGTCACGGTGTCTTCGGCCACGAGCGACGATCGACTGGCCGCCCTGGCGGGTGGCGTCGCCACCGCCTTCGGATTCGGCGCCGCGATCAGTCTCGTGGGCGTGTTCCTGACGGTGTTCCTTCGCACGCCCGCTCGACCCGCGCCGTGACAGGGGGAATCGATCCTGATAGCGTCGAATCGTGGGAACGATACCGATGGCGCCCGTGATGGCGCTCACCGCTCTGGTCCGCGACCGCCGCGCCTGACGGCGCGACCGCTTCGTCGCACCGCGCCGTCTCCTCCGAGTCCTTCTGCACTCGGACGGGCGCTTCGGCGTTATCCGCCTCTCCACGTCCCGCACCGGGTGCTCCTTCCTTCATCGGAGCACACCCATGCCTCGTTCCTTGCACGGCGGCCGACACGAGCTCGGCCAGAATTTCCTCATCCACACGCCGTCGATCGATCGGATCGACACTCTCGTCCGCGGCACGCGGGGGCCGATCCTCGAGATCGGTGCCGGTGACGGCGCCCTGACGCGTCGACTTGCGGCGACGGGGCGTCAACTGACGGCCATCGACATCGACGAGCACCGGGCACACCGTCTGGCACGGTCCCTGCCCGGTGTCTCCGTTCGACAGGGCGACGCCCTGCGTCATCCGATTCGGGAACCGGTGATCGTCGGCAACATCCCGTTCCACCTCACCACCCCGATCCTCCGCCGCCTGCTCGGTGAAACGCGATGGACGGACGCAGTGCTGGTGACGCAGTGGGAGGTGGCCCGCAAACGAGCGGGCATCGGCGGCCAGACGATGATGACCGCGCAGTCCGGGCCGTGGTTCACGTTCGACCTCCACGGCAGAATCCCGCGGTCGGGATTCCTCCCTTCGCCGACCGTCGACGGCGGAATCCTCACCATCACGCGCCGCGACGACCCCTTGCTCCCCGGCACGGCACGTCGAAGCTACGAGCGGTTCGTGGCGGCGGTGTTCTCCGGCAGGGGACGCGGCCTCGACCACATCGTCGCGCGCGCCGCCCGGGTCGAGCACGGAATCGCGCGACGCGAGCTGGCGCGCGCGGACGTGGAGCGGTCGGCGCTCCCGCGAGACCTGGCGGCGCCGCAGTGGGTCGCGCTGTGGACGGCGCTGGTGGGGAGCGAGAGAGGGGCGGACTGACAGACCCTGGCTGTGACGCGCACTCTCGCGTAGAAAGGGTCGGTCGGAGGGGGAGAGCGTGATCGATCGGGACGGGCTGGCGGAGTTCCTCCGTCGACGACGGGAAGCGCTGCAACCCGAGGACGTCGGGCTGACGCGCGGACCCCGCCGGCGCACCGACGGACTGCGGCGGGAGGAGGTCGCCGCCCTGTGTCACATGTCGACGGACTACTACGCGCGCCTGGAGCGGGCGACCGGCCCCCACCCGTCGGAACAGATGATCGCCGCAATCGCGCAGGGGCTGCACCTCACGCTCGACGAACGCGATCACCTCTTCCGACTCGCCGGTCATCAGCCACCGCTGCGCGACACGACGAGCGAGCACATCAGTCCCGGGCTCCTGCGGATCCTCGACCGCCTGACCGACACCCCCGCCGAGATCGTCACCGAGCTGGGCGAGACTCTGCGTCAGACACCCCTCGGGGTCGCCGTGCTCGGCGACGCCTCCCGACGCACGGGCCCCGCGCGCAGCCTCGGCTACCGATGGTTCACCGACCCGGCCGCGCGGGCGGCCTACACGCCCGACGAGCAGCGCCGGCTGTCTCGGGTGTACGCGTCGGGTCTGCGTGAACTGGTCGCGCGGCGGGGTTCGCCGTCGCGCGCCGCCGCGATGGTCGCGCTGCTGGAGGACAATCCCCTCTTCCGCGAGGTGTGGGATGCACATGAGGTCGGCGCGCGCCCGACCGAGGTCAAGCGCTTCCATCACCCGTCGGTCGGGCCGCTCGAATTGAACTGCCAGACGCTTCTGGATCCGGATCAGTCTCACCGACTGCTGGTCTACACCGCCGAGCCGGGCACCGAGACCCATGAGAAGCTGCAGCTGCTCGCGGTCCTCGGGAGCGAAGCGTTCTCGACCTGACGCACCCCGACGCGGAGGGGTGGACCGCTCAGCAGTGGATCGTCGGGTCCTGGATGCCGCGGCGCGACCGATCGAGCATGGGTTCACCGCCCCGTGGGGGGCCACGTGAACGAAGGACGACACACCATGACACGCACCGCAGGCATCTCGATCCCCGACCTCACCGGAAAACTCGCCGTCGTCACCGGCGCGAGCGACGGCATCGGTGTGATCATCGCGCGCCGCCTCGCCGTGGCCGGCGCCGAGGTCATTATGCCGGTTCGTTCGGCCGCGAAGGGAGACGCCGCGATCAGCCGCATCCGCTCGGACTTCCCCGGGGCGACCGTGAGCACCCGCACACTCGACCTCTCGTCGCTGGCGTCGATCTCCGCACTCGTGGCGCAGCTGAGCGACGAAGGCCGTCCGGTTCACATCCTCGTCAACAACGCCGGCGTCATGCGACCGCCTGCCCGTCAGGCCACCGGCGACGGCTTCGAGCTGCAGTGGGGCACGAATCACCTCGGCCACTTCGCCCTCACGCTCGGGCTGCTTCCCCTCCTGCGTGCGGGCGGCGCCCGCGTGACGCACCAGACGAGCATCGCCGCGCGGAGCGGCGAGATCGCGTGGAACGACCTCAACTCCGATCGGGCCTACGACGCCATGAAGGCCTACGTCGCATCGAAGATCGCGGTCGGCCTGTTCGCCAGGGAACTCGACGCGCGCAGCCGCGCGGGCGGCTGGGGCATCAGCAGCAACCTGTCGCACCCCGGGGTGTCGCCGACGAATCTCCTCGCTGCCCAGCCCGGTATGGGCCGGTCACGGGTCACACCGGAACGACGTCTGATCGGGATGCTCGCTCGCATCGGTGTGACGGGGACGCCCGAGACCGCGGCGCAACCGGCTCTCATGGCGGCGACGGCGAAGGACGCCCGTGGCGACGAATTCTTCGGGCCGAAGCGACTCGTCGGCGGAGCGCCGGCGAAGATCGAGCTGTGGGAGCCGCTGCAGAACATGGACGACGCCCGCCGCCTGTGGGAGGCGTCTGAACAGCTCGTCGGCATCCACGTCCCGCGCTGACGGGCCGAGCGAGATCGCTCAGCGGGCGAGGAGCTCGTCTCGCACCGCGCGACGCAGCACCTTGCCGATCTGCGAACGGGGCAGGTCATCGACCTGAACGATGCGCTTCGGCACCTTGTACGCGGTCACGTGCGACCGGCAGAAGTCGCGAAGCGCTCCGGCGTCGAAGACCGCGCCGTCTTTCAGCACGACTGCGGCGACGACGTCTTCGCCCCCGGACGCGCGCGGCATGCCCACGACGGCGGCGCCGGCGACATCCGGATGCATAATCAGCACCCCCTCGATCTCGCTCGGGCTCACGTTGAATCCGCCCGTGATGATGAGTTCCTTGACCCGGTCGATGACGGTGACGAATCCGTCGGGCGAGACGGTGACGATGTCGCCGGTGCGGAGCCAGCCATCCTCCAGTAGAACCGCGGCGGTCTCGTCGGGCCGGTGCCAGTACCCCTGGAAGACCTGCGGCCCGCGCACCAGCAACTCACCGGGCTCACCGATCGGGCGGTCGACGGCGGGGTCGTCCGGGTCGACGATGCGGATCTCGGTACTGGGGAAGGGCACCCCGACGGTGCCGGGACGACGCGAGGGCCCGATCGGGTTGCCGAGCGCGACAGGCGAGGTCTCGGTCATGCCGTATCCCTCGACCAGCAGGCCGCCGGTCGCCTCCTCCCACCGCGTCACGGTCGGAACCGGCAGGCTCATGGCGCCCGAGATGGCGAAGCGGATGCTGGTGAGATCGACGTTCTTGCGCGAGGTCGCCCGTGCGAGGGCATCGTAGATCGGCGGGACTCCGGGAAGGAAGGTCGGCGGCGAGGTCTTCGCGGCGGCGACCACGAGGTCGACGTCGAACTTCGGGAACAGCACGATCCGCGCGCCGATCGAGATCGCGAACGTGAGGCACAGGGTGAGGCCGTACGCGTGGAACATGGGCAGCACGGCGTAGAAGGTCTCGGCTCCCTCGGCGAGACCCGGCACCCAGGCGCGCCCCTGCGCGGCGTTGGAACGGAGGTTCCGGTGCGAGAGGATCGCCGCTTTCGGTGTGCCTGTCGTCCCACTCGTCAGCTGCAGGAGCGCGATGTCGTCGAGCGCGGGACGCGGGTGGGATTTCGACAGCCGACGGGTATTCACCAGCTGCGACCACGACAGGACGCCCTTCGCCTTCACCATGGCGGTCATCGCCTCACGCGACGCACGCGCCGCCGGCACCGGCAGCCGTAACGCGACCCGCTTGCCGAAGGGGAGGGCGTCGGGCATGCGCACCGCGACCACCGCCGCGGGGGCGATGTCGCGCGGGAAGTCGGCGACGACATCGGCGACTTTGTCCCACACGATCGCGACCATGGCCTCGTGCACCTCGAACTGGTGACGCAGCTCCCGTGCCGTGTAGAGCGGGTTGTGTTCCACCACGATCGCGCCGAGGCGCAGTGCGGCGTAGAACGCCACGACATGCTGGGGACAGTTCGGGAGCACGAGGGCGACGCGGTCGCCGGCGCGCACGCCGAGCTTGCGAAGGGCGTTCGCCGCCCGTGAGACCTGCTCGCCCAGTTCGTCGTACCGGGTCTCGGCCCCGAAGAACTCCAGAGCCACCTTCTTGCCGTACCTCGACACCGCACCCTCGAGGAGGTCGACCAGCGTTTCGGTGACCGGCTCGATCTCGGCCGGAACACCGTCGGCGTACGCGCTCAGCCAGGGACGGTCGTCGAGCGGTGAGCCGTTCGGTGCGGGGTTCGCGCTCATGCAGCGCCTCCTTCATCGGGTCTTCCGCCAGCGTAGGCCGACTCAGACGCCTGGTGGCATGATCGGGGCGTGGGGAAGCGACCCGACCTGGAGACGCTCGTGCTGATGCGACGGGTGCGCGACAGGATGGACCGCGAATACGCCGAACCGCTCGACCTCGCCTCCCTCGCACACGGCGTGCACATGTCGGCGGGGCATCTCAGCCGGCAGTTCGTGCTCGCCTATGGCGAGACGCCCTACGCCTATCTGATGACGCGACGCATCGAGCGGGCGATGGCGCTTCTGCGCCGCGGCGACCTCACCGTGACGGAGGTCTGCTTCGAGGTCGGGTGCCAGTCTCTCGGCACCTTCAGCACTCGCTTCACCGAGCTCGTCGGGGTCCCACCGAGCGTCTACCGCGAGCGCGGAGCGCCGTTCCGGCCCGGGATGCTGCCCTGCATCGCCCGGCAGGTGACCAGACCGATCAGGAATCGAGAAGCAGACCGGTGACGCGGGCTCTAGCGTGAAGCCATGGACATCACGATTCACTCGAGTTTCCTGCCGCACACCGACCCCGAAGCATCCCTCATCTTCTATCGCGATGTGCTCGGCTTCGAAGTCAGGCTCGATGTCGGCTATGAGGACATGCGCTGGATCACCGTCGGCCCCGCAGGCCAGCCCGACACGGCGATCGTGCTCCACCCGCCAGCCGTCGGGAACGACATCTCCGACGACGAGCGCGACATGCTGCTCGGCCTCATCGCCAAGGGCAGCTACTTCGGGGTCAATCTGGCCACGGACGACCTCGACGCGGCCTTCGAGCGCATCGAGGCGGCGGGCGCCGACATCGTGCAAGAGCCGATCGAGCAGGACTACGGCGTCCGCGACGCGGCGTTCCAAGACCCGGCGGGCAATCTGATCCGCCTCCAGCAGAAAGGGGATGACTGAGATGGCACCGGAGAGCTCCGCGACGAAGTCCGGGTTCAGCGACACCGAGCGCGCGGCGATGCAGCAGCGTGCCGAGGAATTGCGGTCGATGAAGGGGGTGAAAGGCGCCGCGAAGAAGGCGAAGGAGCTCGAGGCGTGCCTCACCGCCATCGCCGAACTGCCCGAGGGTGATCGCGTCATCGCCGAGCGCCTGCACGTGATGGTCAGCGAAGAGGCACCCGGTCTCGACCCCAAAACGTGGTACGGGTTCCCGACCTATGCCCAGGAGGGCAAGAACATCCTCTTCTACCAGCCGGCGTCGAAGTTCGACACCCGGTACGGCACGGTGAACTTCGCCGAGGACGCCGCGATCGACGACGGCGAGATGTGGGCCGTCTCGTTCGCGCTGCTGGAGATGACCGAGGCTGCGGAGAAGAAGATCCGCGGTCTCATCCGCAAGGCGGTGGCGGCGGAGGGCTGAAGCCGGGCGCGTCGGCGGCGGCTCTGGCGTGTCGCCCCGGCCTGGGAGACCATGGACCGATGGAGTTCCGCGGCGTGGTCCCCATGGATGCCCCTGATCCGAGCGATGCGTCGGAGGAGCGACTGCGGAGCATCGACTTCCCCGTCATGCAGCTGGCGCCACAGCCCGCCCTCACGCGCATGCCGATGACGGGATTCGCCGAGACGACCGGGCCGGGTGGGAGAACGCAGCAATCGGTGGTGTTTTCCTACACGCTGTGGCGGTATCCCGAGGATCATTCAGACCCTCGCAACGAGCTGGAGCTGGATGCCGCGACACGGCGTGCCATCGACGAAGAACCGCCCTGGGGACGCCCGGCCTGGTTGATCGAGCAGGCGCAGCTCTTCCGCTACCCGACGGTCTGGGAGGCGGTCAGCACCACATGGCACGCCGACCCGTCTGCTCCGGACGCATCGCCCGAGTCGCAGCTCGTCCACCACATGAATCACGTGCTGCGCAACCGGTTCCGTGAGGAGCTCGGGCTTCCGGCGGGCCCGGCAGAGGATCGGTCGTGGCAGGTGCGTGAATCAGGTGTCGTCCCCGGCACAGTCCGGGTGGACGGACGTGACGTCGATGGCATCACGGTCGACACCGACCCCTTCGTCATCGGGACGGGGTTCCGGGTGGATCGCCAGGTCGTCTGCACCGTGGTTCTGGCGCGCGACGACCTGCCGTTCATCGATGTGGCCCTCGAGACCTTTCGCTGAGCGGCCACCGCTGTGGGGGTACCCCGGAGTAGGGTGCCCGGCATGACCTTCGTGAACGTGGGAACGCTGGGCGCCGTGCCCGGAAAGCGCGACGAGCTGATCGCTCTTCTGACCCGGCCGGGTGCTCCGCTCGCCGACATCGGGTGCCTGGCCTACGAGGTGGGCGTCGACGACAGCGAACCCGACACGGTCTTCGTGATGGAGATGTGGCGGAGCGCCGACGCGCACCGCGCCTCGCTGGCCCTGCCTGAGGTGCAAGCGCAGATCGCCGAGGCGCGGCCGCTTCTATCCGGTGCCTTCGGCGGCTTCCGCTTCGACGTGGTGGGCTCGCCGCTGCGCTCCTGACCCGCGGACCAGTAGCGTGTGCCCATGATGCCCTGGGAGAACGTCGCGGCGTTCGTCGTCGCGTCGGTCGTCATCATCCTCATCCCGGGTCCGAGCGTGCTGTTCGTCGTCGGCCGCTCGATCGCCCTGGGCCGCAGGGCGGGAGTGCTCAGCGTGGTGGGCAACGCGATCGGCACGGTTCCCGCCGTCGTCGCGGTCGCCTTCGGGGTAGGGGCGATCGTCGCCTCCTCGGTCGTCGCCTTCACCGCTCTGAAGATCGCCGGCGCGCTCTACCTCATCTATCTGGGGGTGCAGGCGATCCGACACCGCCGCGAGCGCGTCGGTGCCGCGTCGACGCCTGCCGTCGGCACGCGGCGACTGCTTCGCCAGGGGTTCATCGTGGGACTGACGAACCCGAAGACCATCGCCTTCTTCGTGGCGGTCCTGCCCCAGTTCGTCGAGCCCGCAGCGGGCGCCGTCTGGGCGCAGCTGCTGGTGCTCGGGCTGATCTTCCAAGCGCTGGCCCTGGTCTGTGACAGCGCCTGGGCGCTCGCCGCCGGAACCGCGCGAGCGTGGTTCGCGACCTCACCCCGCCGCATGGCGACGATGTCGGGTACGGGCGGCGTGATGATGATCGGCCTCGGCGGGACGCTCGCCCTCACCGGCGCGAAAAGCTGACGCCTCAGACGCTCGGCTCACGCGACAGCGACGTCGTGCGCCGCATCCCACCACGCCAGCACCCGGGTGCCGATCAGCGTCAGCCATGGGGACGGCTCACCCTCCGGAACATCCATGTGGAACCACACCCGTCCGGGCAGGCGACGTGACTGGATCCAGGTTCCGTCGGGCTGTCGCTGGTCGCGGACGACCTCGATGGCCTCGGCGAGTCGTTCGTCAGGTGGGAGGCCGTCGTACTCCGCGGCGTCGCGGAAGTAGTCGAGCGCCGCGAGCGCGCTGTAAACGTGGCGATTCGGGAAGAGGAAGTGGGTGGCGAAGGGCGCGACCGGCTCACCGGTCGACGCCCGGTACAGAAGCTTCCGAGACAGGAGGTAATCCTCTCCCGTGCGGCGCACCTCGGTGAGCGTGCCGTCGCCGGTCAGCCGTTGATAGGCGAGGATGCCCCGCAGGGCGTTCAGCGTCGAGTGGAACGACGATCGCAGCGAATCGCCCTCCTCGGCCTCGCAGTTCCATCCGCCGTCGGCGAGGCGGTGCTCACGGAACCACTCCGCGAGTCCGGACATGTCGACACCCAGCCAGGCCCCGTTGGCAAGGGTGAAGGAGTTGATGCACACATCTACTTCGCCACCCCAGTAGGGCAGGTCGTCGTACTCCCAGCGGCTGTTCTGCGCGAGCTTCTCGGCTGTGTCGCCGAGCGCCTCCGCGGGCACGCCGAACTCACGCAGGTCCTTCAGCGTCCAGGTCGTCGCGTTCCAGGGCTGACCCGGCTGCTGCGCCTCCTCGCTGTCGAAGTAGCCCGCGGGGAAGTACGCACCTCCCGCCCACTGCCCGTCGGCGTCCTGCTTCGACAGCAGCAGCGCACCCCACCCCTCGCGCGGCACGCGCGCCCGGGTTGCCTGCCAGATCTCCGGCGGCGCGTGAGCGATGTCTTTCTCCACCTGCCACCGCAGAGCGGGGTCGGTATCGAGCATCCAGGCCAGCGTGCGTTCGTCGATCGCCATGGGTGGGACGGTAGTACCGGGATCGGACATCCGAAAGCGGTGCTTCAGTGGCCGACTTCGATGACGATCGTCTTCCCGTCGGCGATGACGCCCGGCCCCTTGTCGGGAGTCGGGGCAGGAATCGGGATCTGCTGCTCGGTCTCCCACGCCAGCCGCGCATCGTGAGCCGCCGGGTGGAACAGTTCGTCGAAGCCGAGCAGGCCGCCGGAGGACGGAGCGGAGCCGTCGGCGTCGGCGCGATGCCGGAGCGAGGCGACGCCCACGGCGACGAAGATGACGGGAATGCCCAACACGAGCACGACGGTTCCCCAGCCCAGGACGTCAGTCATGCGAACCAGGCTAGAAGAAGGCGCGCACGCCTCGCGTCCCCCGAAAGGATGACATCCGGGGGCACCACCTAGTCTGTGGGGATGCGCGACGGAGCCGGTCGGGACGGCGAGATCCTGCGACTGCGACCCTTCGCCTACTTCTGGGGGGCGTCCACTCTCCGAGCGGTCGGCGGCTCCATGGCGACCGTCGCCCTCCAGGTCATCATCGTCACCGTCCTCGACGCGACGCCCGCCCAGATCAGCATCCTGAGCGCCCTCAGCGTCGTCCCCTACCTGTTCCTCGGTCTCATCGTCGGCGCCCTCATGGATCGGTGGCGACGCCAGCGCACCCTCGTCCTCACGAGCATCGGACGGGTCATCGCGTTCGCGGTCGTCGCCATCCTCCTCTTCACGGGCACTCTCGACTTCTGGACTCTCGCGGTCGTGACCCTCGCCCTCGGCGTGCTCACCCTGTTCGCCGACTCGGCCGCGCAACCCCTCCTCCCCCGCATCGTCCCGCGACGTTCTCTCATCCAGGCCAATGCGCGCCTCGGTCAGAGCGAAACCGTCGCGGGAACCGCAGGCCCCGCCCTCGGCGGGCTCCTCCTGAACCTCGTCGGGCCGACGATCCTGTTCACCATCGAGGCGGCCATCAACGCCGTCGCGGCGATCCTGCAGTCCCGCATCGCGGTCACCGAGCCGCGAAGCACCCCGCGCCCGGCGGGACGACACGTCGGCCACGACATCGTCGAGGGGATGCGCTACACCTACCGTCATCGCACGCTGCGCCCTCTCGCGATCTCGATCCACGTGTGGTTCCTCGCCAACAGCATCGTCACCACCGTGCTCGCGGTCTACGTCCTGCGCGAGCTCGCGCTCCCCTCGTGGGCGTTCGGCGTCGCCCTCGCTGCGGGAGGGATCGGCGGTTTCGCCGGAGCCCTGATCGCACCGCGTGTCGGTGCGCGCCTGGGCGCAGGACGCGCCATCTTCCTCGGACGCACCCTCGTCGTCATCCCCTGGCTGGTCCTCGCGCTGGCACCGTTGACCGCCGCCAGCGGCACCGGGCCGGTCGTCGTCGTGGTCGGTCTGGTCCAGCTTCTCTCCGGTCTCGGCACGGGACTGGAAGACGCCAACGACATCTCCTACCGCCAGGCCGTCGCCCCGGACAGCATTCAGGGACGGATGAACTCCACGATCCGCACGATGAACCGCATCGTCTTCTTCTTCGGAGCTCTCCTCGCCGGCGTCCTGATGACCTGGCTGGGATATCAGCCCACGATCGGCGTCGCCGCCGGCATCTTCGCCGTCGCCGCCCTCATCGTCGTGGTCTCGCCCCTTCGCGACGCGCGGCATCCTGAGGGTTCGCCGTGACCCGGGTCGGAATCCCGCGACCGGCGTAGCCTGGTCGCATGAGCCCCGGCCCTCGCGCACGCGTTCGTCGTCCGCTGATCTGGACCTCCGTCATCGCCGTGCCCCTGCTCGCGGGTGCGGCGATCGCCGTGCCGATGGCCGCCAGCGGCGCCGTCGATCTTCCCGACAAGACCCCGCAGGAGCTCATCGCATTCGCCGGCGCGAGCGATGTGAAGGCGCTCAGCGGCACGATCGAGCAGAAGTCGGAGCTCGGTCTGCCCGATATCGGCGCCCTCACCCGATCGATGGACGACGCCGGTGACGGTGCGTCATCGGCGCAGGTCGAAGATCTGATCTCGCTCGTCACCGGCTCGCACACCGCGAAGGTGTATCTCGACGGCGACAACGCACGTCTGCAGGTGCTCGATCGACTCGGCGAGCGCAACGTCTACATCGACGGCGCCGCCCGAGAGGTCTGGTACGTCGACAGCGAAAGCCAGTCGGCGACCAAGCTGATGCTGCCGGACGAAGAAGAGCTTCGGGATGCCTACGGAGAGGCTGCCGCACCGGCCGAGCCCGGCGATCCTCTGCCGACCCCCGACGAGATGCTCGATCAGGCTCTCGCGCGCCTCGACGACAGCACAGAGGTGACCGTGGGCACCGACGCGCGGGTCGCCGGACGTGAGGTGTACGAGCTCATCCTGGCACCCCGCACCGACGACACCCTGGTCGGTGACGTGCGGTTCGCGATCGATGGCGAGACCGGCGTCGCCCTCGCGGCATCCGTCAGCGCACGCGGTGCTGCTGATCCCGCCTTCCAGATCGCGTTCACGCAGGTCGACTTCTCGGCTCCCGACGCCGGCGTCTTCGCCTTCGAACCCGGCACCGACATCGCCGTGACCGAGAAGGACGTCCCCCTCCCCTCGCCCGACGAGCGGGACGCTCCTTCAACGGAGGATGCGGCGGAGGCTCCGAGCGTCATCGGTGAAGGCTGGTCCGCCGTCGTCGAACTTCCGAACGCCGGAATGGATGCCGAACAACGGGCGATGCTCGACAGCGTCACCACCGCTGTCGAGGGCGGCCGGGTTCTGCAGACCTCGCTGATGACCGTGATGATCACCGACGACGGGCGGGTCCTCGTCGGCGCAGTACCGACACAGCGCCTGATCGACGTCGCCGCGCGCTGACGCCCGCCGGTGAGCATCCCTCCTGACGAGAACCGGGCCGCAGAACTGGCCATCGAAACCCGCGGCCTCACGAAGCGTTTCGGCACGCAGACGGCGGTCGACGGGATCGATGTGACCGTTCCGCCCGGCTCGGTCTTCGGATTCCTCGGTCCGAACGGGTCGGGGAAGACGACGACGATACGGATGCTGCTGGGCCTCATCCGCCCGAGCGGCGGTCAGGCGCGGGTGCTCGGAGAAGCGATGCCGCACTCGCTCGACACCGTCCTGCCGCGAGTGGGCGCCCTCGTCGAAGGCCCCGCATTCTCGCCGTTCCTCACCGGTGAGCAGAATCTTCGACGCTTCGACGCCGCCGATCGGCATTCCTCCGGTCGCACGCGCGGACAGCGTGTCGCGGCCGCGCTGGAACGCGTCGGCCTGACCCACGCGGCGAAGAAGAAGGCTCACGCGTACTCGCTGGGGATGAAGCAGCGCCTCGGACTCGCGAGCGCTCTCCTCATGCCCCGCGACCTGCTCGTACTGGACGAACCGACGAATGGTCTCGACCCCCAGGGGACGCGCGAGGTGCGGGCACTGATCCGGTCGTTCGCGGCCGATGGGACGACCGTCTTCGTCTCGAGCCACCTGCTGGCCGAGGTCGAGCAGCTCTGCACGCACGTCGGCGTGATGAGCGGTGGTCGCCTCATCGCGCAGGGCACCCTCGATGACTTCCGTCGTTCGGGCGCGCGGACGCGGGTGCAGGTGCGCACCCCCGATCTCGAGTCCGCCCGGAGCGTGCTCGCCTCGCTCGGTGTCGAGCTGGATGCCCGCCACGAGGCGTCCGACCGTGAGACGGCCACCGGATTCATGCCCGAAGCGGCCGCACCCGAAGCGATCGTGGCGGCCCTCGTCGCAGCCGGTGTCCGCGTGCGCGGATTCGCCATCGTGAGCGAGAGCCTCGAGCAGCGCTTCGTGGAGCTCACCGGCGAGGGCTTCGATGTCGTCGCGTGAGTCCACAGGCGGCCTGTCGTCGGCTGCCGGAGGGTGGGGCACACTGCAGTTGCTCGGCAACGAACTGTCCGTCCAGTTCCGGCGGTGGCGGACGTGGGCGATGCTCGGAGCACTGGCGCTCATCCCGCTCCTCCTCGGCATCGCGATCCGGTTCGCCGGCGGCGCTGACCCCGGCCGCGGCCCCGCGTTCCTGGATCAGATCACCGACAACGGGCTGTTCGTCGGGCTCGCCGCTCTCACCGTGGCCATCCCGCTCTTCCTCCCGCTCACCGTCAGCGTCACGGCCGGAGACGCGATCGCAGGGGAGGCGAGCCATGGAACGCTCCGCTATCTCCTGATCGCGCCGGCAGGCCGCATCCGGCTGCTTCTGGTCAAGTACCTCAGCGCCGTCGTGTTCTGCGTGGCCGCCACCCTTACCGTGGTGGTGGTCGGGTCGATCGTCGGTGCGGTCCTCTTCCCGGTGGGGCCCGTCACGCTCCTGTCCGGGGCCCAGGTATCGATCGGCGAAGGACTTTTGCGACTCGCCGCGATCGGCGCGTACGCCGCGATATCGCTCATCGGCCTGGCGGCTATCGGTCTGTTCTTCTCGACGCTGACCACGGTGCCGATCGGCGCGATGGCCGCGACGGCGATCCTCGCTGTCGCCGCGCAGATCGTCGGTGCGATTCCCCAGCTCGACGCCCTGCACCCCTGGCTCTTCACCGATCGATGGCTCGACTTCGGCGATGTGTTGCGCTCACCCATCGTCTGGGACTCGTTCGGGGCCAACGCTCTCGTGCAGGCCGCGTACGTCGCCGTGTTCGGGGCCGCCGCGGTGGTCCGGTTCGCGACGAAAGACGTCCTGTCCTAGATCCGTCTGCAGATCGATCACAAAAAGGTAACGGCGAGCCCTTCCCTTTCGTTATCTCGCCGTTATAGAGTGCTCGCACGGTAGTTGTTTTGCTGTGGCAGCTACCGACATGTGATTGCAGGACACTCTTGGTGCAAGGGACAAGGGCCGGTCGGGAGCCTCACCGACCGGCCCTTACTCTGTCCCGGTCCGCGTGCACGTTATGCATCGCCTGAGAATCACGAAAAGGTAACGGCGAGCCCTTCCCTTTCGTTATCTCGCCGTTATATAGTGCTCGCACGGTAGTTGTTTTGCTGTGGCAGCTACCGACATGTGATTGCAGGACACTCTTGGTGCAAGGGACAAGGGCCGGTCGGGAGCCTCTCCGACCGGCCCTTACTTGCGCCTTCCCTCACCCCGAGCAGATCGCCCAGTCTCCGACCACCCCGCGGTGGTCGCTCCCCGGCACCGAGAAGCTGTCCCACCCGGTCGGTACCGCGCCGCGCGCGAGGATGTGATCGATCGCCGTGAATGCCGGCACCGGCCTCTCCTGCGGCCAGGTCGGCCAAGGAATCGGCCCGGCCGCCTCGGCCGCGCTCCGCAGCGTCGACGCCAGCTGCCGGAACCCCGGATGGGCATAGGACGCGTTCAGGTCACCCGCGACGATGAGTCGCTCATCCGGCACCTCGCCGATCCAGCGATCGAGCTCGCCGATCGCCGTCCGCCAGTCGACCGGCTGCCCCACCGGAGGCGGGGGGTGGACCGCCGCCACCCGAACCTCTTCACCCCCGGGCAGCGTCGCGACCGCGGCGACCTGATCGAACACGCTCCCCGCGATGTCCTGTTCACCGTGGAGCGGGAACGCCGAGAGGATCACGCTGCCCCTCACCCCGCCCTCCGTCGTCTCCCGAGTGCGGTGCGGCAGCGCTGCAGCGAGCCCCCGTTCGCTCAGCACGGCCTCGATGTGCACCTCATCGGTCTCGACCAGGGCGACGATGTCGGCGTCGGTGTCGGCGATGCGCGCGGCGAGCAGGGCGGGGTCGGCTCCGGCGAACTTCGCGTTGAAGGCCACGACCGTCATCGTCGCCTCCGCCGCGCACTCCGTCCCGGCGCGCAGCGGGGTGAGGGCGGGAATCCCCGACAGCACAGCCCCGGCGACGAGGATGAGGGCGGCCGCCCAGGCCCGGAAGAACAGCGGGACCACGGCGATCACGAGCAACGCGATGGCCCCGACGGGAATCAGCGCCTGAGCAATGGGAACGAGTCCTCCGAGGAGGACATCGAGATGGGGCAGCACCACGGCGACCGCGGCGGTCACGAGGGCCCCCACCGTCCAGGTCAGCCGCGTTCGGCTCCGGCGTGCAGTTCCCACCCGGCCACGCTAACCGGGCGTCACGCCGATCTCGATCGCGCAGCGGCGTTCCCGGGATCTCCTCAGGAGACCCGTCCGTCACCCGGTCGCGAGACGCGCAGCCAGCGGAACCCGTACGGGGCGATCTCCATCTCGATGCGTCCCTTCCCGTCCAGCGGCATCCGGTCGGCTGCCAGCAGATCGACCAGTCGGGTCCCCTCCGGCTCATCCGGCAGGGCGAAGGAGATCGTGGCCGGCACATCGGCGAAGTTGTGCACGGCGACCATCGCGCCGACGTCGGCCGCGAGCTTGTGCACCATCACCGCGGGCACATCGTGTTCGATCACCTCGAGCGAGCCCCAGCCGAGTTCCGGCGAGATGCGGTAGCGCGCGATGAGTCCGCGGACGAAGTGCAGCAGCGAGTCGCGGTCCTCGATCTGATCGGCGACGTTGACGTGCTCCGGGGCATACCCGTCACCCGGCAGCGCCGCGGGAAGACGCGACGGCGCGGCATCCGAGAATCCCCCGTTCCGCTCCCCCGACCACTGCATCGGCGTCCGCACGGCCTCGCGGCTCTTGTCTTCGGGGTTCTCGCCCATGCCGATCTCCTCCCCGTAGAAGAGCACCGGGGTGCCCGGAAGGGTGAACAGCAGGCTGTACGCCATACGGATGCGACGGGGATCACCGCCGAGCATCGTCGGCAGCCGCCTCACGATGCCGCGGCCGTAGATGCGCTGGCTCTCGTCGGGGGCGAGCGCCTCGAAGACCTCCTGGCGCTCGTCCTCGCTCAGCTGATCGAGGGTCAGCTCGTCGTGGTTGCGCACGAAGTTGGCGAACTGCGCCTCGACCGGCAGGTCGGGCCGTGACGTGAGAGCCTCGATGAGGGGCGCAGGATCGTGCCGCACCAGCGACAAGTAGAGCCGCTGCATGGCGACGAAGTCGAACTGCATGGTCAGCTCGTCGCCGTCCTCACCGCCGAAGTACGCGACCTGCTCGTCGTACGGCAGGTTGACCTCGCCGAGGAGCACCGCTTCACTCGACCGCCGCTGCAGGAACTGTCGCACGTTCCGGAGGTACTGATGAGGATCGGCCATCTCGGGGATCTCGAGCAGCGACGGCACGGCATCGACCCGGAACCCCGACACCCCCAGCTGCAGCCAGAACCCGACGGTCTTGGCGATCTCATCGCGCACCTTCGGGTTGGCGATGTTCAGGTCGGGCTGGTGCGGGTAGAAGCTGTGGAGATACCACTCCTCGGTCTTCTCCTCGTAGTTCCAGATGCCGTCGGCCTCGCCCGGGAAGACGGGGTTCTTCTGACCCTTCGGCGGCGGGTCGCTGCGCCAGATGTAGAAGTCGCGGAACGGCGAGTTCTTGCTCCGCTTGGCTGCGAGGAACCAGGGATGGCGATCGGAGGTGTGGTTGACCACCAGATCGATGATGACCCGCATGCCCCGGTCGCGAGCGGTGCGGATGACCTCGACGAAGTCTCCGAAAGACCCCAGCCTCGGATCGATCCCGTAGAAGTCGGCGACGTCGTAGCCGTCATCCAGATCGGGAGTCGGATAGATGGGCATCAACCACAGACAGGTCACGCCGAGCTGAGCGAGGTAGTCGATCCGCGCCGCGAGCCCCTGCAGATCACCGATGCCGTCACCGTTCGAGTCGAAGTACGTCTCCACATCGAGGCAGTAGATGACCGCGCTCTTCCACCACAGGTCGCTGGTGTCGGTGATCCTCATACGAGCTCCCGGAGGCGAGGAAGGATGCTTCGCTCGGACGCCGCGAGGAAGTCGGCCTGATCGCGCCCGACGTGGTGGAGGTAGACCCGGTCGAACCCGATGTCGACGAGTTCGGCGATCCGCTCGGCGAGCGCCGTGGGGTCATGGTCGACCAGCACCGCCTTCCGAAGCTCGGCCTCATCGGGTTCACCGACGGCCCGGTCGAAGTCTTCGGGTTGCTCGAAATCCCACGCCTCGGGCGGCGACACCAACCCGTTCGGCCACTGGTCCTTCGCGAGCGCGATGGCCTCGGCGTCGGTCTCGGCGAAACTCACGTGCACCTGCAGCACGAGGGGTCCTGCTCCGCCCCCCTCGCGGTAGGCGTCGAGGACGTCGCGAAGCACCTCGGGGGCCTGCGCGACCGTCGCAAAGCCGTCGGCCCACGATCCCGCCCAGCGGGCGGTCTGCGTGCTCACCGCTGCGGCGAGGAAGGGGGGCGGCACCTCGGGCCTCGACCACACCCGCGCACGATCCACGCGGATGAGGCCGTCGTGACTGACCTCCTCACCCGCCAGGAGACGCCGCATCACGGTCGCGCTCTCGAGCAGGCGGGCGTTGCGGACGTCCTTCTCCGGCCATTCGTCCCCGGTGACATGCTCGTTCATCGCCTCACCGCTGCCGAGCGCCGCCCAGAATCGGCCGGGGAACATCTCGCCCAGCGTCGCGATCGCCTGCGCGTGCACCACCGGGTGGTAGCGCTGCCCGGGGGCGGTCACGACGCCGAACGACAGTCGCGTGGTCGCGAGGGCCGCGGCGAGCCACGACCAGGCGTACCCCGACTCGCCCTGGCGGACACCCCACGGCGACAGGTGGTCGGAGCACATCGCGGCGTCGAAGCCCGCGGCTTCGGCTCCCTGGACATCGCGCAGGAGCGCGCTGGGCGGAATCTGTTCGTGCGAGGCGTGAAATCCGATGACGACCATGACTCCACCGTGCCCGCCTCCGATGAGAAGCGGGAGGGGTTCCGCTTTGCCGCGTGATCGGGTAGGCCCCGGGCTGCGACGCGTCAGACGCCGCCGCCCCCGCCTCCACCGCCTCCGCCGCCCGCGGAGCCGCCCCCGCTCGAGCCGCCCGAGCTCGACGACGCCGCTGCCGTGGCGGAGAGGCTGCTGATGCCTGCCGAGAAGGCCGCGGCGTTGAACCCGGCCGTGCCGACATACCAACCGGGGGTGTCATCGCCGTAGTAGACGGCGAGCTGCCGCGCCCACTCCTTCTCCTGACCGAAGACCACCGCGTACGGGAGCAGCCGCTCGTAGAGGTGGAGCATCTCGCGCGGGTCGCCGGTGTCGACCGGGCGCCGTTCGGCACCGGTCGGGGTCTGCAGCATCCGGATCCGATCAGCCTCCGCCCACTCGATGAAGGTCTTCAGGCCCTCCAAGTGGTCGCGCACCTCGGCGCCGGTCGCGCTCAGCGGCCGCGTCGAGAGCACCGCGACCGTCACGATCGTGAGACCCGACCCGAGCACGATGATGACGATCGGCAGCAGAGGGTCGACCGACTCCGCCAGAGCGAACACACCGAAGAGCACGATGAGCACTCCGATCAGGAGTGCGCCGGCGATCGGCCATGCCCGCACCCGTACCGGGATGGTGCGGTAGAGCCCCCGGCTCTTCAGCTCCTTGCGCCCCGCCGCCAGGATCTTCTGTGCCGTGCGGGAGAAGTGGGTGTCGTTGCCGCCGAACTCGTAGATCTCGCCGGGCCGGAGCTCCTCGTCGAAGAGGCCCTCCAGCAGCATCCGTCCATCGCGGTCGGCGCGGCTGGCGTCGATCAGCTCCGCCTGCAGCTTGGCGCTGCCGAACCAGCGCTTCTCGCCTTCCAGGATCCGGATGCTTCCGACCACCGCCTGCTCGAGCACTTCGGCCGGGATCGCCTTCGCCGTCTTGCCCAGCAGCAGCGCGCTCTCGAGAGCGTCGATGCCGGGGGGTGGGGTGAACTCCGCGATGATCGTCGGTCGTCCGGGTTCGTTTTTCAGCGACCGGCGATTGACCACGACCGCCGCCCCGAGCATGCCGAGGCCGGCGATGCCCGCCACCCCCTGGGCCCAACCCCATCCGGACGCGAGGTAGGAGTCATCGAATCGGGCGAAGGTGCCCGCTTCGAAACCCACCGCGATCGTGAGCGTCTCCGTGGGAGCGAGATCACGGGCGCCGGCGGTGACGACCGCGCCCTCTGCGCTGTCGGAGACCTCGATCGGACACGTGGTTTCCGCGCCGAACCTTCCGACGTAGCACGCTTGCGCGCCGGTGAGCGAGTCGACCAGGTCGGCAGGCACCACGAGTGCGGCCGTGACCTCGCCGAAGGGTTGGCGCCACCCGTTGCCGTTGACGTCCCAGTAGAACTCGTCACTGGTGTCGGCGAAGAAGTCGGTGACATTGCGCAGGGTGTAGGTGAAGACGAATGTCTGACGGCCGGAGAGGAAGTCGTCGGCGCGGGATGTGACGATCATCCAGTCGCCGTCGGTCTCGACCTCGCTCGGTCGCGGGTCGCCTTCTTCGTCGGTGACCGAGATCAGCTCGGGAAAGGTGGGCTGGCCGTTGTAGTCGGCGGGGATCTCCCGGCGCAGCCCGCGGTTCTGATCCTCGGGGAAGACCGCGACGAACGTCTCGACGACCCGAAGCGTGCTGGTGTCGTCATCGTCACGGCCGAGGGTGTACTCGGCGTGCATGCTCTCGAACACGAAGTCGTCGAGGTCGCCGGAGGCGGAGGCGGGTTGTGCGGAGACCGCCAGGCCGACGAGACCGACGACCCCCAGGAGGACCGTCAGCACCGTGGCGGTGATCCGACGCGTTCGCGGCATGCGCTCAGCCTAGATGGCGGCGTCGCCGCCACCGGATACCCTGGGGCCGTGAACGATCGTCGTCTCGCCGTCGAGGCGTGGGAAAGCCTTTTTCGTGCGCAGCACGAGCTGTTCGCCGATCTCGGCCGCGACTTCAGCGATGCGCCGCTGCAGCAGGGCGAGTACGACGTGCTGCTGACGGTGACCCGGGCGCCCGACATGACCGCGCGGCTGCGTGACATCACGCGGCTGATGCTGGTCAGTCAGCCCTCGGTGTCGCGCCTGGTCGACCGGATGGTCGCCCGTGGATACGTCACGAAGCGTCCCGATCCCGATGATGGACGCGGGTCGCTCGTCCGCGCGACGGAGGCGGGCGCCCGCGCATTCCGCGAAGTGGCACGGGTGCATGCCGCCCACATCGCGGAGCGGATGTCGGCGCTGAACGAGTCCGAGCTCGCCCAACTGCGCGAACTCACCACGAAGCTGCGGGCGCACAACACTCCCGCCGGGTGAGGTCCCGACGGGAGTGTCGTGAGGCGTTCCGCAGACCGGAATGCGTTACTGCTCGACCGGCTGCGGGTGGTCTGCCGTGCTCGACGCCGACGCACTCTCGTGCGCCTGCAGCACCTGTGCACCGTTCTCGGTGGCGACCTCGATCTTGCGCGGCTTGGCCTTCTCGCTCACCGGGATGGTGACGCTGAGCACGCCGTTGTTGTAGCTCGCCGAGATGCGGTCGGTGTCGATGCCCTGTCCGAGGTTCAGCTGCCGCACGAAGCTCGCGGCCTCGCGCTCACGGGTGATCCACTTGACGCCGTCGCCGGCGCTGAGCGTGCGCTCGGCGCGGATGGTCAGCAGCTGACCGTCCACGTCGATGTCGACCGAGCCGGGGTCGATGCCGGGCAGGTCGGCGGTGAGCACATAGTGGTCACCGTCGCGGTAGAGGTCCATCGGCATGCGGCGAGGACCGCGACGGGCATCGAAGAAGCTCGTCGCGAGACGGTCGAGGTCACGGAACGGGTCGTACGTCGCCATGTTCGGTCTCCTTCACTGGACGAAATCCGGAACTTGAGTCATCTTGGCTCAAGTACGACCAGATTAGCACTCGAGGGTTGAGAGTGCTAAGAGCCCAGGCGTTCGCCGTCAGCGAACGCCTGGGCTCTTCTTCATTCGGCGGTGAGAACCGTCCACGAGCAGGGGGGCAGCGTGACGGAGAGGGCCCCGTCGGCGACCTTCACCGAGTCGTTGGCCTTCGGCGTCACCCGGTCGGGCTGTTCGAGCGTGTTCGCCGCGTGGATGTCGTCGTCGAAGATCGACGTGGCCTCGGCCGACGACACCCCGCCGGCGAGAGCGGCGGAGTCGATCTCGAGGGTGACCTCGTCGGTCAGGCTGCGGTTGACGGCGAAGACCGTGATGGCGCCGCTGTCAGGGTCGATGGTCGCGACGGCGTCGACGAGCGGCACGTCGCCGAACTTCGCCGTCACGTACGTGGGGCTGTCGAGCTTCAGCTCGAGGGCGACACCCCGCGCGAGCTGCGAGGTCAGCGAGAAGGGATAGAACGTCGTCTGACGCCAGGCCGGACCGCCGGGCTCGGTCATGATCGGCGCGATGACGTTCACCAGCTGCGCGAGGCTCGCCGACGTCACCCGGTCGGCGTGCCGGATGAGCGAGATCATGAGGCTTCCGAAGACGACGGCGTCGAGCACGGTGTACCGGTCTTCGAGCAGCCTCGGTGCGACCGGCCAGTCCGCGACATCCGTGATCTTGTCGACCTCGTTGTAGCGCGACTGGTACCAGACGTTCCACTCATCGAAGGAGATGTTGATCGTCTTCCCGCTCCGCTTCATCGCCTTGACGTGGTCGGCGGTGGCCACGACCGCCTCGATGAAGCGATCCATGTCGACGCCCGAAGCCAGGAAGCTCGCCAGGTCGTCACCCTCGGGCTCGTAGTACGCGTGGCAGGAGATGTAGTCGACGTTGTCGTACGTGTGCTCCAGGACGATGCGCTCCCACTCGCCGAACGTCGGCATTCCCGCACCCGAGCTGCCGCAGACGACGAGCTCGAGATCCGGGTCGACCTGACGCAGCGCGCGCGCAGTCGTGGCGGCGAGCTGCGCGTAGTTCTCCGCCGTGCTGTAGCCCAGCTGCCACGGCCCGTCCATCTCGTTGCCGAGACACCACATGCGGATGTCGTGAGGTTCGGGGTGTCCGTTGGCGACGCGCTCGTCGGAGAGCCGGGTGCCGGAGCGGATGTTGGCGTACTCCAGCACGTCGAGAGCCTCGAGCACGCCGCGGGTGCCGAGGTTCACGGCGTACATCAGCTCGCCGTCGACCTTCTTCATCCACGACGCGAACTCGTCGAGGCCGATCTCGTTCGTCTCGGTCGAGTGCCACGCCAGGTCCAGACGGCGGGGCCGCTCCTCGCGTGGTCCGACACCGTCCTCCCACCGGTACCCCGAGACGAAGTTCCCGCCGGGGTAGCGGATCGCGGACACGCCGAGCTCGCGCACGAGATCGATGACGTCGGTGCGGAAGCCTTCCTCATCAGCCGAGGGGTGACCCGGCTCGTAGATGCCGTCGTAGACGCACCGCCCGAGATGCTCGACGAAGGAGCCGAACAGACGTCGGTTGATGGGGCCGACGGCGAAGTGCGGGTCGATGGTGAGATGTGCGCGGATCATTCTTCTCTTTCGGAAAACGCGGGTTCAGCAGGACGTTCGGCGCAGGCCGAGGTTCACTTGAGGCTTCCGATCGCCAGCCCGCCCCGCCAGTACCGCTGGAGGGTCAGGAACGCGATGATCAGCGGGATCACCGAGACGAGCGAGCCGAGGATGATGATGCTCCACAGGGTCTGGCCTCCCGCCGCGCCATAGGACGAGGCGGTGGACTGCCAGAGGCCGATCCCGACCGTCACGGGGAACAGCCGGTTGTCCGAGAGCATGACCAGCGGCAAGAAGTAGTTGTTCCACGACGCCACGACCGACAGCAGCAGCACCGTCACCATCGCGGGCCTCAGAAGCGGCAGGGCGACCGTCACGAACGTGCGCAACTCGCCCGCACCGTCCACGCGCGCAGCGTCGAGCAGCTCGTCGGGCACGGCATCCCGCGCGTACACGCACATCAGATACACACCGAACGGGTTGAGCAGGGTCGGGAGGATCACCGCCCAGATGGTGTTCGTGAGCCCGGCTTCGGCGAACAGGACGAAGGTCGGGATGACCAGCGCGGTCGTGGGCACCATGACCGCACCCAGGATGACGGCGAAGCCGAACCGGCGCCCCGCGAAGCTGTACTTCGCGAAGCCGTACCCGGCGAGCACCGCGAGCACCGTCGCCCCGATGCCGCCCGCCAGGGCGTAGAGGGCGGAGTTGCCGAGCCAGCGGGCGTAGATGCCGCCGCTGTAGGTGAACAGATCGGTGAAGTTCTGGACGTAGTCGATGTTGTCGCCGAACCACAGCGCGCTTCCCCCGCCGAACAGGCTCGCGGCATCCTTCGAACTGTTGACGATCAGCCACCAGAACGGGATGAGGAAGTAGATCATCAGAAGGGCGAGGACGATGTTGAGCGGGATGCGACCGCCGACGCGTCGGGGATCGGATCGCCGTTCGACGAGCTTGCCCGAAGCGCGCCGCGTTTTCGGACGCTCGACCGGTGTGACGCTCATGAGATGAAGCTCCCTCGCTTGCGGGTCGCGAACAGGAAGATGTACACGCAGATGAAGACCACCGCGCCCAGCGCGAACGAGATCGCGGAACCGTAGTTGTCGTTGGCCAACGAGAAGGCCTGCTGGTACGCGTACATGTTCGGCGTGAAGTCATTCGGGATGGCTCCGGCCGCCAATTGCTGGAGGATCTTCGGCTCGTTGAAGAACTGCAGCGTCCCGATGAGGGCGAAGACCAGGATGAGCAGGAGCGCCGGCGCGATGAGGGGGATCTTGATGCGCAGGACGATCTGCCACTGCGACGCGCCGTCGATACGGGCCGCCTCGTACAGCGTCGGGTCGATTCCCTGGAGCGCCGCGTAGAGGATGATCATGTAGTAGCCGGCCCACTGCCACGTCACGATGTTGAGCAGGCCGTAGAAGATAAGGTTGCTGCTGAGGAAGTTCGGTGCCGTCGCGCCGAAGATCCCGAAGATCTCCGCCAGCGGGCCGAAGTTGCTGCTGTAGAGGAACCCCCACATCAGGGCACCGATGACGGTGGGGATCGCATACGGCATGAAGATCATGAGCCGCGAGAAGCGGGCGAACCGCGTGGTCATGATGTCGAGCATCAGCGCCACCGCGAGGGAGACGGCCATCTGCAGCGGGATGAGCACCAGCGAGAAGCTGATGACGAACCACGCCCCGCTGAGGAACGACGGATCGGTGAACGCCTTGATGTAGTTGTCGAACAGCACGAACCGCTCCCCGCCGATCAGCGAGGACTGGAACATGCTCAGGTAGAACGCGAATCCGATCGGCAGGACGAGCAGCGCGAGGAAGACGACGGCGAACGGCCCGACGAAGAGCCATCCGATCAGGTTCTGCCGTGCGGCGCTGGAGCGGCGGCGTCCCTTCTTGTTGTGTGTGGCGCGTTCGCGCTCCGGTGTTGCGAGTGTGACGGTCATAGTTGGCCTCCGGTGCGAGGGGTGGGGGTGAGGGTCGGACCGCGGCAGCGCGGTCCGACCCCCTCCCGTCACCTCAATCGACGACGGTGAATCCCTGCTCTTCGGCGTAGGCCACGAGGTCGGCCTGGAGGGCGTCGGCCGCCTCCGAGCCGGTCGCGGAACCGTCGTTGATCCGTGCGAGCTGTTCGGTCAGCGCGGAGTAGTAGTACTGCCCGATCGGCGTGTACACCATGCCGGTGTACGCGTTCGCGGCGGGAACGTAGACCTCCTTGTTGGCCTGCTGGCCGTTGAAGAAGGGCACCTCGTAATCCTGGAACTCCGGGGAGTCGAGGACGTCGACGTTCAGCGGGAAGATGATCTGCTCGCGCCAGCCCTGATCGAGCGACGCCTGGTCGGCGTAGACGCCGAAGGCCACCTGGGCGGCGAGCTCGGGGTCACTGGCCTGGCTGGTCACCGCGAACGCGGAACCACCCCAGTTGATCGCGATCGGGTCGGCAGGATCCCACTGCGGCATCGGAGCCGTGGCCCAGACACCCGCGTCCGCGCCCTCACCGACGCCGGCGCCCTGCAGGTACCCGGGGGCCCATGCGGCCGACAGGTAGGTGGCGTAATCTCCGCCGATCACGCCGGAGATGTACTCCGGGGTGAACTGATCCTGCGTGCCCACCAGGTCCTCCGAGACGAGGTTCGCCCAGTAGTCGAGCATGTCCTTGATGGCCGGGTCATCGAGGTTGATCGAGATCTCACCCTCGTTCTCGGGGGTGTAGGTGAAGGGCTCCGCTCCGGTCTGATACATCAGCGCCGTGACGAAGGCGGGCTGGTTCGCCGCGAAGTCGGCGAAGTACGGCCCACCGGCGTCACGGACGGTACGGGCAGCTGCTTCGAACTCCTCCCACGTGGTGGGCGGTGTGATGCCGTACTCCTCGAAGATGTCGGTGCGGTAGATCATGCCCATGGGGCCACCGTCGATCGGAGCGCCGTAGATGCCGTCGCCGACGGAGACGTCCTGCCACGCGCCTTCGCTGAAGTTGTCCTGGACCTCTTCGTAGCCGAGGTCCCGCAGGTCGACGAAGGCACCCTGGACCTGGAAGCTCGGGATGCGGTCGGACTCGACCATCACGACGTCCGCGGCACCGCTGCCGGCGGAGACGGCGGTCTGCAGCCGCTCGTATGCGGGGCCGCCGGCTCCCACGTTCGTCCAGCAGACCTGGACTTCGTCGTTGGCCTCGTTGAAGTTGTCGGCGACGTCTTCCATGTTGGGGTACCACGCCCACAGCGTGACCACCGGCAGGTCGGGCTTGGGGATGGTGTTCTCGCAGTTACTGGCGCCGTTTCCGCCTCCGGCGTCTCCGCCGCCGGCGTCTCCGCCGCCGCCTCCATTCGAGCAGGCAGCAAGGCCGGTGGCGAGCGCGATCGTTGCCATGGCAGCAAGGACTGGCTTCGTCTTCACGGGGATTCCTTTCGGGGTTGCGGGACTTCTTCGTCGGTGCGCGACCTACTTCCCGCGCGTCGGCGCGCCAGGGGATGTCGCCATCCGGGAAGCATTTCCAACGTTGTATTCCAACGTTGGAAAAAGATTGGCACGGGCCCGGATTCGTGTCAAGGTGCTCTTATCACCCGACGACCCCCGCACGGATGCGGGACGGCTCGCAGCACGGCGAAGAAGCCCTAGGGTGGAGGAGAAAGCGGAGTCAGGAGCACGCCCATGGGCCCCACGTTGCACGACGTCGCCCGCGTCGCCGGCGTGTCGATCAAGACGGTGTCCAACGTCATCAACGACCATCCGCACGTGCGGCCCGGTACGCGCGATCGGGTCAACGAGGCGATCGCACAGCTCGATTACCGCCCCAACCTCTCTGCGCGCGGACTGCGGTCCGGACGCACCGGGGTCATCGGGCTCGCCGTCCCGTCCCTGCGGGAGAACTACTTCGCCGAACTCGCCGACGCGGTGATCCGCGCGGCGGAGGCCCGCGGGCTGGGCGTGATGGTGGAGCAGACCGGTGGCCAGCGCGAGGCCGAGGTGCGTGCCGTGTCGGGCAGCCGCCCGCGCTTCCTCGACGGGCTGCTCTTCAGCCCCGTGAGCCTCGGTCAGGCCGATGCCTCTTTGCTCACCGCGGACGGGCCGCTCGTGCTGCTGGGCGAGCGGATCTTCGGCGGGCCGACCGATCACGTCACGATGCACAACATGACGTCCGCCCAAGCCGCCGTCGAGCACCTCATCGACATCGGCCGCCGCCGCATCGCCCTCATCGGCGCCGACCCGCGTCACCGCGACGACGAGGCGAACTCTGCGAATCTGCGGTTACGGGGCTACCGTCGCGCGCTCGAGCGGGCAGGGCTCCCCTTCGACCCGGTCCTCGTCCGTCCGACGGTCATGTCCGACTGGAACCGCGCCGGCGGCGCGGCGGCCATCCACCGCCTTGTGGCGGACGGCGTGGACTTCGACGCCGTCTTCGCCCTCACCGACACCCTGGGTTTGGGCGTGCTTCGCGCACTGGGCGAGGAGGGCCTCCGCGTACCGGAGGACGTCGCCGTCATCGGGTTCGACAACATCGACGAGAGCAAATACTCCGTCCCCTCGATGTCGACGATCGACACCGGTCGGGATGAGATCGCTGCGATCGCGGTCGACCGCCTGATCGAGCGCATCAAGGAGAAGGGCGAGCGCCGACCGCCCGAGACGTACAAACCGGACTTCCGCGTCGTGCGACGCGAGTCCACGGGCTTCGCCAGCGCCGACTCCGACTGACATCGCGCCCGTCAGCCGCCGTATCGCTCGCTCGACACGATCTGCTGGGCTGCGCGACGAAGCGCCAGCAGCAGCGGTTCGGTCAAGACGGTGCCGAGCACGACGTATCGCACCGCACTTTCGACCGAATCATCCGGGATGCCGGCGATCTCCGCGTCGGCGATCTGCCGCGCCGAACGGACGTACGCGTCGAGGACATCGACCGGCACACGGAAGCCCGCCCGCTCGAGGGTCGCGAGCGCCACGGCGAGCCCGCCGAGCAGGCGAGGCTCGCATGTGCCGGGCTCTCCACCCAGACGCTCGTACAGATCCTCAGCACTGGCGGTGTCGATGTCGTCGGGCACGCTGGGGGTCACGGCGCTGTGGGCGATGCCGAGCAGATCGTACGATCCCGCCGGCGGGTCATCGAGCGCCGCGACGACGTTGCGGATCTCCGCCACACTGACCCCTGCGGCCACGAGCGCCCGCACGACCCGGAGCCGTTCGACGTGTCGCGGGCCGTAGTCGGCCTGGGTGGCCGCCGTGCGGACCCCTTCGGGCAGCAGTCCTTCGCGCAGGTAGTACTTGATGGTCGGCACGGCGACATCCGCTGTGGCCGCGAGCTCAGAGATGCGCATATGCCTCCTTGCATTAGATAGTACAACTATCCATACTGGATAGCGTCACTATCGAAAGGACTTCACAATGAGCAAGATCGCCGCAGGCCGCATGACGCATCGCCACGAGGGGGAGCTCGTGGTCTTCCACATCGGAATGCAGATCAACCGCTGGTGGCGATTCGACCAGTGGTTGCCGGTGTTCACGGCCATGCCGAGAATGCTGCGGGAGCAGATGACCGACACGGACTCCGGGCTCCTGGGGGCGCAGCTCCTCCTCGGGGCGGGTGGGCCGTATGTCGTCCAGTACTGGTCGTCGATCGAGAAGCTCTACGCCTACGCGTCGTCGATGGATCTTCAGCATCGGCCGGCCTGGACGGCCTTCAACCAGCGCGCCCGGAAGGCGCCGGGGGCCGTCGGCATCTGGCACGAGACGTTCCTCGTCGAACGCGCCGAGAGCATGTACGTCTCGACGAAGCCGATGGGCCTCGCCGCCGCCACCGAACACGTGCCGGTCACGGGCCGCCACGACGGGGCTCGCGCTCGCTTCGCGGACGGGAGGACGAGCTCCACCCCGGCTCGCTGACCGCCGCTCGGAGCGCGAACGGATCCGGATACAGCAGAAGAGGCCCCCGATGGGGACCTCTTCTTCACTGTCTCAACACAGTGCGCGCCCGAAGGGACTCGAACCCCTAACCTTCTGATCCGTAGTCAGATGCTCTATCCATTGAGCTACGGGCGCCCGCACTCGCAACCGTTACCGGCGCGCGAGCACCACATGAGAATACCCCACCGGGGGCGGCGCCGCGAATCGAGCGGCGGCCCGGTCACGACGGGTCGCCCTCCCGTTGACGCGCCCGCCGATGCGCCGACAGGCGCGGGAGGTCGACGAGGCGCAGCGCCTGCATCCGTGCTGTCCGCATCGTCTCGTAATCGGGGTCGAGATCGGGGCGCATCGCCTCGACCCGCAGCCGACGCTGCAGGTTCGATTCGACGTCGCCCCACGCGGCATCCCGTGCATTCTCGACGAGATCGCGCACCGCCTCGGGGTCGTCGGCCATCTCACGAAGCCGCTTCGCGACCCCCTCGTACTGCCGGCGGCGACGGCGGAGGTTGCGGGTGTCGCGGTCACGGTAGTCGTGCGTGCCGTCGGGGTCGGAGAACTTCCCCCAGGCCTTCTTGCGCTGGCGTCGGGCGAGGTCGGCGGCGGCGTCCTGTTCGTCGGCGAGAGCGAGCAGCGTCGTCCGGGCGAACCGCTCGAACGGCTCGTAGTGGAATGTCTCGTCGTTGGCGATCGTCTCGACGAGGATGCGATTGCGCACGGTGAGGCGGGCGGCAGCAGCGGCGATCGAGACCCCCTCGCCGATGGCTTCGGCGGTCTTACCCATCGTCACCCCCTCGTTCCCAGGCTACCGGTCGGGGCTGATCGGCTGGGAGGAGAGGCCTCGCCGATTCCCCGTCAGGCGATGGCGGAGATCCGCCAGGAGGCTTCGGATGACGCGCCCGGCGCCAGTTCGATGAGGCCGGTGTCGAAGTCGTAACGGTCGGCGTTGAACGCGTCGGGGGCGCACGTCATCGGCTCGACGGCCAGACCCAGGCGCGAGACCGCCTTGTCGGGCTTGTCGGCCGTGTGGATCTGCGCCCACGGGCAGGCGGTGTCCCAGGTCATGGCGACCCCGGAGCCGTCGGGCGAGGTCACCCGCACGCTGGCGAAGCCGTCGTCATCCCGGGCGAACCCGGTGTAGGCGTGGTCGATCTCGACCTCACCGATCCGTCGCGCCCGGCGGAAGTCGAACCGCTCGGCGCCGGCGGTTTCGACCGGCTCGAGCGAGACGGGGATCAGCCGGTCATCGGTGACGGTGAGGACGTCGTCGGCAGGGAGCTCGAGCGTCCACTCGTCGACGAGGCCGGGACCGGCGACGAGGTAGGGGTGGGGCCCCGTCCCCCACGGAGCCGCCTGATCACTGTGGTTGCGCACCCGGACCGTCTGGCTGAGGCCGTCGGCCGAGAGCTGGAACGTCGTCTCGATCCCGAGCTCCCAGGGGAAGCCGGTCTGCGCCACGATGGTCGCCGCGAGCGTGACGTGGCTCGGGCCCTTGTCGATCGCTTCGAAGTCGAGCCACGACGCCAGGCCGTGCAGCGCATGCCCCCGCGCGGGCTCGGTCAGCGCGACGCGGCGCTCGACACCGCCGAAGGTGTAGATGCCGTCCACGACCCGATTGGGCCATGGCGCGAGCGTCGCCCCGCGGTACGAGGGACGCACGTCGTCGGCACCGAACGGCACGACGAGGTCGCGGCTCCGAAAGGTGAGACACCGCAGCGTCGCGCCGACGCTGGCGATGCACGCCTCGTAGTCGCCGGCGCGAAGGGAGTGCTGCGTTCCCGAGACAGAGTGCGATGCCATAGAAGTCAGATTCCCTGCGCGAGTCGGTAGTAGGCCTGGTTCCACCGGAGCTCCCGCTGGAAATCGCGGACGGTGGTCTGCTCGTCGATGACGACGAGCTCGGTGCGGGCGATCTCGGCGAAGTCCCGGAAGACCTCCACGCCCACAGCCGTCGTCATCACAGTATGGTGCGCGGCACCCGCCGCCAGCCAGCAGGCCGCCGAGGTGGCGAAGTCAGGCGCGGGCTTCCACACGGCGCGACCGACCGGCAGCCGCGGCAGATCAGGGGCCTCGACATTCTCGACGACATTGGCCACGAGGCGGAACCGATCGCGCATGTCGCTCATGGCGACGACGAGGGCCGGCCCCGGGTCTGCGGTGAAGACGAGCCGAACGGGATCGGCCTTGCCGCCGATCCCCAGCGGATGCACCTCGAGGCGCGGCTTGCGCGTCGTCAGCGACGGCGCGACCTCGAGCATGTGCGCGCCGAGGATGCGTTCGGACCCCGGCACCAGGTCGTAGGTGTAGTCCTCCATGAGGGTCGCACCACCGGGGCGGCCGGCGCCCATGACGTTCGCGACACGGACGAGGATGGCGGTCTTCCAGTCGCCCTCTGCGCCGAAGCCGTACCCCTCGGCCATGAGCCGCTGCACGGCGAGGCCGGGGAGCTGCGTGAGCGAGCCGAGGTCCTCGAACGAGGTGGTGAATGCGCCGAAGCCACCCGCCTCGAGGAAGGAGCGGAGACCGACCTCGATCGCGGCGCCGTCGCGAAGGCTCTGATGGCGGTCACCGCCCGGCAGCAGTTCGGTGGCGACGTCGTAGCTCGCCACGTATTCGTCGACGAGCGCGTCGACATCGGCCGAGGAGGCCTCGGCGACGGCAGCGGCGAGCTCGTTGACTCCCCAGGTGTTCACCTGGACGCCGAAGCGCAGCTCTGCCTCGGTCTTGTCGCCCTCGGTGACGGCGACGTAGCGCATGTTGTCACCGAACCGCGCGAGTTTCAGAGACCGCGCAGCCGCCCAGCCGGCCGCGGCCCGCTGCCAGTCCTCGATCTGCTGACGAACGGCCGGGTTCGACACGTGTCCGACGACGGTCTTGCGGGCCACGCCCAGTCGGGTCTGGATGTAGCCGAACTCGCGGTCGCCGTGGGCGGCCTGATTCAAGTTCATGAAGTCGAAGTCGATGTCCGCCCAGGGCAGCTCGACGTTCGCCTGGGTGTGGAGGTGCAGCAGGGGCTTGTGCAACGCATCGAGTCCGGCGATCCACATCTTCGCCGGACTGAACGTGTGCATCCAGGCGATGATGCCGATGACCTCGTCGCGTGCGTTCACCTCGAGTGCGAGCCGGCGGATCGAGTCGGCATCCTTCAGGACGGGCTTCCAGACGACACGAACGGGCAGGCCATCGAGCCCCGTGACGACCTGTTGCGACTGTTCGGCGACCTGACGGAGCGTCTCCTCGCCGTAGAGGGTCTGGCTTCCGGTGACGAACCACACCTCGTAGGCGTCGAGGGAGGTGGACAGTGACGGCATGACGGGTCTTCCTTCGAATCGGATGGTCAGAGGGCGGCGACGGCGGCGCGCTCGACGGCGAGGGCCGCCTCGTAGCGTCCGAGGAACCGGGCGAACCCGGCCACGTCGTCGGGCTGGGGATCGACGGTGACGGCCTTCGCGTCGGCGAAGACGTGCCTGTCGAGGTAGTCGGAGAGCGTCGACCCCTCGGCGTGCAAGAGGTGGGCGGCGAGCACCGCCATCCCCCACGGGCCCCCTTCACCCGCGGTATCGCCGACGGCGACGGGAGTGCCGATCGCGGCGGCGAGGAACCGCTGGGCGACCCCGGCGGTGCGGAAGACCCCACCGTGGGCGAACATCCGGTCGATCGCGACGCCCTCATCCGAGAGCACGCGCATGCCGAGCGCGAGCGTCGCGAACATTCCGTAGAGCTGGGCGCGGATCGCGTTGGGGAGCGTGAACCGACTGTCGGGCGTCCGCACGAACAACGGTCGCCCTTCCTCGAGACCGACGATCGGCTCGCCCGAGAGTTGGTTGAAGGCGATCAGTCCCCCGGCGTCGGGGTCGCCCTGTTCCGCCGCGCGTAGAAGGACCTCGAAAACCTCGTCGGACGAGAGCGGCGACCCGGCGCGCTCGGTGAAATCGCCGAACATCCCCGCCCACTCCGCGAGCTCGCTCGCGCCGTTGTTGCAGTGCACCATCGCCACCGGGTCGCCGGCGGGCGTGGTGACGATGTCGATCTCGTGGTGCGCCGCGGCGAGCGCGCCTTCGAGCACGACCATCGCGAAGATGCTCGTTCCGGCGCTGACATTCCCGGTGCGCGGCGCGACGGCGTTCGTTGCCACCATTCCGGTTCCGGCGTCGCCTTCCGGAGGACAGAACGGGATGCCGGGGCGCAGCCGCCCGGTCGGGTCGAGCCGGGCTGCCCCCTCCTCGGTGAGTGCGCCGGCGGGCTCACCCGCTTTCAGGACCCGTGGGAGGAGGGCTGCGATGCGCAAACCCGGTGCCGCCTCGGCGACCATCCTGTCGAAGGTCTCGATGAGTCCGAGGTCGTAGTCGCGCGTCGCCGGGTCTATGGGGAACATGCCCGATGCGTCGCCCACGCCCACCACGCGCTGACCCGTCAGCTGCTCGTGCACGTAGCCCGCGAGGGTGGTGAGGAAGCGGATCTCGGGAACGTGCGGCTCGCCGTCGAGAACCGCCTGGAAGAGGTGGGCGACCGACCAGCGGAGCGGGATGTTCTGGTCGAACGCCGTCGAAAGCGCTTCGGCGGCGGGTCCGGTCGTGGTGTTGCGCCATGTGCGGAACGGGGTCAGCAGCTCACCCTCACCATCGAAGGCGAGGTAGCCGTGCATCATGGCCGAAACGCCGATGGCCCCGACCGTCTCGAGCGCGACGCCGTGCCGCCGCTGGGCATCGGCAACCAGGTCGGCGTAGGCGCTGCGCACACCGTCCCAGACATCGTCGAGCGCGTAGGTCCATGTCCTCTCTACGAAACGGTTCTCCCAGGCGTGCGAACCGACCGCGAGCACTTCCGTCGGATCGTCGGCGTCGACCAGGCACGCCTTGATCCGGGTCGAGCCGAGTTCGATTCCCAGGGCGGTCCGGCCGGTGGTGATGACGTCGGCGCTCATCGTGCGTCCTCTTCACGGCGATCGTCGGTGCTCTGCCCGTAGACGTTCTGATAGCGGTCGTAGAGCCGATCGATCGAGTCCTGCGGGATCGGGATGAGAGGACCCCCCTGGCGTGCGATGTGGATGGTCCTCGCGGCGTCCTCGACCATGACGGCGGCCTTCACGGCGTCCTTCGCGGAGACCCCGATGGTGAAGGGGCCGTGGTTGCGCATGAGCACGGCCCGAGAGCGGTGTCCGCGGAGCGTTTCGACGATTCCGCGGCCGATCGAGTCGTCGCCGATGATGGCGAACGGTCCGACGGGGATCGGGCCGCCGAATTCATCGGCCATGCCGGTGATGACGCACGGGATCTCCTCCCCGCGGGCGGCCCACGCGACGGCGTAGGTCGAGTGGGTGTGGACCACTCCGCCGACCTCCGGCATGTTCCGGTAGACGTAGGCGTGCGCTGCGGTGTCGCTGGACGGGCTCCGCTCGCTCCCCGCCGACCCGGGCACGACGTTGCCCTCGAGATCGCACAGGATCATGTTCTGCGCGTCGAGATCGTCGTACGAGACGCCGGACGGCTTGATGACGAAGAGGTCGGTGCCGGGCACCCGGCCGGAGACGTTCCCGCCCGTCCAGACCACGAGCCCGTACCGGACGAGTTCACCGTGGAGACGCGCCACGTCAGCACGGACGGTTTCGATGGCTTCACGGACGACGGGGTCGAACGACGGTGTCGCAGCATCTGTGCTGGGCACGATTCCTCCTCGGTGGCGGATGCGCGGGGCGCAGGCGGAGCCCATGTTACCGGTAACAATCTTGCGGGTACAGAGCGCGCGGCCGTGGTCCGATCACGGCGTCGGCGTCGGCGGGCGGGTCGTCGAGGCCCGCGGCACGAGGGTGGGAGCGGCCGGATGCGGCGGCGCGTCGATCTCCCCGAGGACTTCCGCGACGGCGCGACGCGCCTCGCCGGCGACGTCGAGACGCACCGTCGTGAGCGCGGGACGGTAGAACGCCGCATCGGGATTGTCGTCGAACCCCGTCACACTCACGCTCCCCGGCACCTCGACGCCCGCTGCGCGAAGCCCGGAGATCAGGCCGAGCGCCATCTGGTCGTTGGCGGCGACGACCGCGGTCGGCCCGTCCGGCTCTCGCGCCGCAGCCGCGATCGCCCGACTCAGCCCCGCCGCCGTGGCTGCGGTCCAATCCCCTTCCCAGCGCAACGTGGTGTCCAGGCCCGCTTCGGTGAGGGCCGCGACCGCGCCCGCCTCGCGGCTGACCGCTTCGCTCCACGCCGCAGGGCCGGCGAGCCGGGCGATGCGGCGATGGCCGAGGCCGATGAGGTGCCGGACGGCGGCTGCGGCACCCTCGGCCTGCCGCTCGGCACCCTCTCCCTCGTGAAGGGCGGCCATACGCACGTCGGGATGGGCCTTCCGCAACGCCGCCGAGGTCGTGAGATGCGGGGCCAGCACGATGATGCCGTCGACACCCTGCGTGAGGAGACGGTCGGCGGCGGCGATGACGGACGACTCGCTATCGGCGTCCGCGTACGCGGTGGCGATCCAGCGCCCCTGCTCGCGGGCGGCGGCGTCGAGCGCGGCGATGCCGACGGCAGGTCCGTACAGGGTGGCATCGGAGGCGAGCACACCGAGCGTCCGGGTGCTTCGCGTGCCGAGCGTGCGGGCGGCGTTGTTCACGCGGTATCCGAGGCGGCTCACGGTCTCGAGCACCCGAGCGCGCGTCTCGGGACGGATGTGCGGGTGATCGTTCAGCACGCGCGACACCGTCTGCGGCGAGACACCGGCCGCGGCCGCGACCTCGCGCATGCCGAGGCGGGCGCGCCGGTCGTCAGGAGCGGTCATGGCAACCGAGGTTAGCGGCCGGACGGCGCGAGGCGTCTGATGTGGTCCTCGAGGGGCGGTCGCCTGAGCCGGCCCTCGCCGCCGTGCTGACGTGGCAAGGTGATCAGATGCGCATCGCACTCACCGGTTCATCCGGAAAGCTCGGCTCGGTCGTGGCGCGCGAACTTCGCGCCGGCGGGATCGAGGTCATCGGCCTCGACGTCGCCGGCGAGCGCCGCCCGGGTTTCGTCCAGGTCGACCTCACGGATTACGGTCAGGTGGTCGACGCACTGGGGTCGGTGAACGACCAGCACGACGGTGTCGACGCCGTGGTGCACCTCGGGGCGATCCCGGCACCGGGACTGCGCAGCGACGTGGCGACCTTCCACAACAACATGGCGGCCACCTTCAACGTCTTCCACGCCGCCATCCGCGTGGGAGTGCGCCGGATCGTCGCCGCATCGAGTGAGACCGTGCTGGGTCTCCCCTTCGACGTGCCGCCGCCGTACGCCCCGGTCGATGAGGAATACGAGCCGCGTCCCGAGAGCGTCTATTCGCTCGTGAAGACGCTCGAAGAGCGCATGGCGCGCGAGCTCGTGCGCTGGCACCCCGACCTGTCGATCACCGCACTGCGGTTCTCGAACGTCATGGTGCCCGAGGACTACGCCGAGTTCCCGTCGTTCGACGCCGACCCCCGGCGCCGCAAGTGGAACCTGTGGGGGTACATCGACGCCCGCGACGGCGCCCAGGCGATCGAGCGGGCCCTGCGAGTGGCCGAGCCCGGATTCGAACCCTTCATCATCGCGGCGGCCGACACCGTGATGAGCCGCCCGAACGCCGAACTGCTGGCCGAGGTGTTCCCCGACGTCGAGGTGCGCGGCGAGATCGGAGAGAACGACACCCTGCTGTCGATCGCCAAGGCGCGCCGGGTGCTCGGCTATGAGCCCCGCCATTCGTGGCGCACCGAGCTCTCCTGAGGGCGTCGCTGACACAGAACGCCGAAGCGGCGCCGGGATCGCCGGCGCCGCTTCGTCATGACGTCCAGGAGGGGCGTCCGTTCAGGGGGCTCAGTCGAGCAGGCCGCTGACCAGGCCGTCGACCTCGCCGGAGACATCGCCGACGACGTCGCCGACCGAGGCGCCGATGTCGCCGATCGAGGTGTCGGTGTCGTTGCCCGAAGCGACCTCGTTGCCGGAACCGATCGGGGCATCCACCGAGGTGTCGTTGCCCGAGACGATGGGCGCCTGCACGTCGTTGCCGGAGGCGATCGGGGTGTCGTTGCCCGAGAGGATCGGGCCGTTCGCCACGTCGTCCACCACCGGCCCGCTCACGATCGGGCCGTTGACCAGGCCGCCGTCGACACCGTCGATGCTCACGTCACCGGTCTGCGCGGAGTTGCCGCTGGCCTGCAGGGCGTCGTTGAGGATGTCCTGGAAGGCCTCGAGGGTCGTCAGAGCCGACACCGTGGTCTGCGTCTCGTCGGCGCTCGAGACGGTGTCGGCGTTGGCCGGAAGCGCCAGGCCGGTCACGGTCAGGGCGGCGATTCCGATGCCTGCGGTGAAGACTCCGGCGCGAGTGATGTTCTTACGCATTCTCATTTCCTTCCATCTGTCGTGTGCGACTTCCGCCGCACGTGGGGTGATCCGGAGAACCCCTTCGATCGGATGGCGTGGTGACCCGCCAGCACCACCCGCCGACACGACAGACGCCCGTAATTCCGCGGCGACGTCGGCATCCTGGGAGTTCGCTGAACGCCGCGGATGCTGCGGCGGAACGGGCCTTGGTAGGCTCATCGTGCTCTGTGCATCACCTCGCGCTTCGCGCAAAGGCGGCACGAAACGCCGCCGAACGATCCGGGCGGCCGACCGAATCGACCTGATGCGTATGACTCCTTCTGCTGCGCCCCGCCCGACCTCCCTGATCCGTGCCGCGGGTCTGTCGTACTTCCCCGTCGCGCTCGTCGCGCGTCTGCCGTTCGCCATGGTGGTCGTCGGGCTCCTGACCCTCGTGGTCTCGGCCCGCGACTCGCTGGCTCTCGGCGGGGTGACCGCCGCGGTGACCGGCCTCGGCACCGCGATGTTCGGCCCCCTGCTGGGGGCGGCCGCCGACCGGTTCGGTCAACGACGGGTCCTGCTGTGCGCCGGACTCGTCAACAGCCTGCTGCTCGTCGCGATCGCGTGGCTGGCATTCGCGCCGGTGCCCGATGCGGCTGTACTGGCCGCTGGGTTCCTCATCGGCGCGTCCACGCCCCAGGTCGCCCCTTTCTCGCGGAGCCGCCTCGTGGGGATCATCGCCCGCGCGATCGATCCCGCCCGCCGGGACGCCGTCGTCAGCGGCACCATGGCCTACGAGTCGGCCGCCGACGAGATCGTCTTCGTCTTCGGGCCCGTGTTGGTCGGCGTCCTCGCCGCCACGCTCGATCCCGTCGCGCCCGTCCTCGGCGCGGCCGCCCTCGCGGTGATCTTCGTGTCGGCCTTCGCGCTGCATCCGTCCGCTCGCGTCGAGACCGGACACCGTGATGGCGCCCCTGCACCGGCCCCGGTGCGCGAGCTCACCCGTGTCGCCGCACCCGTGGTGGGCGCTCTGGGAATGGGCCTCTTCTTCGGCACGATGCTCACCTCGCTGACCTCGTTCATGGCCGACCGCGGCATCGCCGAGCAGGCGGGCGTCGTCTACGGCGCGATGGGACTCGGCTCGGCGGCGCTGGCGCTGGGCGTCGCGGCGTTCCCCGCCCGGTTCACGCTCGGCGCACGCTGGATCGTCTTCGCCGCCGTTCTCGTCACCGGCACCCTCGCGCTCCCGTTCGTGACGAGCGTGGTGGCCATGACCCTCACTCTTCTCCTCATCGGTGTGGGGATCGGCCCGACCCTCGTCACCCAGTACAGCCTCGCCGCCCACCGAAGCCCTCTCGGGCGCTCGTCGACGGTGATGACGATGCTCGGCTCGGGCATCGTGGTCGGCCAGTCGGCCTCGACCGCGGTCGCCGGCATCGTCGCGGAGTACCTGGGAACGGATGCCGCGCTGACGCTGCCGTTCCTCGCCGCGACGATCGTGCTGCTGGCGGGCGTCGTGGACGCGGCGTGGGCGCCTCGCCGTCGGGTGCGCTTCGGCGGCTGAACGCGGCGTCCGGCCCGCTCCGCATCTCGGGCGCGTACCGTGGACGAGCATGGAGGACCCAAGGCTCCGCGCCGCGCGCTACCGTGTCGAGCGGCTGCAGAAGGAGGAGACCCCGGACGCGACGGGTGAGAACGTCGAAGAGGCGCCGACAACAACTCCGGCAGCCCGCGCCGCCTACGTCGAGGTCGCCATCCAGCAGGCGATCCGACGAGGGGATTTCGACGACCTTCCCGGCGCCGGCAAGCCTCTCCCCGATCTCGGGCGCGCCCATGACCCGGACTGGTGGATCCGTCGCAAGATCGAGCGCGAGCAGCTGACGGGGCTCGGCCCCCCGGCGCTGACCCTGCGAGTCGAGGACGCCGAACTGTCGGAGAGGCTGGACGCCCTCTCGCGGGAAGAGGACGTGCGCGAGGCCCTGGAGGACTTCAACCAACGGGTCAAGCTCGCACGGATGCAGCTGCTCGGCGGCCCGCCCGTGGTCACCGCACTACGCGACGTCGACGTCGAAGTCGCGGAGTGGGCGGCACGCCGTCTCGCGCGGATGCCCGATCCCGACGAGGCCCCACCCGCACGACCGTGGTGGCGCAGATCGAAGCGGTGACCGCCCTGTCAACCGGGTGCGCATCGCGACCGGTTGGCCCTACGGTCGAGACATCCGGAACGAGATCGCCCGGATGGAGGCCGAGATGTCACGCAACACACGAGAGATGACGTGTGCGCCCGAGAGCGTCTTCGAGGTGCTGGCCGAGGGATGGCTCTTCCCGACGTGGGTGGTCGGTGCGTCCCGCATGCGGGATGTCGACGCCGATTGGCCCGCGGCGGGTTCGCGTCTCCACCACTCCTTCGGCGCCTGGCCCGTCCTGCTCAACGACGAGACGATGTCGACCGAATGGAGCCCGCCTCGGCGCGCGGTGATGGTCGCCACCGGTTGGCCGATCGGCGAGGCCCGGATCTCCATCGACGTGAAGCCGCGCGGCGAGGGCTGCGTCGTGCGACTGCAGGAGGAGGCCATCGCAGGGCTGCCCCGCTACCTCCCCGATCTGCTCTTCGATCTGCTGCTGCATCGGCGCAATGCCGAGACGCTTCACCGCCTGGCGTATCTGGCCGAGGGCCGCCATGCCCGCACGCGCGAGACCACCGCCGAGGAGGAGAACGAAGAGGCGGGACGACCCTCCTCCCCCGATGTGGCGGATGATCACGAAGCCGAGGAGGCCGCCCAGGCGGCCGAAGCGGCCGAAGCGGCGCGCGAATGAGGCGGGCGGACGAACTCGACGCCGTCGTCGTCGGCGCGGGGCCGAACGGCCTGGCCGCTGCCGTCACGCTCGCCCGGGCAGGGCTCGGCGTCCGGATCTACGAGCGACTGGGTGCCGTCGGCGGCGGCACCCAGACATCCGAGCTCACGCTCCCGGGCTTCCGCCACGACGTCTGCTCGGCGGTGCATCCGCTCGCTCTGGCGTCGCCGTTCTTCCGCGAGTTCGGGCTCGGTGACCGCATCCGGTTCGAGGTGCCGGAGATCTCCTTCGCCCATCCCCTGGACGGGGGCCGCGCGGGGGTCGCGTACCGCGACCTGGATCGCACCGTCGACGACCTCGGCCGCGACGGCGCGGCTTATCGCGCTCTGCTCGGACCCCTCGTCGCGGCGTCCGATCAGATCGCCGATTTCACCACCCACCCGCTCGTGCGCGTCCCCCCGCATCTGATCGCACCTGTGGAGTTCGGTCTCGCTGCGCTGTCGCAAGCCGGTCGCTGGTGGAACACCCCGTTCGCCGAGGACGTCGCCCCGTCGATGATCACCGGCGTCTCGGCCCACACCATCCTTCCTCTGCCGAGCCTGGCGTCGGCGGCGGCGGGACTGGCCCTCACGACCTACGCTCACGCTCGCGGCTGGCCGATCCCGATCGGCGGCAGCCAGGCGATCGCCGACGCCCTCGCCGACGATCTCGTCGCCCACGGCGGCGAGATCGTCACCGACACCGAGGTCACGAGCCTGGACGAGCTCCCCCCGGCCCGCACCGTGCTGCTCGACGTCACTCCGGCCGCGCTCATCCGGCTCGCCGGCAGGCGGATGCCGGCGGCGTACCGCCGCACGCTGGAGCGGTTCCGGTACGGCAACGGCGTCCTCAAGGTGGACTTCGCCCTCTCCGGCCCGGTGCCATGGGCGAATGAGGCCGTCCGCGGCGCAGGGACGGTCCACGTCGGCGGCACCCGGGCGGAGGTGGCGGCCGCCGAGAACACCGTCGCGCGCGGCGGGGTGCCCGAGCGTCCCTACGTGCTGGTGGCCCAGCCCAGCACTTTCGACGACAGCCGGGCGCCGGCGGGTATGCACACGCTCTGGACCTACACGCACGTGCCGGCCGGATCGACCGTCGACGCCACCGAGGCCGTCATCGCACAGATCGAGCGATTCGCCCCCGGCTTCCGCGACGTGATCGTCGCCACCTCCACGCTCACGGCCGTCGACATGGAGCGGCACAACCCGAACTACCCCGGCGGAGACATCGCGGCGGGTCTCCCGGATGTGCGCCAGCTCCTGGGCCGCCCGACGGTGTCCCCGGAGCCCTGGCGCACCGCGATGCCGGGGGTGTACCTCTGCGGCGCGTCGACGAGTCCGGGGCCGGGGGTGCACGGGATGGCCGGATGGCTGGCGGCGCGCAGCGCCCTGCGACACGAGTTCGGCACGCGCATCCTGCCCAATCTCGCCCCCTGAGACGGGTGCGCGCGCGTCAGCCCTGGAAGTCCTCCGGATCGACCTCGTCGAGGAAGCGCTTGAACTCCTCGAGCTTCTCCTCCTCGAGCCTGTCGTCGTCTTCGAACTCCATCGCCGACACCGGGATGCCGGCGTCGGCGAGCACCTCGTCGGCCACCCAGATCGGAGCGCCGACGCGGGAGGCGAGGGCGATGGCGTCCGAGGGCCGGGCGTCGAGCACGCGCCTGCCATCGGGAAGCTGGAGGGTGATCTCGGCGTAGAAGGTCCCGTCGTCGATGCGGGTGATCTCGACCCGTTCGACCTGCGCCGACACCGTCTCGAGCAGGGTCTTCATCAGATCGTGGGCGAGCGGTCGCGGCGGCTCTGCCCCCTCGACGGCGATGGCGATCGACGTCGCCTCCTGTGCCCCGATCCAGATGGGGAGCATCCGCGGACCGTCCACCTCTTCGGTGATCGGCCGCAGCAGGATCACGTACTGGCGCGCGGCGTCGAGCGCGACGCCGATCACACGAACCTGGACCATGCCGACCTCCTCGATGTCGACGGCGAGGATGTGCCCATCGTAGGCTCGGCGGCCGCCGGGCGGCGACGGTCGGTCAGAATCGACGCATGCCGACGCGCCTGCTTCTGATCTCCGACACCCACATCCCGGGGCGGGCGCGCAGCCTGCCTGACGCCGTGCGTCGTGAAGCCGACGCCGCCGATCTCATCATCCATGCCGGCGACTGGGTGTCTGTCGGCGTGCTCGATGACCTCCGGGGGCACGGGGAGGTGCTGGGCGTGTACGGCAACAACGACGGCGACGACCTGCGGGCCGTTCTCCCCGAGTTCGCCGAGCGGACGATCGAGGGGGTGCGATTCGGCGTCGTGCACGAGACCGGCGATGCGAAGGGCCGGGAGAAACGGATGACGCTGCGCTACCCGGACCTCGATGTGCTCGTCTTCGGGCACAGCCACATCCCGTGGGACACGACCACCACGTCCGGTTTGCGCCTTCTCAACCCCGGCTCGCCCACCGATCGGCGGCGTCAGCCGCATCACACGCTCATGACAGCGGTCGTCGCCGATCGGGCTCTGCGCGAGGTGACGCGCGTCGAGCTCTGACTCGGCGCGCGGGTAGCGTTGACGGGTGAAGATCACCGTCATCGCAGGGGGCGTCGGCGGCGCACGGTTCGTGCGCGGCGTCCGGGAGCACGTTCGCCGCAGCGGCGAGGACCACACGATCGACGTGGTCGTCAACACCGGGGATGACTGGTGGCTGGCGGGTCTTCGCATCTGGCCCGACCACGACAGCATCCTCTACACCCTCGCCGGGCAGAACGACGAGGAGCGCGGGTGGGGCCGGCGCGGCGAGAGCGAGCGGGTGTCGGGGGAGCTTCGCACCTGGGGCGTCACTCCTGAGTGGTTCACCCTCGGCGACCTCGATCTCGGCACTCACATCGCCCGGACGGCGTGGCTCCGTGCCGGCGAGACCCCCACGGAGGTCGCGCGGCGTCTCGGCGCCCGGTGGGACCTCGGCGTGACCCTGCACCCTGCCACCGACGACGAGATCGACACGCACATCGTCACGCCGGACGGCGAGCGGCTGCACTTCCAGGAGTGGTGGACCCGGCACCGCGCACGCCTCCCGGTCGCGCGGTTCGAGCAGAACGGCATCGACGCGGCGCGCCCCGCACCGGCCGCGCTGGCCGCGATCGCCGCCGCAGATGTCGTCCTCGTCGCCCCGTCGAACCCCGTGGTCTCGATCGGCCCCGTGCTGGAGATCCCGGGGGTCCGTGCCGCGCTCGCCGCCGCATCCGCACCGATCGTCGGCGTCTCGCCGATCATCGGCGGGGCCGCGGTGAGGGGCATGGCCGAGACGTGCCTGGCGGTCATCGGCGTCGACGCCGACGCGGGTGCCGTCGCCCGGCACTACGGCGCGCGCGCCGCCGGCGGCGTGCTGGACGGCTGGCTCGTCGGTGAGGAGGACTCACGGGCGGTGCCGGACGTCGACGCGGCGGGGATCGTCGCCCGAGCCGTTCCGCTGTGGATGAAGGATGCCGACACCTCGGCCGCCCTCGCCGCCGATGCGGTGGCGCTGGCCCGGACGGTCGCCGATCTCGGGTAGACCTGTGGGGTGACCACCAACTGGGCAGGAAATCTCACGTACCGCGCCGCGCGCATCGTCGAACCCACCGATGAGGCCGAACTGCGCGCCATCCTCGATCGGGCACGTGGCGATGGCACCACCGTCCGCGTACTGGGGAGCCGGCACTCCTTCAACGACGTCGCCGACACCGACGGGGTGATCGTCTCCCTCGCCGGGCTCGCCACCGCCGACCAGGTGAGCGTGGCGCCCGACCGCCAGACCGTGCGAATCCCCGCCGGCATCCGCTATGGAGACCTGGTGCCTGTGCTCGAACGCGAGGGACTCGCGCTGGCGAACCTCGCCTCCCTCCCTCACATCTCCGTCGCCGGCGCCGTGCAGACCGGCACCCACGGGTCGGGTGATCGCGTCGGAGCTCTCGGCACCCAGGTCGCCGCGGTCGAACTCCTCACCGCCGCCGGAGAGCGGATCACGCTCACGCGGGGCGAGGACGGCTTCGACGGCGCCGTCGTCGGGCTCGGCGCGCTCGGCATCGTCACGCACCTGACCCTCGACGCCCTGCCGCACTTCACCGTCGCTCAGACCGTCTACGAGGGCGTGCGATGGGATGACGCCCTGAGCCGCTTCGACGAGCTCACCGGCGCGGGCGACAGCGTCAGCCTGTTCACACGGTGGACGAACACCGACGTCATCGACCAGGTGTGGGTGAAGGCGCGGACCACGTCGAGCCCTGACGACCTGTCGGGGTTCGGCGCCCGGGCCGCCGACGGTCCCCGCCATCCGATCCCCGGCATCGACCCGACCCCGTGCACGACGCAGGGGGGCGTCGCCGGGCCCTGGTACGACCGGCTTCCGCACTTCCGGCTCGCATTCACCCCCTCGGCGGGTGAGGAGCTGCAGTCGGAGTACCTCGTCGCCCGCGCCGACGCCGTGGCGGCGATCCAGGCCGTGCGGGGGCTCGCCGACCGGATCTCGCCGCTGCTGCTCACGTGCGAGGTGCGCACGATGGCCGCCGACGATCTCTGGCTCTCCCCCGCGTACGGGCGCCCGACCGTCGGCATCCACTTCACCTGGCAACGCGACGAAGAAGCCGTGCGCGCCCTCCTCCCCGCGCTCGAAGCGGCTCTCCCCGCCTCCGCCCGTCCGCACTGGGGGAAGGTCTTCACCATGCCCGGCGACGAGGTCCGTCGCCGCTACCCACGGTTCGACGACTTCGCGGCGCTCCGGGCGCGTCTGGACCCCGACCGCCGGTTCGTCGGCGACTACCTCGCGCGACTGGGTCTCTAGCCTCCGGAGGCGTGGCACGCTGGAAGCATGGGCACCGGATCGCTCGCTCCCCCGCGTTCGTCGACGCTGCGCTCTCGCCTGCTCACCGCGCTCTCTGGCGACCCCAACGGCACCCCGCCGTGGGTGCGCGCCCTCGCCGATGGCGACGACGCCGGCTACTTCGCCGACGGTGGAGCCGTATGGACGGTGCACGCCGGCACGAGCACGCTGATCGCGGGGATCCGGGCGCTGCTCATCCAGGCGCTCCACCCGGGCGCGCTGGCGGGCGTACACGACCACTCGCGGTACCGCGACGATCCCATGGGGCGCCTGTCGGGCACCGTCCGGTGGATCCTCTGCGTCACCTACGGCTCGACCGAGCAGGCCAGGCGCGAGACCGCGCGCGTCGGGCGTCTGCATCAGCGAGTGCGGGGAACGTACGACGCCGCCGACGGCGAGCGCGCGTACACCGCCGACGACGCCGACCTCGTCGAGTGGGTGCATCTGGCGTTCACCGAGGCCTTCCTCGGCGCGCACAAGATCTGGGGTGGGCCCATACCCGGCGGAAGCGACGCCTACGTCCGGGAGTGGGCGCAGGCGGGCCGGCTGATGCGGGTCGCTCATCCCCCCGAGACCGAGGCCGCACTGCGGGAACGCCTCGCCGCGTTCACCGGCGAGCTGCGCCGCGACGAGCGCGTGGACGACGTCGTGCGATTCCTCCGCCGCGTGCCGCTTCCCGGCTCCATGGGCGTGAGCTACCGCCTGCTGTTCGCCGCGGCCGTGGCGAGCCTGCCCCGCGAGTACCGGAAGCTGCTCGGGCTGCGCAGGCTGCCGCTGCCGGTGATCACACTCGCGCGGGTCGCGCTCGCGGCATCCACCCGCGCCCTCGGCGCCGGGCCCCGGGCGCAGGACTTCGCCCGCGAACGCCACGCACGGCTCGGATTCCCGCCGCCCGTGGGCCAGGACTGATCGGTCGGATCACACCGATGGCCGAGAGCGATGCAGAGACGCCTCGCTGGGTGCTGCACGTCGACCTCGACCAGTTCATCGCGGCCGTCGAGGTGCTCCGCCACCCCGAGCTCGCCGGGAGGCCCGTGATCGTCGGCGGTCGGGGCGACCCCACCGAACGCGCCGTCGTCTCGACAGCGTCGTACGAAGCACGGGAGTTCGGCGTCGGGTCGGGGATGCCCCTGCGGATCGCCGCGCGGAAGGCACCCGACGCGGTGATCCTGCCGGTGGATCACGACGCGTACACCGCCGCCTCGGAGGAGGTGATGGCGACGCTTCGCGTCCAGCCCGGCGCCGTGGTGCAGGTGCTCGGGTGGGATGAGGCCTTCGTGGGCATCACCACCGCCGATCCCGAGGGGTACGCCGCGAACCTGCAGCGCGCGGTGCTCGAGCGCACCCGACTGCACTGCAGCGTGGGCATCGGCGACACCCTCGTGCGGGCGAAGAACGCCACCGGATTCGGTAAACCGCGCGGTCGCTTCCGTCTCACCGCGGACAACTGGCTCTCGGTGATGGGCGACCGGCCGACGATCGAGCTCTGGGGCGTCGGCACCAAGATCTCGCGGCGCCTCGAGGCGCTCGGCATCCGGACGGTGCGCGACCTCGCGGTCGCCGAGACGGCGCCCCTTGCGGCGGAATTCGGACCGAAGATGGGGCCGTGGTATCGCCAGCTCGGGCGCGGCGACGGCACGAACGTCGTCGACGACACCCCCTGGGTCGCACGGGGGCACAGCCGCGAGACGACATTTCAGCAGAACCTCGTCGCGCGGGAGGAGATCGAGGCGGCCGCGCAGGTCCTGCTCGCGCAGGTGCTCGACGACGTGGCCGGCGAGGGGCGCCCCGTCGTCGGTCTCGGACTGAAGGTGCGCTACGCGCCCTTTCTCACCAAGACCTTCACACGCCGGATCGCCGAGACGCACGATCGCCAGAGGGTGATCGCCGAAGCATCCGCTCTCCTCGCCAAGATCGAGCCCGACCGCCCGGTCCGGCTGCTCGGGATGCGGGCGGAGATGGCCATGCCGGATGACGCCCGCGGCGGGCACACTCCCACTCGCAGCGGCTGGTAGCGCTCAGACGGCCGGACCCTTCGCAAGATCGATCCGGTCGACCGCCGCCTGGACGGCCACCGCGGCCGCGCCTCGCGCCCACGCCGGAAAACCGCTGTCGTCGACATGAAGCTCGACGGCGTCGGCGCGGCGATCCCGGGCGGCGGCGATCGCTGCCCGGATGCGGTCCTCGGCGGCGGCGAAGAGGCCGATGCCGTCGCCGGCGAGCACGACCGCACGCTGCTGTGTGAGGCCGGCCACGAGCGCGATGAGGCTCCCGAGCGCATCGGCCAGCCCGTCGACGATCGGGGTGATCCTCTCGTCGCCCCTCAGCACCAGGGCACGAAGGTCGTCGTCGGCGACGGGACGGCCGAGCGCGCCGGCGCACTCGGAGAGGATCGCCGTCGTCGTGAGCATCTGGGCGCAGCCCCGGTGACCGAGCGGGCAGAGCGGGCCCGACGCCGCGACCGGCACATGTCCGACGAGGTCGGCACCCGCGGCCGCACGGACCACGCGGTCGTCAACGACCAGCCCGTGCCCGATCCCCGCCCCGACCGTGAGCAGCGAGAACCCCGGGATGCCGCGACCATGCCCGAACCAGTGCTCGGCCTCGGTGAGCGCGATGACGTCGTTCTCGACGGTCACCGGCACCCCGAGGCGGGGGGCGAGGAGCGGCGCGAGGTCGACGTCTTCCCAGTCGAGGAACGGCGCGAACACCGCTCGTCCCGCCCGGACGATGCCGCCGAGACTCACCCCGGCCGCGCGGAGCCGCCCGGAGTCGCGGGGGGAGACACCGGCGAGGAGGCCGCCGACCAGGTCGGCGATGAGCGCACACACCGCAGCGGGTTCGGTCGAGACGAGCGGCCGGTCGCCGCGCGCGAGCACCGCGGCCCGCGCATCGGTGATGACGGCGTAGGCGCGGTCGCCCGTGAGCTTCACCCCCGCGAACCGACCCCACTCCGGGGAGACGTCGAGGGGGGTGACGGGGCGGCCGACCAGGCCGTCGACAGCGTGCGGCCGCTCGACGAAAACGCCCTGATCGAGGAACGGCTTGGCCAGGCGCGTCAGCGTCGCCGGCGACAGGGCGAGGCGGTGCGCCAGCGCGCTCCGGGCGATCGGACCGTGCACCAGGACGGCGCGCGCGAGGGCGGACTCGCTTGCGGTCAGCACGGCGCCTCCTCTGACTCGGCCTCACCTCGGACGAGGAATATTTTCCTGATAGAAATATTGGCATGAACCCCCGCGATGACGTCCTTCATCTCCGACGCGGCGGCACGAGTGTCATCCTCGATCTGTCGACCTCCCCGTCCCCCACGATCGTTCACTGGGGCGCCGACCTCGGCGAGCTGCCCCCCACGGCGCTCTCCTCGCTCGCGGTCGCCGCGCGCCCGCAGCGGGTCTCCGGCGGGCTCGACGCCACGCCGCGCCTCACGGTGATTCCCACCGAGGCGGCCGGATGGGTGTTCACCCCCGCCATCGAGGGCCACCGAAGCGGCGCAGGCAGCAGCATCCTCTTCGCCCTCTCCGACGTCACCGCCGACGATCACTCGGCGACGCTCGACCTCGTCGACGCTGCGGCGGGGCTCTCCGCGCGGGTCGAACTGACCCTCGGCGTCGCGGGGGTGTTCACCCAGCGAGTGACCCTGCGCAACACCGGTGACACGGCGTTCACGGTCGACCGGCTGCAGGCGACGTTCCCCCTGCCGTGGGAGGCGACGGAGATCCTCGACACCACCGGCCATCATCTGCGCGAGCGCGCGCCGCAGCGCCGGTCCCTTGCCCTCGGCACCCATCTGCGCGAGAGCCGGCGGGGGCGCCCGGGCGCCGATGCCACGGTGCTGCTCGCCGCCGGGCGACCGGGCTTCGGGTTCGAAGCCGGTCAGGTGCACGGCCTCCACGTCGCGTGGAGCGGCAACCACCGCGTGCTCGCCGAGAGAACGAGCAACGGCGACGCGTTCCTGGCCGGCGGTGAACTGTTCCTCCCGGGAGAGGTCGTGCTCGCTCCGGGCGAGGAGATCGCGTCGCCGCCCGTGATGGGGTCCTGGGGCGAGGGTCTGAGCGCGCTGTCGCACCGGTTCCACGACGAGTGGCGGCTGCGCCCGCAGCATCCGTCCCGTCCGCGTCCGATCACCCTCAACACCTGGGAGGCGGTGTACTTCGACCACGATCTGGCGCGGCTCACGGCCCTCGCCGACGCCGCCGCCGAAGTGGGTGTGGAGCGATTCGTGCTCGACGACGGGTGGTTCCTCGGCCGCCGCGACGACACCGCCGGTCTCGGCGATTGGCTGGTCGACCCCGCCGTCTGGCCCGACGGGCTGCATCCGCTCGTCGAGCACGTGCGGGGTCTCGGCATGGAGTTCGGCCTGTGGGTCGAGCCCGAGATGGTGAACCCCGACAGCGAGCTGGCCCGGCGGCACCCGGACTGGATCCTGCGCGGGCGCGCCGACCTGCCCCCGTCGGCGCGGCAGCAGCAGGTGCTGAACCTGGCTCACCCCGACGCCTATCGCTACATCTCCGAGCGGCTGCACGCACTGCTCGAGGAGTACCCGATCGCGTACCTGAAGTGGGATCACAATCGCGACCTCGTCGATGCGGCGGCGGGGCCCGGCGGAGTCGCGCGGGTCCATGCCACCACGCAGGCGCTGTATCGCCTTCTCGACGAACTGAAGGCCGCGCACCCGGCGCTCGAGATCGAGAGCTGTGCATCCGGCGGGGCACGGGTCGATCTGGGGATCCTCGACCGTACCGACCGGATCTGGACGAGCGACAGCCTCGACCCGCTCGAGCGCCTCCCCAACCAGCGGTACACCGGAATCGTCGTGCCACCGGAGATGATGGGCGCGCACCTGACGACCCCGCACCTGCATACGTCGGGCCGGACGGTGGATCTCGAGTTGAGCGCCGCGGTGGCCCTCATCGGGCACTTCGGCATCGAGTGGGACCTCACGGCCACCGACGCGGCGACCCGTGCGCGCATCGCGGAGTGGGTGGTCTACGCGAAGTCGCTCCGCGAGATGATCGCCACCGGACGCACCGTGCACGTCGACGGCGCCGACCCGGGGGTGGACGTGCGCGGTGTGGTCGCCGCGGATCGCTCGCAGGCGATGTTCACGATCGTGCAGACGGCGACGGATGCCGCGTGGCCACCGGGGCGCGTGCGCATGCCGGGCCTGGAGGATGAGCGGCTGTACCGTCTCACACTCTCACCGCTCACGCGCGACCATGATGCCGGGCAGTCGGCCCTGGAGTGGGCGGCGGTCGACACGGTCTTGACCGGCCGACAGCTGTCGGTCGTGGGACTTCGACCCATGGTTCAGCAGCCGCAGCGCGCGATCGTGGTCGACATGGTCGCGGTGGACTGACGCCGCATCGCCACAGACCTCACATGCGGGCGTAGCGGGCGCGGGCGAAGCAGAACAGGCCGTAGAGGATGAGGCCGGCACCGACGATCCAGAGGATGATCTGTCCGAACGGCAGCTGCGCGAGGCTCTGCAGTGCTCCATCGAGACCGCCGGCCGCTTCAGCGTCCTGGGTGAAGGCGGCGACGACGAAGAGGATGCCGGCGACTCCGACGGCGACACCCTTGGCGATGTAACCGGTGACGCCGAAGGCGACGATCGCCTTCCGAACCTTCGAGGTGGGGAGATCGAGCTTCTCCTCGAACTTCTTCGTGGCGCCCTTGTAGACGAACGCGCCGCCGATGGCGAGCACCACGAGACCGATGAGGACGAGCACGAAGACGCCGCCCGGCGTGGCGAGCAGCTGGGCACTGAGCGACTGCGTCGACCCCGACGATGAGGAGCTCCCACCCAGCGCGTAGATGAGGGCGGTCACGGCGATCGCGATGTAGGCGGCGGCCGTGCCGAGGTGCTTCACGCGCCTGGCCCACTTCTTCTTGCTGTCGCCGTCGGAATCGGAGGCGAAGAACGCCTGGGCGATCTCGAAGAGAGCAAGGGCGGCGAGTCCGATGACGATGACCCAGAGCACGACGAGGCCGAAGGGGGTCTCGCGGATCTGCGACATCGCGCCGCTCTGGTCGGCGGAGCCGCCACCGGCGCCGGTGGCGATCGTGACGGCGATGCTGCCGATGATGATGTGGAGGAGTCCGAGGACGGCGTAACCGACGCGCGCGACGGCACGGAAAGTGGATGATGAGTGCGCCGACCGCGCCGCTTGCTTCGCCGTGCTCATGTCGAAACGGTATCCGTCTCCCGCGCGCCCCGACCACCTGTTGACGCGCCCCCGGCGACGTGCTGTGCCACCGCCGGAGCGCGTTTCGTCCCGTTGCGCTCGCCTGACCACCGGTGCGCACATTCACGGCGACTGGTCAGGCGGCGACATCCACATCGCCGGGTCAGGCGGCGGTGAAGCGCAGGGGACTGCGGGACCTCAGTCGAGTGGGCGGAGCTGCTTCCCCGGCGACCGGATCAGGTGGGGAGTGCAGCCAATACGTGTCGGCGCCGTCGGGGCCGCGTTCGCGGGTGATCCACTGGCCGCGGTTGTGGAGGCCGAGGTGGCAGTTACGACACAGGGGAACACCGTCGTCGACGTCGGTGCGTCCACCGTGGGACCAGTGGGTCAGGTGGTGGATCTCGGTCCAGCTCGACGGAGCGGTGCAGTGCTCTCCGATGCACCCACCGTGGCGGGCGGCGATCGCAAGACGCTGTTTTCGGGTGAACAGGCGCTGCTCCCTTCCGACATCGAGGGGTCTGCCGGTGCTGTCGCGGATCACCGGAACACTGCCCGCGTCACACAGATAACTGTCGACCACGCCACCGGGGATCGCCGCGCCACCGTCCTCGAGGTGCCCCACTCCGACCACCCGCACCCGGATCGCCCCGTCGGCGTCGGTCTCGGGGGTGAGGGTGTCGGCGGTGACGAGGATCCGTACCCCAGGTTGCCGGTCCCCGAACGACTGGGCCGGGTCGGCGGCGGCGCCGGTGCGCAGGATCGCCAGCACCGTGTCGTACTGCACCTGCTCATTCGACCGGGAATCCCGCGCACCGTCGGCCGCCGTCGCAGCCGGTGACTCCACGAATCGCGGCCCACGCCGCGGGCGCAGCGCGGCGGAGAGGATCGCCTGCACCCACGCCGCCCCGTCGTCGTCGAACACGATCTTCGCGTGATGCTGCCCGTTCTCATCGGTCCATGTCCGTAGCGACCGCGCCGCGAAACGTTCCTCGAACCGCACAGTCACCCCGACCGGGTCCAACCGGTCCCTCGCGATCCGGGCCGCGTTCCGGAGCTCTTCGACGGGGAACACCCCCGCCTCCCCCAGCAGCATCCCCACCGCCGTCGCCCACGCCGCGGGAAGAAACCCCGGATCCAGATCCAGATACCGCTCGACCGGCGGATCCCCCAGGCCATCGCGGATCGCCCGGAACTGCGCCTGCGTGATCGCCCCGCCCGTCAACGCCTCCCGCAGCAACCGCAACCACTCCGGAGTCGCCGGAACGGCCGGCGCTGACGTCAGGCCCGAGACCGCCGGCGGCGGGACACTCGGCGCGAGGTCCTCACCGGTCCGCACTGCACGGGTCACGTCCGCGCGCGTCTGTCCCGTGATCGTCTGCACGAGCGACGCGCCATTCCGGTGGCCCTTTCGCTGCGCCAACCCGTCATACCCCAGCTCCCGCGCCGACCGCCGGGTTGCTTCCGCGGCCGCGGCAGCGGTGATGACCTCCACCGCCGCCCGCACCTGCGCAGCATCCGACAACAGCGCCAACAGATCGTCATCGCCGATCGCGGCGACCACCTCCGACACCGAACACGCCAACGCTGCACCGCAGGCGGCTTCCAGGTCGCAACGACACGATGAGCGGCATCCCTCAACCGCCGCGTGGTCGCCATCGCACCGGAACTGTCCATAGAACAAATCTACGCTTGAACTCCGACATCGCCCGGAGAGAACAATAATCTGCGCGTGAAGGCGAGACCCACAGGGTCCGGTCAGCAGCACAAAAATTCGAACAATCGCCGGAGTTGCACCCTAAGGCTGCCACCTGTCCACGATGTGGTGGAAGACCTCGTAGTCCTCCCCCAGCTGCCGGCGATATTCATCTTCGATCGCTTCGACCCGCGCGTATGCGACGGCGAGCAGGCGCCGCCCCTCATCCGTCAATTCCGCGGGAGCGACCCGGCCCTTGCCCCGACGCTCCGGTCGCACGACCGCCCCGATCTTCTGCAGCCGATCCAGCAGCGGCCCCATGCTCTGCGCCGAGATCAGAACCGCCTCGGCCAGTTCCGCTGCGGTCGCACCGGGTCGAGCGGCGAGCACGGCGAGCGTGCTGAACTCCGTCACTCGCAACCCGACCGCGGCGAGCTCATCGGCGAAGCGTCGCGACATCTGCGCACTCTTGAGAACAAGTCGATAGCCGAGGAAGTCTTCGGGGCGCAGCGCTGTCACAAGCTTGATTCTTTCACGGGTGGACACGGCGAATAAGCTGCCTTATTCTCATTGTTATGACGACATTGCCCATCCGCCACCCGTTCACCTCCTCCTTCCGGCCTTCAGCATCCCCGCTGCGCCGGACTCGCGTGCTCACCGTCGTGGCCACGCTCTTTCTCGCACAGAACGCATTCGGAAACCTTTACGAGCAGAACGCGGCATTGCGGAGCCTCGTCACCCCCTCCCCCGGCGCCTTCATCGGCGCCCTGGAGATCGGGAGCCCGATGTACTACTACATGCCGTGGTCGCTGATAGGCCTAGCCGCCGCCGTCTGGCTCGTGGTGCGCATGCACCGGATGGCCCTTCCTGCCGCGCGACGAGGCTGGATCGCGCTCGGCCTTCTCGCCGTGGCCGCAACGTCGAAGACGCTTCTCATCACCACCGTCAACCCTGTCTTCCGAGACCCCGGCGAGACAGCCGATCGGGTGCGCGACCTGACGGGGCTGTGGCTGGCGGGGAACGGACTGACGATACTCACCACGGCAGCTGCCGTCATCCTGCTCCTGAGCTGGCGCGCAGGCGCGGCGGACGTCGCCTTCCGCGCGAAGTGACCGACAGGAGCGGCGGGGGCAGCCTCCGCCGCTCTACTCCGGATCGATGCCGACCGAGTGCGAAAGGCGCTCGACCTCGCCGTCGGACAGGTCGAGATCGGCGGCGGCAGCCGAGTCCACGATGGACGCGGCGCGCCGTGCACCCGGGATCGGAATCACGGTCTCGGCGAGCGCCAGCTCCCACGCGAGGACGACGCGCTGCGGGCTCACCCCGTGCGCCGATGCCACCTCGGCGAAGGCCGAGAATCGGTCGCCGACAGTGCGCGCTCCCCCGCCCGTGCCGCCCAGCGGGCTCCAGGGCAGAAAGGCGATGCCGTGCCGCGCGCAGTGGCGCAGCTCGTCGATCGAACCCGGATGCTTCGGCGAGAACTCGTTCTGGACGCTCGCGAGGTTGCCCTCACCCAGCACCTCCAGGGCGATGTCGATCTCCTCCACACTCGCGTTCGAGATGCCGATGTGGCGGATCAGCCCCTCGTCCTGCAGGGCCTTCAGGTTCTGCATGATCTCGCCGTAGACCATCCACCGGTCGGGTCGGTGGTACTGGTAGAGCTCGATCGCATCGACCCCCAGGATGCGCAGCGACCGCTCGACAGCGGCGCGGAGGTACGCGAGCGATCCGTCGCGCCCCCACGTCTCGCCCTCCGCCCGCGTGATCCCACCCTTGGTGGTGACGAACACCGACGACGCGTCGCCGTCCCAGGTGCGCAGCGCCTCGGCCACGATCTCCTCGTTGTGCCCCATCTGATCCCACTGCGGCGCATAGATGTCGGCGGTGTCGATGAGGGTGACACCGGCGTCGAGGGCGGCATGGACGGTGGCGACAGCCTCTTCGCGACTCGGGAACACCCGGTCGTTGTTCATCGACAGGGGCATCGCGCCCAGTCCGATCGCCGAGACGCGACGACCCGCGAGGGAACGGTGTTTCATGGGGCTTCTCCTTCAGAGGGGGTTGATACGCGATCGGGGCGGGGCCGTCAGCGCGGCAGCGCGCCGAAACGCGCGAGGGGCACCGGCGCAGGCCGCTCGACGGTCGTCGCCAGATCGACCCAGCGTCGCTGGGCGGCGGCATCGAGGAGCGAGGACATGATCTCGAGCACGTGCAGGGCCATCGCGCCGCTCGCGCGTCCGCCGCCCGGGCGCAGGAAGTCCACCAGGCCGACGCCGCGGCCCGCCCCGACATAGCCGGCCCCGACAGGCACCTCGGCCCACTCCTGTGCGCCGTGGCGTCGCATCCTGACCGGGCCGTCGAAGTGATTCGGGTCGGGCGCCTGCAGACTGCCTGCTTCTCCGTGCACCTCGATCGGCGGCGCTCCTGTCTCACCCCCGTCGAAGCTGAAGGTCACCGTCGAGATCGCGCCACCCTCGTGCACGAGCGTGCCCGTGACGTGGGTGTCGACCTCGACAGGGATCTCCTCCCCCGCGCGCGGGCCCGTGGCGATGCGGCGGATATCGCGCGAGCGCGACGACGCTCCGCTCACCCGCACGACCGGGCCGAGCAGCTGGACGAGTGACGTGAGGTAGTACGGCCCCATATCCAGCAGCGGCCCGCCTCCCTCGCGATAGTAGAAGTCGGGGTGGGGGTGCCACGACTCGTGGCCGCCGGAGGTCCAGGTCGCGATCGCCGCCACCGGCCGGCCGATCAGGCCGGCATCCACGGCGGCGCGTGCCGTCTGGATGCCGGTGCCCAGAACCGTGTCGGGGGCCGCGCCGAGCCACGTGCCCGACGGGACGGCGTCGACGACACTTCGCGCAGCGGCCAGGGTGGCCGCGAGAGGCTTCTCGCCGTAGACGTTCTTCCCCGCGCTGAGGGCCTGCAGGGCGATCTCGGCGTGTGCCGCCGGGATCGTGAGGTTGAGCACCGTGTCGACCCGCGGATCGGACATCAGGTCGGCGACGGACAGGGCCCGGCATCCGGGGATGTCGCTGGCCACCGTCTCGGCCCGCGCGACGTCGAGATCGGCGACGGCGACGACGGCGACGTCATCGCGTCCCCGGAAGGTGGTCAGGTACTGGCCCGAGATCACCCCGAGCCCCACGATGCCTATCCCGTGGGGCCGGGCGGTGGGACCTGCGTCACTGCCGGTCGACGTCGTCATCGGTGCTTCCCTTCGCCTGTGAATCGGGCCCGTCCTGCCCTGTCATGTTACCGGTCACACGCATCGCGGCCGCGGGTCGACTACCGGACGGAGACCCGCGTGTGTCACCCTGAGGGTCACGCGTGGATCCACCGGCGCGCAACAGGATGAGTAGGCCAGCTCGTGAACCATCGAGGCAGCAGTCCTGGCGCAGGCGTGGTCTGGTCGCGTGTGGAAGACGGATTCCATGTCGGAAGCCGCAACGGCGCGTTGCTCGGATACATCATCCGTGAGCGTGACCGTCGGTTCACCGCCTACGACATGCGCTCTCGACCGGTCGGGAAGTACTCCGACCTGACGGAAGCGATGCACGGCCTGGTGGCGCTGACGCTCGGGATCGGCTACGAACGCAGATGAAGGAGACCGCGTGAGAGAAAGCGCAGCCACGCGTCCGCAGGAAACATCCGACGACCTCCTGTCGGTGCTCTACACCAGCACGGCCCGTGAACCGATGGACGACGGCCAGCTCACCGATCTGCTCAGAGCGAGCCGTGAGCGAAACGCCGCTGCCGGCATCACCGGCCTCCTGGTCTACCGCGCGGGGCGCTTCTTCCAGGTGATCGAGGGCCCGGCCGCCGAGGTCCGCAGGCTTTACGACAGCATCGCCGTCGACCCACGCCATCATGCGGTGCGCACTCTGGTCGAAGACCGCGTCGACGAACGCCACTTCGCAGAGTGGACGATGGGCTTCGAGCGCGTCCCCGATCACGAGGAGACCGTTCCCCCGGGATTCCGCAGCACCTTCGACGATCTGGACGACGTCGAGGGCGCCGCCCCGACGATCCGTGCAGCCCGGGAGCTCAGCCTGTGGTTCCGGGTGCGGTCGAGGGCAGCGACGTCCTTCTGATCAGACGCGCTCGCGCGCGGCCCACAGCATGCCGCGCTCGACGATGGAGCGCACACGGTCGTCCTGCAGCACGTCGACGCTGTGACCGGGGGTCGCCACGAACACCCGCCCGCTCCCCCACGCTCGCGTCCAGACCGCGGGCGAGGTGATCGGCCGCTGCCACGGGTGGTAGGGCTGCACCGGGTGGGTGGTGGTCGCGAGCACGTCGTTGAGGTCGTCGTGGAGCACCCAGTACTGCTCGGTGACGAGGTCGAAGTCGCCGATGCCACGAGTGATCTCATGATCGCGCCCGAGCGGGGTGATCTCGATCGTGTAGGGCAGGAAGTTGTCGGTCTCGTCGTCGACACGCTCGTCGGGGGCCTTCGCCGGATGTGTCGCGAACTGTCCGCCGATCAGCTGCAGGTAGTCGGAGCTGTTGCGGTACGAATCGGCGATCCCGCCGTGCCAACCGGCGAGGCCGGTCCCCGACGCCACGGCGTCCATGAGACCGCGGAGCGCGTCGGCCGAGATCTCCGACATCGTCACGCTCTGCACGATGAGGTCGGTCTCGGCCATCGCCTGAGCATCGGCGTAGACGGCATTGGAGTCCTCGATCCGCACCGTGAATCCCTGCTCGCGCAGGAACGGCACGAAGAGGTCGGTCGCCGCAACCGGCTGATGCCCTTCCCATCCGCCGCGCACGATGAGCGCGTGGCGCTCGGGGTTGTGTCCTGCTCGATCGTTCACTGGTCACCTTTCCGCAACCCGGCACACACTACCTGTGGAGGGTTCTTTTCGCGGGTTTGTCGAAACGTCGATGATTCGCGCGTCTTCCCGGTAGCGCCACCGTGGCGCGAAGAGAGGACATCATGTCGACCCAGAAGATCCAGCTCGCCATCAAGGCTCCGGCCGGGGAGGTCTGGCGCGCGCTCACCGACCCCGCGATCTCGCCCGCCTACTACTACGGCTTCGAAGCCCGCTTCCCGACGAGCGCGGGAGAGCCATACTCGTACGTGATGGGCGGTCGCGAGGTCATCTCCGGCACCGTCACCGACTACGTCGAAGGGGAGCGTCTGGGCATGACCTTCCGTGGATCGTGGGCGCCGGATGTCGCCGAGCTCCCCGAGAGCCGCGTGACGTACGTGCTGTCGGATACCGCGATGGCGGTCCTGGGTCTGACTCAGCTCACGCTGACTCACGACGGCCTTCCCGAGAGCACCACCGCCGACGACATCGAGCGCGGCTGGGTGCTGATCCTCTCGGGCCTGAAGACGCTGCTAGAGACCTCGGCGCCGCTCGTGCCGGCGCCGACCGCCTAGGGAGGACACCCCATGCAGTTCGCGATCCTGGCGATGGAGGCCGAGGCCGACTACGCCGACCGCATCGATCCTGAGCACGCCGAGGCCTACTGGGCGTCGTGGGCGGCATACGTCGCGGCGCTTCAGGACAGCGGCATCATGTCGGCGGCCGCGGGACTGCAACCACCGGGTACGGCGACGACGCTTCGAAACCGAGGCGGTGACGTCGAGATCCAGGACGGCCCTTTCGCCGACGTCAAGGAGCACCTGGGCGGGATCTTCCTCATCGACGTCCCCGATCTCGACGCCGCGATGGCGTGGGCGGCGCGCTGCCCGGCGGCCGCGCGGGGGTCGGTGGAGGTCCGCCCGGTGCTGCCGCCGATGTCCTGAGCCCGCGCCGTCCCCACATCGCGCATGACCCACCGCCAAGACCCGGTCGACGAGGCGCTCGCCGAGGCTCATCGAGACCTCTTCGGGCGTCTCGTCGGCTGGCTGTTCCGCCGAGACGGCGATCTGCAGGCCGCAGAGGATGCCGTCGCGACGGCCTTCGCTCACGCCGTCACCGCCTGGCGGGCCGGCGGTGTGCCGCGGTCGGCGGAGGCCTGGCTGCGGGTTGCAGCACGGAACGCCGCGATCAGTGCCGCGCGGCGGCGCACCCGGGAGGTCTCCGTCGCCCCCGAGGAGATGACGGGCATGACCGCGAGCGACGACGCGGTCGTAGAGGGCGCGCCCACCCCCGACGACGTCCTCTCTCTGCTCTTCGTGTGCGCCCATCCGGCGATCGACGAGCGGATGCACGCCCCTCTCATGCTGCAGGCGGTGCTCGCGGTCGACGCCGCACGGATCGCGGCGGTCTTCCTGGTCCCGCCGGCCACGATGGGTCAGCGCCTCAGCCGGGTGAAGATCAAGATCCGTGACGCCGGGATCCGCTACCGGATGCCTCCCGCCGAGGAGCTGCCAGGGCGGGTGGGGGCGGTGCTGCGCGCGATCTACGCCGCCTACGGATCATCCGATGCTCTCATCGACGATCTCGGCGGCGATCGTCCGGCACTTCGGGACGAGGCGCTGCGGCTGGCCGAGATGATGGTGGCCCTGGTCCCCGAAGAGCCCGAGGCCCGCGGGCTGCTGGCGCTGTTGCTCCACACCGAGAGCCGACGCCCTGCTCGCTTCCGCGAGGGCGGGTTCGTGCCGCTCGCCTCCCAGGACACCCGGGCCTGGCCGGCCGCGCTCCGCCGGCGCGGTGACGACGAGTTGCGCCGCGCAGCGGCGCTCGGTCGACTCGGGCGATTCCAGCTCGAGGCGGCGGTCAGCGCCGTGCACTCGGCACGCGCCGAGACCGGCGTCACCGATTGGCAGGCGGTGGTCACCCTCTACCGCGGGCTCCTGCAGATCGCGCCGTCGATCGGGGCGACGATCGGCGCCGCTGCGGCTCTGGTCGAGGTGGGCGACGTCGATGAGGCGGCGCGCATGCTCGCCGGCCTGCCGCCGTCCGCCGTCGTCGCCCATCAGCCGTACTGGGTCTGTCTCGCTCGGGTCGAGGCCGAGCGCGGGCGCCGCATCGAGGCGGAGGCCGCGATGAGACGAGCGATCGGCCTGACCACCGACCCGAGGGTGAGGGCGTACCTCGTCGGGCGGTCCGCTCAGGGATTGCACTGACATGCCGTGCCAGCGCGAAGGCGGGCGCGAACTGTCGCTCCTTGCCGTGCAGCGTGCCGACGGTGACGGTCCGACCCTCGTAGGGTCGGGTCCTGGCCGCTGAGGTCACGCGAAGTAATCGGGTCGGCTCACGGCCGTCGCCGAGACGAACATCACCCCCGACGTGCGGTCTAGGATCGGTCGGATGCCCGCGACGATCGCATCCGCCCGATGATCCGGCACCACCGTGATGAGGAGCGTCAGCGCGTCGTGGTCGTTGAACAGCATCCGTCCGCCGCGGGCGCCGTGGTGGCCGAAGCCCGAGACGCCCGAGACTGAGGTGTACCCGCGGGCACCGACCGAGCGGATGAGCTCGGCGATGTCGGCGGCGTCGTCGCCGGGAACGACGATCTCGATCTTGGTCATGGGGGTGAGGGCGGTCGTGCTCATCGTGAAGCCTCCAGGTTCTCAAGGGTGGGAGCGGGAGTGTCGGCCGGAACGGGTGCGAGGTCGGGTTCCTCCACCCATCCGTAGGGTCCGAACCGCAGCCAGCGATCGGTGTCGTGCTCACGGGCGCGCAGCGTGATCCACCCTTTGACGACGAGGTCGCGGACGACCTCCGCCGATTCCAGGAGGTGGTTCAGGCGGACGAAGGGCGCCTGAACGAACACCTGCAGCCGCACCGGCTCGTGAACGAGCTCGCAGCCGACCCCGACCGACTGCCACGGCAGGCCGATGCGCAGATCGCCGCCGTATCCCGAGAGCACGCCGACGGTTCCGACGACGTTGTGCAGGGGCTTGGGTCCGGCACCGAATCGGTCGGGTGAGAGAGCGGATGCCGCGTACTGGGCGTTGATCCACTGCGCGACGATCATCGGGGCGGTGAGGATGGTCTCCAATCCCGAGCCGTCGGGGTCGGCGGCGGCGTCGTAGCTGTGGAGGAACGCCCGTCGGCCGAGGTCGTGTCCGGCGGTGATGCTTCGCGGTCCCACGATGAAGGCGGCGTTGCCCGCGAGGCCCCACTCGGGGTAGACCTCGGCCCAGTCCGCCCGGCGACGGGCGGTCTCGCGAACAGGATCCGCGCCGGCAGCGGCCCCCGGCAGCACTGCCAGCCGTTCCGCCGCGTGCCCTGCCCGCGCGCGGTCGAACACCGCGTCGAGGCGTTCGACGTCGTCGGCGTGCGTCGCGGGGATCGCCCAGGGCTCCAGCAGCCGCACGGCATCGGTGACGGTGTCGTGCTGAGCCGCGACGAAGAGCGTGTCGTCGGGGATGCGGATGCCGCGTTCTGCCAGCCGGGTCCGGGTGGGCGGGTCGTTGAAGACCAGAGCGGCCGCCCGGGCGTTGGGCGCGCCCTCGTGTCCGCCGCACGCACCGCACTGCAGGGCCGACGCGTACGGGTTGTTCGTCACCTCCGCGCCATGACCGGCGAGCACCACGAGGCGGGCGAAGCCCTCGACGAGACCCATCATGCGCAGTGCCGCCTCGGCGTAGAGCACGCGCTCGTCGAGGTCCATCGCGACATCCGCATCGAGCCGGGTCGCCGGTTTGGTCGGCAGCAGTCGACCCAGCCGCTCACCGAGTGCCCGCCACCCTGCCGGACTGACGGTACGGGCAGCCATCGCCGGACCCATGAGCCACCCGGCGGTCTCGGCCAGGGCGAAGGGCGTGATCGTCGACTCCTTGACACGGCCGAACGTGTCGCGCAGAGCGTGTCCGCCCGCGAGCCGCTGCTGCCAGCGAGCGAGGGGCTCTCGGTCGGACGAGGATTCGGTCACGGTGCGACGGGGCGTGAGAAGGACGGGGCACGAGGCGACGGCCGGACCGCCGGCAGCGCTGCGGAACGAGATCGGCACGGCGAAGAACCCTGCGAAGCCGAGGGTTTCGACGTGCGCGGCCGTTTCGAGATGGCGGCGGATGCCCTCCGACCGCGGGTCGATGCAGAACACCGCCTGGGCGAGAGGACGCTCTGCGGACGGGCCGACCGGCCGCAGCACGGGAGCAACGGCAGGGGCGAGGCGCCGGGCGGCGCCCCGTTCGTAGGCCTCCTGCCAGATCGCCCGCCGACTCGCCGGGTCGACGAGGCTGAGCACGCGCGCCAGTGCCTGCCGCACCACGGGATCGGCGACATCGACGCCCGCAGCCCGACCGACGGCCTCGATCCTGTCGTCACCGGGCACCGCCGGGGCGTCCGCAGGGCCGAGGTACCCGAGATCTTCGGGCGAGACGTCACGGTCGGCGAGGAGGAGGGACTCGAGGGTGACCCTCATCGCGACGAGTGCGGTCACCGACATCCGCGCGTCCCCCGTCACCGCGGCATGCCGCACCGCGGCCGTCCAGCCGGGCTGGGCCAGCACATGCGCGCGAAGGTACTGCGTGGCGGTCGCGTCGTCCCATCCCCACTGAGAGAGCGCGTCGGCGATGGCGTCTTCGGGATGCGTCGCCGACCATCGGATGCCGGAGCGCACGCGCCGCAGCAGACGCAGGTCGAGCGGGGCGAGCCGGCGCCAGGCCTCCCAGAGTCCGTCGCCTTCGCCCCTCCGCGCCCAGGTGGCCTCGGCGAAGGCGGCGCTCAGCCAGCGGCCGATGTGCTCGTCGATCCGCGCGTGCGCCTTCGGCGCCCGAAGCGCGGCCGGCGTCTGGAGCGCGGGGCGCGGTGAGGCGTCCACGGGCGCGTGGCACAGGTCGAGCAGAAGCAGCTCCCCGACCGTCACCTCCGTCTCCCCACAGCACAGGATGCGGGGGCTCCGCGCCTCGGCGACGTGGAAGGCGATCGCGCGGCGAAGGTCGTCTGCGGTGATCCGTCCCACACCCAGGAGGTGCCGGAACACGGGCTCGGGGAAGGTGAGGCCCGCGCCGTGGTCGGCCGCGACCGCGCGGATGGCGTCTTCGAAGCTCAGGCGTTCGTAGTCGGCGACGGGGTTTCGCGCGATGAAGGTCTCGAGCGGGTAGTGCGGCGAGATGGCGCGCGACGCGGCGGCGACCATGCCGCGGATCGCGGCGCGCTGCTCGAGGACGCTGTCGTGCAGGGAGGGGACGGTCATGACGCACTCCGGTATTCACGAGGGCCGGATGATCCGGCGGGGACGGACGAGGAGACCGGCAGGGGCGGTCGCCCCCAGCCGAGGGCGAAGACGTACGCACGATCGGCGAGCGCTCCCCGCGTGCGCGCGAGGAGGGCGACCGCGACGCCTGCGGCGAAGGTCACGACGGCCAGCGTGGCCGGCATCGCCGCAGCAGCGGGAGGGAGACCCAGGAGGTCGCCGAGATCGGCGACCGCGAAGACGTAGATCACGACGGCGCCGCCGACGAGAGCCATGCCGGCCAGCCGCGCCCCGGCGGGAAGCGCACCCTCCGCCAGCTGCGCGGCGGCGACGGCGGCGGTGGTGACGACGAACAGCAGCAGCACCGCGGACGGGCTCGTCCACGCCGCCGTGCCGACCACCGCGGCGGCAGCGACGGCGATCACCACGAGGGCGGCGAGGAGCGGCATCCGGCGATCATGGTCTCTGCGGGGAGCGGCGCGCCCGGCCACCGCCCGCTCCACGGCAGACCCCGCGCCGAGGAAGAGACTCGCCTTGAACAGCGCGTGGCCGACCACGTGAACCAGGGCGACGGCGAAGGCTCCCAGGCTGCAGGCGAGGAGCATGAAGCCCATCTGCGCCGCCGTGGACTGGACGAGCCTGCCTTTCACGTCGCTTCGGGTGAGCATCGCCGCTCCGGCGATGACGACGGTGAGGGCTCCGGCAACACCGACGACGAGGGGCCCGGCGAGGGACGGGACAGCGTCGGTGCGAAGCAGCAGCAGGGCCCCGGCGTTGACGAATCCGGCGTGGAGGAGAGCGGAGACCGGTGTCGTGCTCGCGACCGTCGCAGGGAGCCAGCCGTGGAAGGGCACCGACGCGGCGCGAGCGACCGCGGCGATCGCGATCAACGCGCCCACGGCGACAGCGGTGGTCGCATCGAGGTCGGCGAGGCGGGCGAACCGCGTGGTGCCCAGCGTCGCCACGGTGAGCACGACGGCGCCCAAGAGGGCGACATCGCCGATGACGAAGGCGACGCCGGCTCGGCGGACCGCCACCCTCGTCTGAGGTGCACCTCCCGTGGCCAGGAGAAGCGCCATGACGAGGCTCGCCACGCTCCACCCTGCGGCGAGGACGACGAGGGTCGACGCGGTGACGGTGACCACGCTCGCCCCGGCGAACACCGTCGACAGGATGAGGAAGCGGCGCGCGCGCGGGTCGCCGCGCAGGTGGCGCCTGCTGAAGGACTGGACCACTGCGGTGAGGCCGACGACCAGAACGGTGAGAGCGGCGCCGACGACGTCGCCATGGTCGACGGCGACGGTGAGCCCGGCGATGAGGGTGACCATCAGCACCAGAGTCGGCGCGAGGGAGCGAAGGTGCGGCCAAGTCATGCGTTGCACAATACCTGTTTTAAATTACCTGTGTCAAAGCACGCGTTTTATACCGCCGTCATCAAGTGAGCCTGCCGGTAGAATCGGGTCATGAGCGGATGGACCTTCATGACCAATCACGCTCACGTGCTCATCTACGTCGCCCGCGATCCGGGCGCGCGCGTGCGCGACATCGCCGACGCCGTCGGAATCACCGAGCGCACGGCGCAGGGGATCCTGAGCGATCTCGTCGATGCCGGCTACCTGCGCCGAGAGAAGTCGGGGCGGCGCAATCGCTACGAGTGCGTCGAAGACCTGCCGCTGCGGCATCCGATCGAAAGCGACCATCTGATCGGCGAGCTGCTGGCGACTCTCACCAAACCCGGACCGCGGGCGTCAGCCGACTGACTGTCGCCCGCGCATCCGGCTCAGCGCAGCGAGTCGAGGATCTCGCCGAGCAGTTCGTCGGTGGTGAGCGGCGAGATGAGGGCGATCCGCAGCACGGGCTTGCCGCGGTGCGAGCTCGGCACGACGAACGCCCGCTGCTCGTCGAGGAGGCGGTCTGACCATGCTTCGTACTCGGCGAGCGACCAGCCCTCGCGGCGGAACACGACCACCGACAGATCGGGCTCGCGCACGAGCGACAGCTCCGGCCGTCGGCGGATGTCGTCGGCGAGGCGCTTCGCGCGCGAGACCGCATCGGCGATCGTCACCCGGTACTGCTCGGTGCCGTGGACGGCGAGCGAGAACCACAGGGGCAGACCGCGCGCCCGGCGGGTCAGCTGAATGGCGAGGTCGGAGGGATTCCAGTCGAGCGAGTCGGTCAGGGTGTCGAGGTACTCGGCCTTCTGCGTGTGCGCCTGGATCGCCGGCACCGGGTCGCGGTAGATGAGGGCGCAGGCGTCGAAGGGGGCGAACAACCACTTGTGCGGGTCGACGATGACCGAATCGGCCTGCTCCACCCCGGCGAACAGCGGTCGCGACTCGGGCGAGAGCATCGCCGCGAGTCCGTAGGCGCCGTCGACGTGGAACCACACCCCGGCCTCGCGGGCCGCGTCGGCGACCGACGCGATGTCGTCGACGATCCCGAAGTTGGTGGTGCCGGCCGTCGCGACCACGGCGAAGACGCGGTCGCCGTGCGCGTCGAGCACCGCGCGTACCGCATCGCCGCGCAGCTTGCCGTCCTCTCCCACCTCGGCCGCGAGCACATCGACGTCCATGACCGCGGCCGCCGACGCGATCGACGAGTGCGCCTCAGCGCTGCACACGACCGCCCAGCGGCCAGGCGCGGGGCGCTCGGCGTCGGCGACCCGGCGGCGCGCGTGGTCGCGGGCGGTGACGAGCGCCGAGAGATTGCCGATCGTTCCACCCTGGACGAAGACCCCGCCGGCGGAGGCGGGAAGACCGAACTCGCCGGCGAGCCAGCGCAGCACCTCGTTCTCGGCGAAGACGGCCCCCGAACCCTCCATCCACGATCCTGCGTAGATCGCGGATGCCGAGACGACGACGTCGAATGCCAGGGCGGCCTTCGACGGGGCGGACGGGATGAAGGAGAGGTAGCCGGGGTGATCGGTGGACAGGCACGCCGGAGCGAGGACGTGCTCGAAGAGCGCGAGCGCGCGCTCGGATCCCATGCCGTCCGGGCGGATCGAATCACCGGCGAGCCGGCGGAGATCGGCCAGGCGCATCGCGCGATCGAGCGGCACATCAGGGTAGAGCGACCGGCGGCGGGCGTATTCGAGCACCTGGTCGACCACGGCGGTGGTCTGCGGAGTGATGGCGTGCATCCGCGCGGCGTCGCCCGTACGGGAGGCGGAGAGTTCGGGCGCTCGCGTCATCGGGAGACCTCTTCCATGGGACTGTAATGTGCGTTAGTTTCTGTCACGAAGATACCTGTCTCGTATCGTACATTTCACCCTCATCGTTTCGAAGGAGAAACCGTGACCTCACCGGCTCGAACGCTCGGCGTTCTCGCTCTATCCTGCGCCATGATCGTCGGCGTCGCCGCTCCCGCGACCGCCGCTCCGCCGGCTCGATCGAAGCCCCTCGATCCACACGCCGTCCTCATCGGGGGCAACCTTAAGGAGAACGCCGAGATCCTGCAGACGATCGTCGATCTCGCCGACCCCGATGGCGCGGGGCCCGCACGGGCGCGGATCGCGATCGTCACGGCGGCGGCGTCGCCGGCTCGAACCGCCGCGGAGGCTGTAGACGCGAGCCTGAACAACGCAGCCGCGAACGGTCTCTACTACGCCGACCTGTTCGCGCGATTCGGCGCCGACACCTACGCGGTGCCCATCGACACCCGCGTCGACTACGACGGTGACGCCTACTCGCCCGCGCGCGCGTCCGACCCCGAGGTGAGTGCTCAGATCGCCGCATCGACGGGTGTGTTCTTCGGCGGCGGCGACCAGATGAGGTACGTCCGCACCCTCTTCGCGTGCGAGGACGCCGACCTCGAAGCCTTCACCTCGTGCACCGATACCCCCGCGATGGCGGCCATCCGCCAGGTTGCCGACCGCGGGGTGGTCGCCGGCGTGAGCGCGGGCCTGACGATCCAGCAGGGCGCCGACATGATCACCGGCGGAGAGTCGTACCAGGCGTGGCGCGACGGCGCGACAGCCGGCTACCTCGACGACGCCGGCGCCCTGGGGTACGTGCCCTTCGGCGGGTTCGGGTTCGTCGACGAGGTCCTCCTCGACAGCCACTTCACGACGTGGGGCAGACAGGGACGGGCGGTGGCGCTCGCGCTGGAGACGGGTCGGCCGTACGTCCTCGGGGTCGACGAGACCACCGCGGTCGTGCTCGATCGCGACGACCAGGAAGGTCGTGTCATCGGTGAGCACGGTGCATCGATCCTCGATGTGACCCGCGCGAGGGTGTCGGGCGCGGGGGTCGAGAACGTCCGCTGGAGTTACGCGAGCGCCGGAGACGAGATCGACCTGCGCGGCGAGGCCGAGGTCGAAGACGCGCGCGGCGCGAAGAAGCTGAAGCCCCGTGCCGCCGACGCGGCCGTGCGGACGGATGTCTGGGACTCGATCGACGGCGCCGGCGGCGTGTACTCCCTCCGCGATCTGGCGCGAGAGGTCGCCGCGTCGCGGACCGGCGTCGGCACGGGTGTGAGCTTCGAGGGCGAGCCGCGGTTCGAGACGGTGCTGACGCGCGACCGGAAGACCGACGTCTGGACGACTCCCGCGGGTGCCGTGTCGTTCTCCGACCTCCGGATGGACATCCGCGTCGCCGACTGACCGACACTCCCCGTCCCTGGGGCGCTCCGAGGTTGCGGGGCGCCCCAGGACTCAGTAGAGACCGAGATCCGCGGCGGCGCGGTCGGCGCGCGCCATCCGGTCCACGGCTGCATCCCCCAGCCGTTCGAAGCATCCGGCGACCACCGTCTCGATCAGCGCGAGCGCCGGGGTCAGGGCGTCGAAAGGCGACGGCGCCGCCGTTTCGCTCGCGAGCACCACCTCGGCCTCCGACGCGATCGGCGACAGGAACGTGTCGGTGAAGAGCACCAGCGCGGCGTGACGCTCGCGCGCGAGCCGCGCGAGCCGCAGCGTCGGCTCCTCATAGCGCCGGTAGTCGAACAGCACCACCACGTCGCGCCGCCCGAGATCTTCGACCATCGCCGCGCGTGCCGACGGCTGGTCGGCGAGCATCCGCACCCGAGGGCGGAGCTGCTCCAGGTGCAGCGACAGAACGCGACCGAGCAGATTGCTGTAACGGCCGCCGGCGATCACCACCGAGCCGGATGCCTGGGAGATCAGTTCCACGCATCGCTCGAGGTCATGCGTGCTCACCTCGGCGAAGGTGCGCTGAACGGTTCCCGCCGTGATCGCCGCAGCCCGGTCGCGGAGGGTCTGGGGTTCGCCGTCGATCGGCGGGCGGGATGCCAGGATGCGCAGAGGCGACGCCGACCGTTCGTCGAGGTCGTGGCGAAGCGCCTCCTGGAAGTCGGGGAACCCGCGGTAGCCCAGTCGGTGGACGAAACGCAAGACGGTGGGGCCGCTCACTCCCGCACGTTCGGCGAGACGGGCGACGGTCTCGAATCCTGCCGACGGGTAGGCCGAGAGCAGCACGCGCGCGACTTTCCGCTCGGCGGGCGAGCAGTCCGCCATTCCGCGACGAATCGACTCCGCGACGCCGGCATCGGTCATCTGGGCTCACCTCCGACCTCGACAGTACTGCGCTCACCCCTCGGCGATGCGGACGACGAGGCCGGCCAGCAGCGCAACGCGCTCGGGAACCGAGGCGAGGTCGAGCCACTCGTCGGGCGAATGGTCGTCGCCTCCGATAGGACCGAGTCCGTCGAGCACCGGGACACCCCGTGCCGCGACGAAGTTGGCATCCGAGACGCCACCGGTCGAGGCACCGTCGAGGTCGAAGCCGAGCTCCCGGGCGACCTCGCGCGCAGCGGTGAAGAGCGAGGCGGTGTCGGAGGCCTCGAGCGGCGGGCAGAACGCTTCGCGGCGGAAGGCCACGTCGACGCCGGCGACCGTCGCTGCGGCGGCCCGCCTCTCGAGAACACGAAGCGTCTGCTCGAGGGCCTCCGCGCCGAACGCCCGGACCTCGCCGCTCATGTGGGCAGTGGCGGGGACGATGTTCGGTCGCTCGCCGGCGGCGACCACGCCGATGTTCACCGTCACATCGCCCTCGCGTGCGAGCGCGTGCGCGTCCAGCACGAGTCGCGCCGCCTCCAGGGCGGCATCGGCACCGCGCTCCGGCTCCACCCCGGCGTGCGCCGCCCGCCCCGACACATCGAACCGCACGTCGGCGACTCCCTTTCGGGCGATGACCACGTCGCCGTTCTCGCGGGCGCACTCCAGGCACAGGGCCGCGTCGACGCCTGTCGCGACGGCGCGGAGAAGCGCAGCCGACGCGGGGGAACCGATCTCCTCGTCGGGTGTCAGAGCGAGGATGAGTTCGCCGTAGCCGTCGTAGCCCGCGCGGACGAGTACCTCGGCGGCGTGGATTCCCGCCAGGAGCCCTCCTTTGTCGTCGCTGACGCCGGGGCCGTAGGCGCGCCCTTCCGACTCCCGATACGGACGAAGAGCAGCGGTCCCGTCGGCGAAGACGGTGTCCATGTGGGCGAAGAGCAGGATGCGGCGGGTTCCGGTCCCCCGCCGGCGGGCCACCACGACACGACCGAAGCGCCGACCGTCGACCACCCCGGTCTCGTGCGATTCGACCGAGAAACCGAGCGCCGTGAGCCGCGCGGCACACCAGGCGCCCACCGCATCGACCCCGTCGGCGGAGTACGACCCCGAGTCGATCGCCACGAGATCGGCGAGCTCCCTCCGATACACCGGAAGGAGCTCGTCCGCGTGGGCGCGCAGGACTTCGGCGGACGCCGCCGGTGCGGCATCCGTCTGGCGGAGCACCTACAGGACCTTCGCCAGGAACGCGCGGGTACGCGCCTCGCGGGGCTCGACGAGCACCTGCCCGGGCTCGCCCTGCTCGACCACGACACCGCCGTCATGAACACCGCCACGTCACCGACCTCGCGGGCGAATCCGATCTCGTGGGTGACGACGATCATGGTCATACCCGATGCAGCCAGGTCGCGCATCACGTCCAGCACATCGCCGACCAGTTCGGGGTCGAGCGCCGACGTCGGTTCGTCGAAGAGCATCACCTCCGGGTCCATCGCGAGGGCGCGCGCGATCGCGATCCGCTGCTGCTGCCCACCCGAGAGGGCACTGGGGTAGGCGCTGGCCTTGTCGGCCAGGCCGACCCGCTCGAGCAGCTGATGCGCGCGCTCCCTCGCCGCCGCGCGGGACTGCCCGCGCACCTGCGTCGGCGCCTCCACGATGTTCTCCAGCGCCGTCATGTGCGGGAAGAGGTTGAACCGCTGGAACACCATTCCCACGCCGCGACGCTGGCGTGCGACATCCTTCTCCTTCAGTTCGTACAGCTTGCCGCCGCGCTCGGCGTACCCGACGGTCCGGCCGGCGACGCGGATCAGACCGGCGTCGATCTTCTCCAGATGGTTGATGCAGCGAAGGAACGTCGACTTGCCCGACCCCGACGGACCGAGCAGGCACGCGACCTGCCCGCGCTCGACCTGGAGGGTGATGCCCTTGAGCACCTCGAGCGAGCCGAAGCGCTTGTGCACGTCGCGGGCGTCGATGATGGCCGTGTCGGAGGCTGCGGGGAACGATGCCGGCGAGCCTGCGTGCTCACGCACGGTCGAGGTCACGGGAGTGGTCATTTCGAGCCGCCTTTCCAGGTGCGAAGGAGCCGGAGCGTGCTGCTCTCGCGCGCGCCGGCGACGCCGCGCCCGTACCGGCGTTCGAGCCACGCCTGCGGGACGGCGAGGATGCTCGTCAGCGCGAGGTACCAGATCGCGGCGACGATGAGGAGGGGGATGATCTTGAAGTTCTGGGCGTACGCCGCCTGCAGGTTCGACATGAGGTCGCGTCCGGCGATCACCGATACCAGCGCCGTGGTCTTCAGCATCGTGATGACCTCGTTGCCCATCGGCGGAACGATCACCCGCATCGCCTGGGGGAGGACGATCCGGCGCATCGTGCGGCTCGGGGTCATCCCGAGGGAGTGCGCCGCCTCGGTCTGGCCGTGGTCGACGGATTGGATGCCCGCGCGGACGATCTCGGAGGCGTAGGCCATCTCGTTCAGGCCGAGAGCGAGGAGGGCGGCGACCGTCGCGGGGATCAGGTCGCTGGTGGAAACCGACCAGAACTCGACGCTGGTGAACGGGATGCCGATGACGATCTTGGGCAGAAAGGCTCCGATGAAGCCCCAGAAGATCAACTGCAGCAGCACCGGCGTGCCGCGGAAGACCCAGACGAACAGCCCCGCGACGACGCGGAGGACCGGGTTGGGCGACAGGCGCATGATCGCGACCACGATCCCGCCCGACAGACCGATCACCATGGCCGCGACGGTGAGGAAGATCGTCGTCGCGAGGCCCTGGAGCGTCAGCGGGGCGAAGAGGTACTCCCCCACCGTCGGCCAGTCGAGATTGGGGTTCTGCGCGAAGCCGAGGATGAGGGCGGCTGCGAGCAGCCCGACGACGGCGCCGGAGATCCAGCGCCCCGGGTGACGCAGGGGCACCGCCGTGATGGGTGCGGGCGCGGGCCGTGCCGGCTCCCCGGCGCGGGCGGGCGGCGGGGGCGTGGGCGTGTCGACCGGGACCGAGGACGTGACCATGGGTGCTCCCCCGCTCAGGACGCGGACTCAGCTGCGGCGTTGATGGTCGCGGCGTCGATGCCGATGCCCTCGACACCGAATTCGGCGAGGATCGTGGTGTAGGTGCCGTCGTCCATCAGGCTCTGCAGCGCCGCCTGGATCGCCTCGGCGAACTGCTCGTTCTCCTTGAGAACGCCGATGCCGTTCAGGGTCGCGTCGTAGCCGTTGGGAGCCTCGGGATCTTCCACCACCATGAACGTCTCGCCATCGTTGGTCGTCTTGGCGACGAAACCGGCGCTGGGCTTGGTCAGCAGCGACGCGACGGCCTTGCCGGCTGTGATCGCCAGCTGGGCATCGGAGTCCGACGGGAACTCGGCGAGGGAGATCGGGTCGAGACCTTCGGCCTCGCATTCGGCCTGCCAGACGTCGGTGACCAGCTCGACCTGGCTGGTCGCGGTCTGCACGGCGACATCCTTGCCGCACAGGTCGAGATAGGTCTCGATGTCGTCGGGGTTCCCGGCTCGGGTGAGGATACCCGTGCCCGAGGCCGAATAGTCCACGAACGTCAGCACGTCCATGCGCTCGACGCTCGAGGTCATCGCCGAGATGGTGAGGTCGTAGTTGCCGGCCTGGAGGGCGGGGATGATCCCGTCGAAGCCCTGCTGAGCGAACTCGACGTCGATGCCGAGCTTGGCCCCGATCGCCTGACCGAGCAGGATGTCGACGCCGGTGAGCTCTTCGGAGCCCTCCTCGACGAACATCTCGAACGGCGCATAGGGCGCGTCGGTGGCGGCGGTGACGCGGCCGGCCTCGGCGATGTCGTCGGGAAGAAGGGCACGCGCGTCGTCGTCGACGGCGATCTCGACGCCGGCGATCTCGACGGGTTCGGCGGACGCGTCGTCCGCGCTGTCGGAGCCTGCGGCCGCGGCGCAGCCGGCAAGCAGGATGCCGCTCGCGGCGAGCGCGGTCACGGCGAGGATCGCGCGGTGGGGGCGGAGGAAGTGTGCCATCGGTGGACCTTTCTGCTGAACGCTCATCGTCGGGCGTCGCGCTCCATTATGTAACATACGTTACAGATTGTCCAGGTTTGCGCCAGAAGTATTCTCTGATCCAACGTCCATGCGATGCTGTGGAGGCCGGACGCGGGAGGAACCGAATGAGCGACGATGCGGATGACGCCCTCGCCCTCGCCCTCGGGGGGCTCGACCCCGAGGCAGTCTTGGGCGCGCGGGTCGAGAACGTGCTCTTCACGTCGGGCAACCTGAGCCGTGTCGTCGGAGTGTGCACCGTCGAAGGCGGCGAGGTCGTCGTGAAGTCGCGCCCCGATTCGTCGCGCCTCGAGGGTGTGCTCGGCGTGCAGCGGACGCTGCACGGTGCCGGGCAGCCGGTGCCGGAGCCGCTCGGCACCGTTCACCGCCGCGACGGGCGGGCGATCAGCGTCGAGCGCCTCGTCCTCGGCGGCGAACACCGGGGCCCCGCCGCCGGCGCCGCGTCGGACTTCGCGGCGGTGTTCCACGACCTCGTCCGGGCGGCGCCGGGGGCGGCGCAGTATCCCTCTCTCCGCGACGACCCCCCAGCCTGGGTGAACTGGGGAGATGATGCCTCACGGCTCTGGCCGAAGCGCGACAGCCCCGGCGGCGAGATCCGCAGTCCCGGTCCGGCCGACGTCGACGACGCGGGACGCGACGCCGCCGAGGTGCTTCGCGCCCTCGATCGTGAGCCGGTCCTCGTCCACGCCGATTTCGAGGATCAGAACATCCGGTGGCACGGCACGCGCATCCACGTCGTCCACGACTGGGACAGTCTCGCTCCGCTTCCCGAGTGCGCAGCCGTCGGCGCCGTGGCGGCGATCTGGCCGGCCGGGGTCGTGGCGTGGTGCGCGACGACCGAGCAGGCCGCGGACTTCATCGCCGCGTACGAGCACCACCGCGGCGCGCCGTTCGATGCCGTCGAGACGAAGGCGGCGTGGGCAGCGGCGCTCTGGCATCGCGCGTTCAATGCGAGGAAGGATGCCGCGGACGGCGGCGGCACGCAACTCGACCTGTTCCGCCGTGACGTCGCGGCGCTCCGCGCCCGCGCCGGCCTCGGCTAGGCCGAGAACCGCAGCGGTTCGCGGCTCGACCGTACCCCGGCGGCACCGCGGTACGCGGCGGCCGGATGCGGCGCGGCCAGGCGCGGGCCCTTCCCGAACAGTCGCTCGCGGAGCGTCTGAGGCTCTGCGGGGCGCTCCCGGACGCGCCCGCGCCGACGGAGCTCGGGGATCACGAGCTCGACGAAATCGCGCGCGGTGTCGAACGAGTGGTACTGGCGGAGGTTGACGCCGTCCACGCCGTCCTCGTCGAGCCAGCGCTCGATCTCGTCCGCCACGACGGTGGGGGTGCCGGCGACGAAGAAGCGGCCCTCGCGCTGCGCAGCGAATCGGTCGAGCACGGCGCCGACCGTCGCCGACCCGTCGATCGGCCCCATCGCCTGCGGGGGCAGTCCTGCGTCGGCGAGCGCCGCGGCGATCGTCTGCTCGCGCGGCAGGCGCGGGAGGTCCAGCGGCAGACTGGCGTGCGCCAGGATGCCGTCCAGACTCTGCCGCTCGCGGTAGCGACGCCACTTGTCGGACGCCTCCTCCTCGGTGCGCCCCACCACGACACCCGCCTGCACGATGAACTTCACGTCGTCGCCCGACCGCCCGCTCGCCTCGGCCGCCGCCCGCATGTCCGCGGCGTGGCGGCGGAAGTCCTCGGCGGTCCGCCCCCCGGTGAAGACGAGCTCGGCGTGCCGCCCCGCGAACGCGATCCCCGCGGGCGACTGCGTCGCCTGATAGAGCACGGGGGTCCGCTGCGGCGAGGGTTCGACCAGGTGCGGGCCCGCGACGCGGAAGTGCTCGCCGACGTGGTCGACGTAGCGCACCATCTCGGGCCGGGCGAACACGCCGTTGTCGCGATCGGCGACGACGGCATCGTCATCCCACGACCCTTCCCACAGCTTGTACACGACCTCGAGGAATTCGTCGGCGATCTCATAGCGCTCGTCGTGCGGGATCTCATCGGCGAGACCGAAGTTGCGGGCCGCGTTGGGGAGGTAGGAGGTGACGATGTTCCAGCCCACTCGCCCACCGGTGAGGTGGTCGAGCGTCGACATGCGCCGTGCGAACGAGAACGGCGGCTCGTAGCTGGTGGAGAAGGTGACCCCGAAGCCGAGGTGGCGGGTCACAGCGGCCATGAGCGGGATCACCAGCAGCGGGTCGTGCGAGGGGATCTGCAGCCCCTCCTTCACCGCGGTGTCCGGCCCACCGCGGAAGGTGTCGTAAGCCCCGACGACGTCGGCGAGGAACACCCCGTCGAAACCACCCTCCTCAAGGATCTGGGCGAGCTCGGTCCAGTAGCCGATCTCTCCGTGGCGGTGGCGGTTGTTGTCGGGAAGCGTCCACAGCCCGTGGGTGATGTGGCTGACGGTGTTCATCTCGAACAGGTTCAGGATGAGCGGCTTCTTGTCGACGGACGCTGAGGTCATGAGGCGATTCTTCCGGTTCAGGCTTCGCCGCTGGTCCACCAGGCGACGATCGGGGTGGTGTTGACGAGGTGGTCGCCGACGATGCGCGCCTTGTACCGCGCGGGGTTGTGAGAGGCCAGCGCACGGGCGTTGCGCCAGTGCCGATCGAGCGCGAGCTGCCCGCCGAGCGCGCTGGCTCCCCCCACTTCGAACAGGTCTGTCGCCGCTTTCAGCACGGCCGGGATGATGACGAGCTGCGCCTGCGCGGTGGCGAGGTCGGCTGCGACGACCGCTTCCGCGCGGTCCTCGTCGCCACAGGGGGTGGAGGAATCCGGATGCTGGGCGTCGGCCGCCCGCTGCAGCGCAGCGACCGCACGACTCAGCGCCGCGTCGGCGCCGAAGGAGGCTGCGGAAAGATCGCCGACGACCTCCTGCACGATCGGGTCGTGACGCGGTCGGTCGGCGCTGGCGTGCGAGTAGGAGCGGGTGCGCTCCCGGACGAATCGCGTGGCGTCGTCGACGACGGCGCGCCCGATGCCGGTAAGGGCGGCGAGCAGGACGAGCTGGACGAACGCACCAGCATGGCCGGGGACGGCGGATCGCGTGAGGACGTCGCCCTCGGCGACCCGGACGCCGTCGAAGATCGTCGAGCCGCTGCCGGTCATGCGCTGTCCGAATCCGTCCCAGTCGTCGACGCGCGTGAGCCCGGGGGCGTCGGTCGCGACGAGCACGCTGACAGGATCGGGGCCGAGCCCGGTCGTGGCATCGGGGACGGCGAGCACCCCGACCACGTCGGCGAAGAGCGTGCCCGTGCTGTAGTACTTCCGTCCGTCCAGGCGCCATCCCCGATCGTCGCGCGAGAGGGTCGTCGCGTAGGCGCCGACCCCGGCAGGACCCCGCTCGAAGGTCGCATTGCCGTGGATGGCGCCGTCGGCGATGCGCGCGAGGCGCGCGCGGATCGCCGACGGCGCCCCTGCGTGAAGAGTGCGGTCGACGAAGGCGAAGTGCGAACGGAGGAGCTGAGCGAGGTTCGGGTCGCGTCGGGCGAGCTCGGCGAGCAGCTCGAAGAGGGTGAGATGATCGGCCCCCTCTCCCCCGAGATCGCGCGGCAGGGTGACACGCGTGAAGCCGGACGCGCGCAGCAGCTCCACCTCGGCGAAGGGCAGCCGCCGGTCGTTCTCGCGCGCGGCCGCTCCGCGACCGATCTCGTCGAACACCGGCCGGTAGCGCTCGACGAGGGTCGCAGTGCTCGCTGTCCGATCGGCCGCGTCCTCGGTGACGGTGAGCGGCGCCGTCATGCTCCCGGCGCCTTCCACTCGGGGAGCGTTCCTCTCAGCTCCCACTGCCCGATCGCGCGCGTCCGCTGGACGACGGGGTTGTGCGAGGCGATGGTGCGGACGTTCCGCCAGTGACGGTCGAGGGCGGTACTGACGCTCACGGCGGACGCTCCGCCGACCTCGAACAGCCGAGTCGCGGCATCGAGGACCAGGCGGGGCACGACCTCCTGCAGCCGGTACACCTCGAGCTGGAGCGTACGGAGCCGCTCGGCACTTCCGGCTCCCCGACCCTCGAGGGCGTCGCCGAGCTCGGCGGCGACCGAGAGCACGAGCCGACGCGAGGCGGCGGCCGCGGCACTGACCTCTCCCACCACGAGCTGCACGAGCGGGTCGTCGGCGGGAAGCGTCTCACCGGCGAAGCCGAAGGTCCGCCGCCTCGGCCGCACGAATGCGACGGTGTCGTCGAGCGCGCGCTGGGCGATGCCGGCGATCACGGCCAGGAGGGTGAGCTGGAAGACGCTCCCGAGCGCCGCCCATCGGCGCTCGTCCTCGATCGAGGGCACCACGTCGCGCGGATCGACGGGCACGCGTTCGAATGTCGTCGTGCCGCTGCCGGTCAGCAGCTGCCCGAATCCATCCCAGTCGTCCACCGGGCGCACCCCCTCGTGGGCCGCTGACACCGTGACGGCGACCCGCTCGTCGCCGTCGAGCGCGGCGAGGTGGATCCAGTCGGCGTAGATGCTGCCGGTCGTGTAGTACTTCGTGCCGGTGAGCAGCAGTTCGTCCCCCACGCGGTCGATGCGGGTGTCCAGGCGCGTGGTACTCTGCCGCTCGGACTGGGCGTTGCCGATCAGGTCGCCGGCGAGGATGCGTCGCCACCACCGGTCATCCGCTCCCCCACTCTGCGCGCGGAGGTCTTCGACGAAGGCGATATGGCCGCGCCACAGGTGTCCGAGGCTCGCGTCGGCGGACGAGAGGCGGATGATGCGGTCGATGACCTCGACGAAGGGAAGGTCTTCTCCCCCGTAGGCGGCCGGCACCCGCAGCGCGCCGAACCCGAGACCGCGCAGTTCGGCGACCTCGTCGAACAGGAGCCGCCGGTCGCGCTCGCGGTCGACCGCGCCGGCGGCGACCCGGTCGAGGAAGGCCGCGAAGCGGTCATCCCGGTCCTTCCTCTCCTGCTCTCGGGTCTGGGGAACGACTCGGGCGTCGACGGCGCTCAATGCAGCACCCGCTTCGCGACGGCGTTGCCGATCAGCTGCGCGAGCTGGACCAGCACGATGAGCGTGACGACGACGATCAGAACCGTGATCCAGTCGAAACGCGCGTATCCGAATTTCAGGGCGAGATCGCCGAGCCCGCCGCCGCCGACGACCCCGGCGACGGCCGTGGCGTCCACGAGCGCGACGAGGATGTAGGTGAGTCCGAGCGTCAGCGGGCCGAGGGCTTCCGGCACCACGATCGTGAAGAGCACGCGGGCGGGGCTCGCGCCCATCGCCGCGCCCGCCTCGATCGAGCCGGGGTCCACCGCGACGAGGTTCGACTCCGCGACCCGGGCGATCGCGACGCTCGCGACGAGGACGAGCGGCAGCGTCGCGGGAAGCGGGCCGATGCCGGTTCCGAACACGAACCGCGTCAGCGGGATGAGCGCGATCGCGACGATGAGGAAGGGGATCGGCCGGATGACGTTGATCACGAAATTCAGCACCCCGAAGATCACACGGTTCTCCAGCAGGTTGCCGGGTCGTGACGCGTACAGGAGTAGGCCCAGGAGGATCCCGATGATCGCGGCGCCGAGAAAGGCGACGGAGACCATCAGTCCTGTCTCAGCCAGCGCCTGGAAGAAGCGCGGGAGGAATGCTTCGAGGTCGAAATCACGCATAGGTGGCCTCCGGGAGTCGCACCTCGGTCAGCTCCGTCACGGTGGTCACGGCTCGGAGGCCGTCGAGGGCGGCGTCGATGTCGGACGGGTGACCCACGAGCTCGACGGTGAGGGTGCCGAAGGTGCGGCCCTGCAGTTCGTCGACTCCGCCGTAGATGACGTTCACGTCGACTCCGTGATCACGCGCGACTCGGGAGAGCACCGTTCCCGCCCCGTCCTCGTCGGCGAGCCGCACCTGCACCAGCCGGCCGGGGTGACGCGCGCGCAGTCGATCGAGCGTCTCCGCCGAGGGCACGTGGCGGAGCACCGATGACACGAACCGCCGGGAGGTGGCGTTCCGGGGGGCCGAGAAGACGTCGTAGACGCTGCCCGTCTCCACGACCCTCCCGCTGTCCATGACGGCGACGCGATGGGCGATCTCCCGCACCACGTCGACCTCGTGCGTCACGAGCACGATGGTCACCCCCTGCTCGCGGTTGATCCGCGTGAGAAGCTCGAGCACCTCGCCCGTCGTCTGAGGGTCGAGGGCACTGGTCGATTCGTCGGAGATGAGGATGTCGGGACGCGTCGCCAGCGCCCGGGCGATGCCCACCCGCTGCTTCTGCCCTCCGGACAGCTGCGACGGGTAGGCGAGCGCCTTGTCGGAGAGGCCGACGAACTCGAGAAGCTCCTCGACCCTGTCGACGATCTGCTCCGCCGTGTAGCCGGCGAGCTTCAGCGGGTACGCGATGTTCTTGTACACCGTCCGCGACCGCAGCAGGTTGAACTGCTGGAAGATCATGCCGATGCCCTGCCGCGCGGCGTAGAGCTCTCGCCCGGTGAGGGACGAGATCTCCACGCCGTCGACGAGGACACGTCCGGACGTCGGTCGCTCCAGAGCGTTGACGGTGCGCAGAAGGGTCGACTTCCCGGCGCCGGAGTAGCCGACGATTCCGAAGATCTCGCCCCGGTCGACGGTCAGGTCGACATCGCGCAGGGCGTCGATGCGGCGTCCCCTGACAGTGAACGTCTTCGACACGCTCTCGAAGGAGATGGCCGTCGTCACGTCCGTGTCCTCTCTGCGCACCGCCGGGCTCAGCCCTGCGCGGCCGCGGCTTCCAGATCAGCGAGCTTGGCGCGGAGGTCTTCGACATCGACGTCGACCAGCACGGTGTTCCCGAAGTACTCCTCCTCCAGGGCGTCGGCCACCCGGGGATCGGCATACGCCTCTTCGAGGATCTTCCACGCCGGGTTGTCGACGTCGTCGGCACGCGTGGCGACGACGTTGACGTACGGCAGGTTCTTCTCGTCGAGCGAGTCGTCGAGGAAGAGCGCGTCGTCCGCACCGATCCCCTGCGACGGGTCGAAGTACGAGGTGCCGACGATGACTGCCGAGAGGCTCGGGTCTTCGAACTGGAGGGGGATGTCGCGGGCGGGAAGCGGCACGAACTGCAGATTCCGCTCGTTGGTCTCGATGTCGTCGACGGTCGGGAAGTCACCCGCATCGTCGGTGAGCTCGATGAGCCCCGCGGACTCGAGGATGTTCAGGGCGCGCCCACCGTTGGACGGGTCATCCGGAATCCCGATCCGCGCGCCGTCGGCGAGCGCGTCGATGTCGTCGAGGGTGGCGGAGAAGATGCCCCACTGCGTGATCACGGTCGAGAAGACCGGGGTGATGTCGGCGTCGTTCTCGGTGTTGAAGGCGCTGAGATAGAGGATGTGCTGGAACGCGTTGGCGTCCACCGTCCCGGCCACGAGCTCGGTGTTGGGGAGCACCCAGTCGTCGACGTTCAGCCAGTCGACCTCGAGCCCCTTCTCGGCGGCGACCTCGGCGATGGTGTCCTGGAACACACTGTCCTCGGCGGTGGCGATGGTGACGCTCAGGTCCTCGGGGGCGGGGGACGCCTCCGCAGCGTTGGCGGTCGGCTCGGTGCTCCCGAGATTCGCGACGATCGCGACGGTGCCGGCGACGAGGCCGACGACGGCGACGGCACCGACGGCGATGACGGCGGTGCGGCGCTTCTTCTTCTGCGCGGCAAGGGCGGCGCGAAGGTCGCTCTCGCCTGACGGGGTGGGGTTCTCTGCGGACATGATGATCGGTCTCCTGGATGCTGCGGACGTGGCCTGTGGGGAGTCAGTAAACGGGCCGCCCGCGCGGGCCTGCAACGCGGGATGTCATGGTTCGCAAGGGTGCGTCATACGGCGTCGCACAGCGTCATGTTTCAGGCTGGCGTCCCCGTCTGCAGAACGTCTCGGAGATGTCACACGCGAGGAGTACCATCCGGCCATGGCATTCATCGAGGCTCACGACCTCGTCAAGACCTATCAACCCAAGGGCGCACCCGAGGTCCGTGCGCTCGACGGCCTGACCCTGCAGGTGCCGGAGGGAACGGTCACCGCTCTCCTCGGGCCCAACGGGGCGGGCAAGACCACCACCGTCAAGGTGCTGACCACGCTCATCCGGCCCGACTCGGGTCACGCGACGATCGGCGGCGTCGACGTTCTCGCAGACCCTCAGGCGATCCGCCGGATGAGCGGCGCGAGCGGGCAGTACGCGGCGGTGGATGAGAACCTGACCGGGTTCGAGAACCTGCTGATGGTGGGTCTGCTCTATCACCTGGGTCGGCGACGGGCGACGCAGCGCGCCCGCGAGCTGATCGAGGTGTTCGACCTTGTGGAGGCGCAGAACCGGCCGGTGAAGGGGTTCTCCGGCGGGATGCGGCGGCGGATCGATCTGGCGGGCGCGCTGGTCATCAACCCTCCCGTGCTGTTCCTCGACGAGCCCACGACCGGACTCGATCCGCGCAGCAGGCTGGCGCTCTGGGATGTCATCGAGTCGCTCGTCGCCGGCGGCACGACCCTCCTGCTGACCACCCAGTACCTCGAGGAGGCCGACCGCCTGGCCGATTCGATCTCGATCATCGACACCGGAAAGGTCATCGCCGAGGGCACCGCCGACGAGCTCAAGGCATCGGTCGGCGGGCAGCGCGTGGCCGTCACCCTGGTCGATGGGGGCGACACCGATGCGGTGACCGAGATCCTCCGGCGTCGCGGCACCGGCGCCGTCGTGGCCGACGGCGAGCGTACGCTCGTCGCGCCGGTGGCCGACGGGTCATCCGCCCTCAGCGGGGTCATGGCCGACGTGGCGGCGGCGGGCATCGAGCTCCACGACGCCGGCATGCGCCGACCGACCCTCGACGACGTCTTCCTTCAGCTCACCGGCCATGCCGCCGAGGGCGCCACAGATGAGGAGGCTGCGGCATGAGCACGACAGCACGCGCGGGCAAGGGGTCGACCGCCGCGCTCTCCACCACCCTGCAGGCGGAGCCGGGCACACCCTTCAGCCGCTTCCTGTCCGACGGCTACGTCGCCACCTGGCGGAACATCAAGAAGATCGTTCGCGTGCCCGACATCCTGGTGTTCACCCTCATCCAGCCGATCATGTTCGTGCTGTTGTTCACCTTCGTCTTCGGCTCGTCGATCGCCGTGCCGGGCGAGAACTACACGTCGTTCCTCATGGCGGGGATCTTCGCCCAGACGATCGTGTTCGGGTCGACCTACTCCGGCTCGGCGATGGCGCAGGACCTCAAGGACGGGATCATCGACCGCTTCCGCACGCTCCCGATGAACGGGTCGGCCGTGCTGGTCGGCCGCACGGTCGGCGACCTGGTCATCAACGTGCTGTCGCTGGTGGTCATGATGGGCACCGGGTTCATCGTGGGATGGCGCGTGGAATCGTCGGTGCCGAGCTTCCTCGCGGGCGTCGGACTGCTGATGCTGTTCTCGTACGCCTTCTCGTGGGTGATGGCCTTCCTCGGGCTCGTCGTGCGCAGTCCCGAGGTGATCAACAACGCCTCGTTCCTCATCCTCTTCCCGCTCACCTTCATCTCCAACGCCTTCGTGCCGAGCGAGAACCTTCCGGGGCCGCTGCGGGTGTTCGCGGAGTGGAATCCGGTGTCGGCGCTGGTGCAGGCCGCGCGGGTCCTCTTCGGCAATGTGCCGGCGGGGGCGCCCGTGGCTGATGCGTGGCCCCTGCAGCATCCCGTGATCTACGTCCTCGTGTTCGCCGTCGTGATGCTCGTCGTTTTCGTGCCGCTGTCAATCAGGCGCTTCGCGACCCTCAGTCGGTGAGGCGGTGACCTGCACCGCCGCGACGTCAGCGGCGGGTCGGGTCATCGCGCCGACGATGACCGCGGGGAGGACGGGAGCAAGGATCGCGTAGCCGATGCTCGCCGCCCCGAAGACCAGGGCCTGATAGGCGGCGATCGCGATGACGCCCGTCGCGAATGCGGCGGCCCCGGCGACGATCCCGACCCGCAGCGGCCTTCCGCGGAAGCCGGCCGCGGAGAAGGCGATGACCCCGTTGGCGAGCACCGGCGCGACGAAGAGTCCCTGCACCGACCAGGTGAGACTGCCCTCCGCCGAGATCGGGGCCGAGACCGCCACGGCGAACAGAACCGAAGCCACGGCGTAGCCGACGAAGGACAGACAGGCCACGACGAGTGCGCGCAGAAGTCGCTCGGCGCGTGCCGGAAGTTCTTCGACGACGGGACCGGGATGGCGTGTGAACCACGCGACCACGACGCTGAAGAGCAGGAGCTGCACGAGCACCTCGGGAAGACCGAGCACGTGGTACCAGAGCGGCAGGGCGCTGTAGACGACGCCCTCGATCGACGAAGGCGCGGCCGCCGGCGTCGAGAGGATTCCCACTCCGACGAGCAGGAGCCAGAGGTGAAGCCACCCCCAGCGCGCGCCGATCACCGCACGGAAGGGCAGCAGGACCAGGGCGAAGACGACACCCCTGGCCACCTGCACGAGCGGTCCGACGAACGAGGCGACCGACCCGAACTCCCGCATGTAGTCCCGGATCACCGGCTGAGCGAAGACGCTCGCGTAGTCGATCGCGAGGGCCGCGATGAGCCCCACCGCGAGATAGGTCACGACGTGGGTCGCGGTGACGCGCACGATCCACAGTCCGACCCCCGATGATCCTCGGGCGACGGTCGCGGCGTGCGGATCCGGTGTTCCCGACTGCTCGATCCCTGCCATCGCCGACCCCCGATCCGACACCATCGTCGTGCGATACGGGGGCGGCGGGGAGTCGAAGGTCCCGCGCGAGAAGATCCGGTCGGCTCAGCGAAGAGAAGGATGCGTCCGCACCGGCCCGGTCGACTCCCGCACGAGAAGGTGCGTCGGGATGAGGGTGGTCCCATTGCGGGGAGCTTCACCGTTGAGCGTGGAGATCAGCCGACTGGCTGCGAGGCGTCCCGCCTGCTCGGTGTCACCGGCGATGGTCGTGAGGGGTGGCGCGCTGAAATCGGCTCCGAAGATGTCGTCGCAGCCGACGACGCTGATGTCCTCGGGCACACGGATGCCACGCTGCCGCAGTCGCTGCAGCATGCCGATGGCCAGGAGGTCGTTGAACGCCACGCAGGCGGTGGCGTCGGTGAGCACCAGGGCATCAGCCGCGGCTGCACCGCCGGCTCGGGTCGGCGCGTACGGTCCGACGAGCGAGGGACGAAGCTCCTGCGCCAGCACCTGCTCCTCAAACTCCTTCCACCGCCATCTGTTCTGCCATGACCCTGGAGGACCGGCGATGAAGGCGATGGTGCGGTGCCCCAGGGCCTTGAGGTGGTCTATCGCCTGGATCAGACCCGTACGGATATCGATCAGGACGCTGGGGATGTCTTCATGCTGGCGGTTGATGACGGTGAGAGGAAGCCGCGCCGTCGCCTCCCGCAGAGCGGGTGCATCCAGTCGGGTCGCCGAGAGGATCACGCCGTCGACGACGCCCGCCAGCTGCGCGAGGGTCTCGGCTTCGGTCGTGCCGGACTCGCTGGTGTCGATCAACAGCTGCAGGAACCCCGCCGTGCGCAACTGCTCCTGCGTCGAGCGGATGATGTCGAAGTAGAAGGGGTTCGTCACATCCGGCACGAGCAGCGCGACGAGTCCCTTGCGTTCGGCACTCCGCGGTGCCGCCGGCGCGTACCCGAGTTCCCGTGCCGCATCGAGGATCCGCTGTCGAGTCTGCTCATTGATGCGACCGGGGGTGTTCAGTGCCCGCGACACCGTGGACGCGGCGACCCCGGCACGCTGGGCGACGTCCCTGGCAGTGACTCTCATGTCGGCTCCCGTCATCACCGCGATGGATGCAGCGAACCAGGCCAGTCTATGGCAACATAATGGCAATTCGTTGACGAAATGTTCCACGGGCGTTTCCATGGGACTGCTGGCAACACAGCTTCTGCTCTTCCAACGAGGCAATGAGGGAACGATGAAATCAACGACGAAACTAATCGGCGCACTGGCCGCGGGAGCCCTTCTCCTCTCCGGCTGCAGTGCGGGCGGCTCCGACGCGGGATCCGGAACGAGCGACGGGGGTGACGACGCCACGCGAGGCGGCACCCTGACCCTCGGTCAGCTGGGCGACGTCGTCTCCTGGGACCCGTCTCAGGCGCACGTCGGTCACCAGTTCGTGCCGTACCAGCTGGTCTACGACACCCTCGTCCTTCGCGAGCCCGACGGTGAGCTCAGCCCGATGCTCGCGACCGAGTGGAGTTACAACGACGACCGCACGGTGCTCACGCTGGAGTTGCGCGATGACGTCGAATTCTCCGATGGCGAGCCCTTCGACGCCGAAGCCGTGGTGGCGAACTTCGAGCACTTCAAGGCGGGCAACGGTCGACAGGCCGTGCAGCTGACCCAGTACGAATCGGCGACGGCCGTCGATGAGGACACCGTCGAGATCACCCTCGCCCAGCCCGACCCCGCCTTCGAGTTCTACCTCAGCCAGGCGGCCGGACTGATGGCGAGCCCCGCGGCGATCGAGGCCGGAACGCTCGAAACCGATCCCGTCGGGACGGGTCCTTACCTTTACGACGCCGGCAGCTCGGTCCGCGACTCGCAGTCCGTCTTCACCGCGAAGGAGGATTACTGGAACCCCGACCTCCAGAAGTTCGACTCCGTCGAACTCCGCATCCTCGAAGACCTCTCCGCACGGGCGAACGCGATCGTCTCCGGCCAGGTCGACTGGACCACGCTCGACGCGCGGACGGCCGATCAGGCAGAGGGGGCGGGAATGCAGATCATTCCCGACTACCAGGTCGACTGGACGGGTGTGACGTTCTTCGATCGTGACGGCGCCATCAACCCCGTCCTCGCCGACGTCCGCGTGCGGCAGGCGATCAACTACGCCGTCGATCGCGAGACCCTCCTCGAGCAGCTGCAGCTCGGACGTGGCACCGCGACGAGCCAGGTGTTCGGGCCGGAAAGCGGCGCGTTCGTCGACGACCTCGAGGATTACTACACCTACGACCCGGACATGGCGCGGGAGCTCCTCGCCGAGGCGGGCTACGAGGACGGACTGGAGATCACCCTGCCCGTCATCGACGGGTTCGCCACGCAGATCACGGCGATCGCCCAGCAGCTGAGCGAAGTGGGGATCACGGTCAATCAGGTCAGCGCCGTTCCCGCGGATTACGTCGCAGACGCCGTGCAGCGGAAGTTCGAAGCCTTCAACTTCAACCTGTTCCAGGGCGAGGCGTGGGTCGCGATCAACCAGATCATCGCACCGACGGCGACCTACAACCCCTTCCAGACGACGGCGCCGGAGCTGGAGGAACTGATCCCGGTCGTCCAGGAGGGTGGCGAGGGCAGCGAGGCTGCGGCACAGGACATCAACCGATACGTCACCGAGAACGCCTGGTTCCTGCCCCTCTACCGCATCGATCAGATCAGCGTCTACGACCCCGAGACCATCACCGTCGAGGCGCAGATCCAGTCCGCGATGCCGTCGCTGTACAACTTCGCTCCGGCGGAGTAGAAGACCGCACGCCGACCGGGCGGGGGTGGCGAGCACGCGTGGTGCCGCCACCCCCACCCACAACCGGAGATTCTCATGCTCACTTTCACGTTGCGGCGGCTCGCATCCGGGATCGGGCTGCTCATCGTCATCTCGGCGCTGGCATACACCCTGCTCTTCTTCTCGAGCTCGAGCATCGCCCGCAACATCCTGGGCGATCAGGCGACTCCCGAGCAGATCGCCCTCAAAGAGGCTGAACTGGGCCTCGACCAGCCGCTCCTCGTCCGCTACCTCGGCTGGGTCGGGGCGGCATTGCAGGGGGATCTCGGCCGCTCCTGGTTCAACGGCGAGCCGGTGACCGAGACGATCCAGAGTCGGCTTCCCGTCACCCTCGTCCTGATGATCGTCTCGATCGTCCTGGTCGCCGTCTTCGCGGCCGTCCTCGGGGTCCTTGCCGCGGTGCGCCGTGGCTGGGTGGATCAGACGGTTCAGGTCGGCGCCGTCATCGGCGACGCCATTCCCGGCTTCGTGCTGGCCATCTTCCTCGTCACCATCTTCGCGGTGAACCTCGGTTGGTTCCCGGCCGTGGCGACGATCCGTCCGGGAGCCGGGGCTGAGGCGTGGATCGTGTCGCTCACGCTCCCGGTCATCGCCATCGTGGTCAACTACGTGACCTCGAGTGCTCAGCAGATCCGAAGCGCAGTGATCAAAGAACTCGAGAAGGACTACGTGCGCACCCTCCGCAGCCGCGGCCTGAGCGAGCGCGAGATCGTGCTCAAGAACGTTCTCCGCAGTGCGGCACCGGCGGGCCTGACCGTCCTCAGCCTGCAGTTCATCGGACTTCTCGGCGGCGTGATCATCCTCGAACAGGTCTTCGCGATCCCCGGCATCGGGGCGCTGGCGGTCAACGCGACGGTTCTCAGCGACATCCCGCTCGTCATGGGCGTGGTGATCATCACGGTCGTGATCGTGATGATCGTCAATCTGCTCGTGGACATCGCGCAAGGCGCCCTCAACCCGAAGGTTCGGCTCTCATGACCAGTGTCATCAAGACCCCGTCCGTGACCACGCGGCCTCGGCGGGGCACTTTCCGCCGGATGCTCCGCAATCCGTTGGGCGTCGTCTCGCTCGCCCTGCTCACGATCATCGTCCTCGCGGCGGCGTTCGCGCCGTTGATCGCGCCATTCGACCCCACCTTCGCCGATGTCGGCAACACCCTTGCCGACCCCGGTGGGCAAACCCTCCTCGGAACGGACAGCGCCGGCCGCGACGTGTTCTCGCGATTGGTCTACGGGACCCGGCTGACGCTGCTGTCCGCCCTACTTTGCGCGGCCGTCGCCATCGCGATCGGATTGCCCGCAGGACTCATCGCGGGCTTCTACGGCGGAGCGTTCGACAGCACGTCCAGCTGGTTCTCGAACATGCTCATGGCCCTCCCCGCCATCGTCATCCTGCTCTCGGTGCGTGCTGCACTCGGTCCGTCGGCGTGGTACGCGATGATCGCCTTCGGCATCCTCATCAGCCCCTCCTACTACCGCCTCACCCGCACCGCCGTGCAGTCGGTGCGCAACGAGCTGTACGTGGATGCGGCGCGCGTCGTCGGCTTGAGCGATGCGCGCATCATCTCGCGGCACGTGCTTTCCGTCGTACGGGCGCCCCTGATCATCCAGACCGCACTGATCTGCGGCGTCGCGATCGCCGTGCAGAGCGGTCTGCAGTTCCTGGGCCTCGGCGATCCCACCGAGGTGTCCTGGGGCGCGATGCTCAACGACGGCTTCACCAACATCTACATCCAACCGATGCTGATGCTCTGGCCGGCCCTGGCGATCGGCATCACCATCGGCACTCTCGTGCTGCTCGGCAATGCGGTCCGCGATGCCCTCGAAGACCGCCGCACGCTCACCGCGCCACGCCGTCCGCGGCCCACCAGCCCTGATCTCCCGGTACGGGCGCCCGCCGTGATCGACGATGCCGACGCGATCCTCCAGGTCGCCGACCTCAGCGTCGGGTACCCCAATGCCGATGGCGAGTACAGCAGGGTCGTCCGCGACGTCTCGCTCACCATCCGCCCTGGCGAGGTGCTGGGCCTGGTCGGGGAGTCTGGATCGGGGAAGTCGCAGACCGCGTTCTCGATCCTCGGTCTGCTGCCGCGCAACGCCCGCATCCTGTCGGGATCGATCCGGTTCGAGGAATCCGTCCTCGTCCGCGACGGCGAGGTCGACACGAAAGCGGTCCTCGGCATCCGCGGGCGCCGCATCGCGTACATCCCTCAAGAACCGATGTCGAACCTCGACCCGGCGTTCACCATCGGGCACCAGCTGACCCGTCCCATGGTGAAGCTGCTCGGGATCTCGAAGAAGGAGGCGGCCGAACGCGCGCGCAGCCTGCTGCAGAAGGTGGGCATCGACGATCCCGACCGCGTCATGAAGGGATACGCGCACGAGATCTCGGGCGGGATGGCACAGCGGGTCTTGATCGCGGGGGCTCTCACCTGCGAACCCGATCTCATCATCGCCGATGAGCCGACCACGGCGCTGGACGTGACGGTGCAGGCCGAGGTGCTCGATGTGATCCGGAAGATGCAGCGTGAACTGGGCGTCGCCGTGCTTCTCGTCACTCACAACATCGGGGTCATCGCCGACATCGCCGACCGCGTCGCGGTGATGCGCGAAGGCGAGATCGTCGAGACCGGGCGGGTCGAGGAGATCCTCGAAAACCCCGCGCATCCCTACACCCAGACGCTCATGGCGAGCATGCTCGTCGGCAAGCCACCGCTGACGCCTCTCGGACTCTCCGGGACGACGACAGCGGGCGTAGACCGCAGTCGAGAGGACGCAGACGAGCTCGCACTCGATCAGGCCGATATGCAGCAACCGCTGTCGTCGGCAGCCGAGACCATCCTCCGAGAGGACATCTGATGAGCGATCTGCTGGACGTCCGCGATCTGGTCGTGGAGTACAAGCCGAAGAAGTTCCGCGCCAAACCCCATCGCGCCCTCCACGGCGTCTCGTTGCACGTGGCCGAGGGCCGCACCCTCGGGCTGGTCGGCGAATCCGGTTCGGGCAAGACGACGATCGGTCGAGCGATCCTGGGCCTCGCACCCATCGCCTCCGGCACGATCTCCTTCGACGGCAAGGACATCACGCGGATCGATCGGCGCGAACGTCGCGCGTTCAGCGGCGACCTCCAGGTGATCTTCCAAGACCCCTACACCTCACTCAATCCGGCGATGGTGGTCGGCGACATCCTCGCCGAGCCCCTCGGCGTCCGAGGAATCTCCCGCGACGCAGCACGTCAACGTGTGGTGGCGCTGCTCGATCGGGTCGGACTGCCCTCCAACGCGATCGACCGCCAGCCGTACGAGTTCTCGGGCGGTCAGCGCCAGCGCATCGCGATCGCCCGCGCGCTGGCCCTCGACCCGAAGCTGATCGTGTGCGACGAACCCGTCAGCGCCCTCGACCTGACCACGCAGGCCCGCGTCCTGGACCTGCTGCTCGAGATCCAGAAGGACACGGGCGTGGCCTACCTGTTCATCTCCCACGATCTGGACGTCGTCCACCACGTCAGTCATGACGTCGCCGTGCTGTACAAGGGCGAGATCGTCGAGAACGGACCCGCGGCCGAGGTCACCAGGACGCCGGTGCACCCCTACACCCGACAGCTGCTGCTGGCCTCGCCCGTTCCCAACCCCGCCGAGCAGCGCGCCCGCCGCGAGCAGCGCCTGGCTCTCAAAGCATCGCTCGACGCGGCCTGACCCGCACTCCAGAAAGAGAAACCGTGCTCAAGCCCCTTTCGACCATCACCCGCGAACAGATCGTCCTGGACGGACTGTGGTTGTTCGCCCTCGACGACGACGCACGGCCCGAGCCGTGGACGACCACGCTCGACACTCCTCTCGAGGCGCCGGTGCCCGCCAGTTACAACGACGTCTTCGCAGACCAGGAGATCCACGATCATGTGGGGTGGGTCTGGTACCAGCGCACCGTCCGCGTCCCCCGGGGGTGGGGCGGCGAGCGGGTGATCCTGCGCGTTGACGCCGCGACCCACGAGGGTGTCGTCTACGTCGGCGACAAGCGCGTCGCACACCACGTCGGGGGGTACACACCCTTCGAAGCGGACGTCACCGATATCGCCCCTGCCGGAGAAGAGGTGCGGATCACGATCGGCGTCAACAACGAGCTGACCAACGAGACGATTCCGCCCGGGACCATCGAGGTCTCCGAAACCGGACGGCGCAAGCAGCGCTACCGCCACGACTTCTACAACTACGCCGGCCTCGCCCGATCGGTCAGGCTCTACGCCGTGCCCGAGGTCCGGGTGGCCGACGTGACGGTCGTGACGGATGTCGCGGGCACGACCGGCGTCGTCGAGTACGAGGTCACCGTGGCGGGCGCCGAGGATGTCGAGGTTCGCGTCGATCTGCGCGATAAGGACGGGCGCACGGTTGGCACCGGCGTCGGGGCACGCGGGCGTCTGGAGGTCGCCGACGCGCGGCTGTGGCAGCCCGGGGAGGGGTATCTCCACACGCTGGTCGTCGACGTCGTCGAGGGCGACGAGCTGCGCGACCGCTACGACCTGCCCATCGGCATTCGCTCGGTACGGGTCGAGGGTGCACGCTTCCTCATCAACGGTGAGCCGTTCCACTTCCGCGGCTTCGGCAAGCACGAAGACAGTGCGATCCGCGGGCGCGGTTTCGACAACGCCCTCATGGTGCACGACTTCGCGCTGATGGGATGGATGGGCGCGAACTCGTTCCGCACCTCGCACTACCCCTACGCCGAAGAGTTCCTCGACTACGCCGACCGCCACGGCATCGTCGTGATCGATGAGACCGCCGCCGTCGGCCTGAATCTCGGACTCGGCGGCGGATTCCACGGCGCGGTCACCCAGGCGTCCTTCTCGCCGACGATGTTCAACGACCGCACCCGCGAGGCGCATGCCCGCGGCATCCGCGAATTGATCGCCCGCGACAAGAACCACCCCTCGGTCGTGATGTGGTCGATCGCGAACGAGCCCGAGTCCGTCGAGGAGGGCGCGCGGTCGTACTTCGAGCCGCTGGTCTCCCTGGCGCGTGAGCTCGATCCGTCACGGCCCCTCACGTACGCCAACGAATACCGGGGTCAGTTCCACAATGACCGTCTCGCCGACCTCTTCGACGTCATCTGCCTCAACCGCTACTACGGCTGGTACAACGAAACGGCCGATCTCGAGCTCGCCGCGAAGCGTCTGGAATCCGAGCTGCGCGGCTGGGAGTCGACGTTCGGCAAGCCGATCATCATCACCGAGTACGGCGCGGACACCCTCGCGGGACTGCATGCGGTGGGGGTGCAGGCCTGGAGCGAGGAATTCCAGGTCGCTCTGCTGCGCACGTACCACGAGGTCTTCGACCGTGTCGACGCGGTGATCGGCGAGCACGTGTGGAACTTCGCCGACTTCCAGACCTCGCAGGGCGTGATCCGGGTCGACGGGAACAAGAAGGGCGTCTTCACGCGCGATCGGCGCCCCAAGGCGGCCGCCCACGAGCTGCGGGCCCGCTGGCTCGCTGCCGCCACCGACTGACGCCATCGACAGACATCGCAAGGACATCACCGTGACCCTCACCTCCGTCAGCACAGGACGGTTGCTCCCCTCCGACCCGGCGACCCGCCGGGTCGCGGAGGAGCTGTATCGGCTGATGGCCGATCTGCCGATCCTGTCGCCTCACGGCCACGTCGACCCCGGGATGCTCGCGACGGATCGTCCGTTCCGCGATCCGGCGACGCTGCTCATCCGCGACGACCACTACGTCACCCGGCTGCTGCACGCCGATGGGGTGGACCTCGCGTCCCTCGCGATCGGGCAGGAGGAGATCTCGGACTCCGAAGCGCGGGAGATCTGGCGCCTCTTCTGCGAGCGGTGGCACCTGTTCGCGGGGACGGCCTCGGGCTACTGGTTGCGCAGCACCCTGGAGGACGTCTTCGGGATGGAGCGACTGCCGGGCGACGGCGACCCGGATACGCTCTTCGACGCGCTGAGCGAAGCCCTGTCGGCCGATGACATGCGCCCTCGAGCGCTCCTCGAGCGCTTCGACATCGAGGTTCTCGCGACCACCGACGATCCTCTGGATCCGCTGCACGCCCACCAGGCCCTGGCTGCCGACCCCGACGTGCGCACCGTGGTGCGCCCGACCTTCCGTCCCGACGCGTACCTCGACCCGACAGGAGCGGGCTGGAACGACCGCGTCGAACGGCTCGTCGCCACGGTCGATCGGGACGGTTACCAGGGCTACCTCGACGGTCTGCGCGAGAGCCGCCGTCGATTCGTCGCTCAGGGTGCGACCTCCGCGGACTTCGGAGTCCTCTCGGCGGTGACCGCCGAGATCGATCCGTCTCACGCGGCCGCCCTCTTCGATCGCGCACGCAAGGGGGAGCTCTCCTCAGGCGAGGCCGAACTGTTCCGCGCACACATGCTGTTCGAGTCCGCGCGGATGTCGACCGAGGACGGCCTGGTGATGACCATCCACGCCGGCGTCTTCCGCAACCATCACTCGCCGACGTTCGACGCCTTCGGTCCCGACCGGGGGCACGACCTCCCGGTCGCCACCAGGTTCGTCGAACCACTGCGTCCGCTGCTGCAGCGCTTCGGCACAGCGGAGGGGTTCCACCTCGTCCTGTTCACGGTGGACGAGACGACGTTCTCCCGTGAACTCGCACCTCTCGCCGGGTTCTATCCCTCGGTCTTCATCGGGGCACCCTGGTGGTTCCTCGACGCCCCCGACAGCGCCGCGCGGTTCCGCGCGGCCACCGTGGAGACGGCCGGGTTCTACCGCGGCTCGGGCTTCATCGACGACACCCGCGCGTTCCTGTCCATTCCGGCACGTCACGACATGGCCCGGCGCACCGACGCCGCCTACCTCGCACGGCTCGTCTCCGAGCAACGCCTGCGCATCGCCGAGGCGGAGCGCATCGCCGTCGACCTGCACGACGCGATCCCGCGACGGGCGTTCAAGCTGTGACCACCGTGCCGTCTCCATCGCGGCCGACCTCCGAACCCCTCGTCCTCACCTCGACGACCCTGGGGCAGGTCACCGGTGAGGTCGTGGCCCGCCCGCCGGTGCGCCTCCTGCACCTCGGGCTCGGGGCGTTCCATCGCTCGCACCAGCTGTGGCACACCGCGGCGTCCGATCCTGACAACGCCTGGGGCTACGCCTCGTTCACCGGCCGCAGTTCCACCGCCGCCGACGTGCTCGCAGCGCAGGAGGGGCTGTACACCGTCCTCGTGCGCTCATCCGACGAGGACGACCTCGTCGTCATCCGCCATCTCGTCGCCCCGAGCGACGGCGCCGACCTCCCTCTTCTGCGCACCTACGGCAGGGATCCTCGTGTCGCCGTCGTCACCCTCACCGTCACGGAGGCGGGCTACCGACTGGATTCCTCCGGCCGCGTCGATCTGGACGACGCCGCCACCGCTGCCGACATCGCCGCGTTGCGCGCATGGCGGGAGGGTCGGGGCGAACCGGGCGTCACGACCGCCCTCGGACGGCTCGTCCTCGCCCTCGAGGCACGGATGACGGCCGGGGCGGGCGCTCTGACGGTCCTGCCGTGCGACAACATGCCCGCCAACGGCGACGTGGTCGCCCGGGCCGTCGCGGACATCGCCGGCGCGGTGTCCGACGAGTTGCGCCAGTGGATCGTCGACACCGTCGCCTTCGCGTCCTCGGTCGTCGACCGGATCACGCCGGCCACGACCCCCGACGACCTCGCTGAGCTCCGCGATCGCACCGGGCTCGTCGACGCAGGCGCGGTGGTCACCGAACCGTTCTCGGAGTGGATCATCGCGGGCGACTTCCCCGCGGGACGCCCGCTGTGGGAGCGCTCGGGCGTCCGCTTCGTCGACGACATCGCTCCGTTCGAACGACGGAAGCTGTGGATGCTCAATGGCGCGCACACGCTGCTCGCGGTCTGCGGGCGGCGGCGGGGTCACACCACCGTCGCCGAGGCCGTCGCCGACCCCGTCATCACTGTCCAGCTCGATCAGTGGTGGGATACGGTCGCAGAACTGCTCAGCGCACCCGACCTGCACCTCCCGGCGTACCGGGCGTCGCTGGAGGACCGCTTCGCCAACGCGCGCATCGTGCATCTTCTCGACCAGATCGCCGCGGAGACGACGAGCAAGCTGCGCTTCCGGGTCGTGCCGGTCCTCCGCGCCGAACGTGGGCGGGGACGCATGCCGGAGGGCTGCGTGGCGGTGCTGGCGACATGGATCGCAGAACTGCGACACGGCCGCCGTGACGCCGATGCCTTCCGCCCCGCCATCGATGCGGTGCTCGACCGCTCTCGAGACACGGCGACCCTCGTCGCGGGGCTGCTCGAGCTGCTCGACCCTCGCCTGCGAGCCGATGCCGATCTCATCACGGCCGTCGCCGCGGCATCCGATGCTCTTCTCTCCCCGCTCCCCTCCTCAGAACCGGAAGGACGACCCCGTGCTCATCGATAAGGCCGACGTCATCGTCACCAGCCCCGACCGAAACTTCGTCACACTCAAGCTCACCACCGACGACGGCCTGACGGGCCTGGGCGACGCGACGCTGAACGGTCGGGAACTCGCCGTGGTCACCTACCTCAGCGAGCACGTGGTGCCGCTCCTCGTCGGCGCCGACGCCTCGAAGATCGAAGACACGTGGCAGTTCCTCTACCGCTCGGCGTACTGGCGGCGGGGTCCCGTGACGATGGCAGCCATCGCGGCGGTCGATATGGCGCTCTGGGACATCAAGGCCAAAGCGGCCGGGATGCCCGTGTATCAGCTCCTGGGCGGCGCGAGCCGCAACGGGCTCATGGCGTACGGGCATGCGTCGGGCAAGGAGCTGCCGGAGCTATTCGACTCGATCCGGGCGCACCAGGAGCAGGGATACAAGGCGATCCGTGTGCAGACGGGCGTCCCGACGCTGAAGGCCATCTACGGCATCGCCGCTCAGGGCGCCGACGTGGGCGATGCGACCGTGCGCTACGACCATGAGCCGGCTCGCCGCGGCGCGAAGCCGGTCGAAGAGGACTGGGACACGCGCGCATATCTGAACCACCTCCCCGGTGTGTTCGAAGCGGTGCGGAACGAGTTCGGACCCGACATTCCGCTCCTCCACGACGGTCACCACCGGATGACGCCGATCCAGGCGGCGCGCCTGGGCAAGGACCTCGAGCCCTACGACCTGTTCTGGCTCGAGGACTGCACACCGGCGGAGAACCAGGAGGCGCTGCGCCTGGTACGCCAGCACACGACCACCCCGCTCGCGATCGGTGAGATCTTCAACACGATCTGGGACTTCAAGGACATCATCCGCGACCAGCTCATCGACTACGTCCGCGGCGCCGTCACGCACATGGGCGGGATCACCCCCCTCAAGAAGACCCTCGACTACGCCGCCATGTACCAGATCAAGTCGGGCATGCACGGCCCCACCGACATCTCCCCGGTGGGCATGGCGGCTGCGATGCACCTCGGGCTGGCCATCCACAATTTCGGAATCCAGGAGTACATGACCCACGGCGCGAAGACGGACCAGGTCTTCCAGCAGTCGTTCACCTGGACCGACGGGTACCTCCATCCCGGCGACCAGCCGGGTCTCGGGGTCGAACTCGATGTCGATGAGGCGGGCAAGTACCCTTACGAGCGGGCGTACCTGCCCTACAACCGACTGTTGGATGGGACGGTGCACGACTGGTGAGTTCTGCCCTGCACTCCCCCGTCATTGTGATGGGTGTATCCGGCGCGGGCAAGACGACGGTGGGCATCGCGCTGGCCGCCGCCCTGGGTGCTCCCTTCGTCGATGCCGATGACCTGCACTCCGACGCCGCGCGCGAGAAGATGGCGCGCGGCGAGCCGCTCACCGACGACGACCGCTGGCCCTGGCTCGCGCGCGTCGCCGCGCGCCTCGCCGACGTCGACCAGCCGGCCACCGTCATCGCCTGCTCGGCGCTGAGGCGCGCATATCGGGACGCCCTCCGGGCCGAGCGCCCCGACATCGCGTTCATCCACCTCACCGGCACCCGCGGCCGGGTCGCCGAGCGGCTGCGTCATCGCGCAGGGCATTTCATGCCGTCGGCACTCCTGGAGTCGCAGTTGCAGACGCTCGAGCCGCTCGAGGCCGATGAGCTCGGCGCCGCCGTGTCGGTCGAGGGCGACCCTGCGCAGGTCACGCGCGACGCGATC